>JAUIDF010000211.1 GCA_030429125.1 Gammaproteobacteria bacterium | reverse complement strand
GTCAATTCGCCAGGCCATGAACTCGAATGCCGAGGGATACACGGGTTTGTTGCGCAGGGGGCCGAACTCGAACAGGTACTTTACCGTCGGCTCCTCGTATCCCCAGACCGCGGTTCGCGCGTCGGCGTCGGCGATTGCGGAGAGATACAGCAGCGGCGGCCGCAGGTCGAGCCAGTAGACGTGTCGGTAGCGCATCGCGTTCAGGCAGGCGAGTGCGAGAACGGCCAGGGCCAGCGCGGACAGCAGCGGTGTACCGACGCCGCGCGGCGTGCGGTTTTCGCGCGCACGGCGAAACAGCACGGACGAGAAAACACCGATGGCCACCGGCGACAAGGCGAGCAGGTACTGGCTCCACTTCGAATCGATATCCCAGGGGTAGAAGCCGAGCGCCGAGACCGAGATGGAAATGACCAGTGCGAAGGCGATCGTGGTCAACGCCTGCTTCTCGCCATCGGTGAATACCGTTACACTGGGGCGGGATCGCCGACCGGTCGACGGGAGCACGGCGAGCAGCAGGACCGACACGGTTGCCAACGTGATCGGTATGCCTTTCCAAGAAAACAGGTTGCCAAGCGCAAGGGCGATCGCCTCGTGCAGCGGCTTGTGCGCCAGCACGGCATGGCGGACGTAGTGCGGCGCGCCCTGGTCGACCAGCGAACCGCCCATCCAGGTTTCGATCTGGCCACGCAGGGAGAGGAACAGGATCAAGCCGGCGACGACGATAATGGGCGCCGCGAACCACGCCAGCAATGCGATGCGCGACTCCATCGTTCGCCCGCGATCGCGGGTAACGCTGAAGACGAGGGTCAGACCGAGGGCAGCCACGATGAAAACGAAGCTGTACCGGGAGGTCAGGAAGAACGCCGCCACGATCCCGAGTACGAAAAACCATCCCGGTGTTCGGTGCCGCAGCGCGAATTGGGCGCACAGCAGCACGGCCATCACGCCGGCAAACTCCATCGAGTAGGCACGGATTTCGACGGCGTGATACAGCAGCACGTCGAACAGCCAAACGAGACCGACGCTCAGCACGGCGTGCAGGGCCGAGCCCGACCATGCGTAGGCAAGGCGACCAAGACAGGCCAGGCCGAGTACAAAGAAAAGGTAGGGGAACAGGCGAAGCCAGGCCAGTCCCGTGTCGACGGACATCCAGTAATGCAGCAGCACCGAAAACCCGCCGGGGTCGAGATTGAACCCGGCATTGAGTGCGAGAACGTCACCGGGACCGCCCGCGTGGGAAAATGGCGCCGCGAACGGCGATACTGCCCTGGATATCCAGAACTGTATGGATTCGTCGTACCACATGCCGGTGTACGGCAGGTTGTGACCGGCGAACAGCAGGAGCGAGCTGGCCGCCACCACGCATGCGAGCGCGGTGGCCGTGAGTTCGGCCGTCCGGCCATGGCGGATGGCATTCGGCGGTGTCGTGTCCAGGGTGATGTCTCGCAGGCAAGGTTCGCGTTCGGCCCCGGTTCCAGCATCGGCGGCGGGCGCTACGACGCCGAGAATGTAGTCGATCGATGAATCCTCGTCCACAAGTGGCCGCGGCCGCCAAGGCGACGCAGGCGCAGGCATCGAACGCCGCCTGGCTGCGCTTCGCGCCACTGGTGCTGGTGATCGCGGCGTACGTGTTCGTGACCGTTCAGTACCTCGACTTCGTGCCCCTGTGGGACGGCGCGGTGTACTACGACGGCGCGCGACGCGCCATCGACGCCGTGTTGTCCACGGGCAGCCTGTTCGCGGCCGAGGTGCACGGACACGTATCCTTCGCCTGGATGCTGCTGCTCTCGTTGCCGACGTTGGTGGCGCCGGATGACCACATGGTGTTCAACGCGTGGGTCATCGTGCTGGCCGTTGCCGCGGTGCTCGGTTTTCACCGCCTGCTCGAGACGTTCGCCGGCGATCGCGCCGGACCGTGGGAACTCGCACCGTGGACCGCGGCCTTCGCATTTCACCCGGTGGTGACGGGCAACTGGTTGAACCCGAATCTCGACAGCGGGCTGATGCTGTTCCTGGTCTTTCACGTGCTCGGCTGGGTGAAGGGACGCCATGTGCTCGCCATGCTCGCCGGTCTCGGCCTGGTGTTCACCAAGGAGACCGGGTTACTGCTATACCCCATTGCCCCGGTGGCCGCGTGGATCGCATTTCCCGTGCGTCGCGCCGAGTGGCGCACCGCGATGAGCCTGCTGGCTTTACTGGTTCCCGCAATGGCATTCGTTCTGTATGCGGTTGCCAAGATCTGGCACGCCGGCCTGCCGTTGACGTGGCAGGGGCTCGGATACTGGCAGGGGGTCGGGATGTTGGAAACCCTGCTCCGGCCGCTGAACGTCCTGCATTTCGATGCCATGACGGCAGCCCAGCTGGTGCACGCCTTCGTACTCAACGGTCAGTGGTTGTTTACCCTGATGGTCGGCACGGTCCTGGTGCGCTACTGGCGGCGGCCGCAGAAAGACGGGGCGGGACGGCGTGCGATCATCCTGCTGCTGGTGGTCGCGTTCGCCAGTCTGTACGCGGTGACTCGATTCTGTCCGCACGACAACACACGGTACGTATTGCCGTTTACCTGGAGTTTCGTGTTGCTGGGCGCCGTCACGGTGTTGCTCGCCGTCGATCGTCGCATGCTGCGCACCAGTCTCGCGATTGCCGCGATGACCCTGTCGATAGCGGGCTCGTTCCGCACCATCGATCCGGTCAGCATTCGATTGTTCGGCAGTTTCGATGTTGGCGAACACCGCATGCTCCGGATGACGTCGATCGCGCGGGGTTGCTGTGGATACGGTCGCGACCAGCTCGTTTACAACCTGCAATTCGCGAACTTTCATTACCTGCAGAATCCGCTGTTCGCGTCGATCCGACCGACCGCGCAGACCGTCGTCGTCCAGGCGTGGGATACCCACTGGGCGATCCAGATGCCGCTGACGCGCGAGGAATTTCGCCGTACCATGAGCGGAGGCGACACGGTAACCCCGCGCTATACGTATCTTGCCGAGTTCGAGAAGCTCTACGCGGGTACCGGCGAAGTCATCTACATCGAGTACCCGAATGCCGACAACCGTCGCCAACTCGAACGCCTTGGCCAGTTGTTCCGGCATCGCTGGCGCTTCACCGTGCGCCGGGGCGGCTATGCGCTCGATGCCTGGCGCTTCTGGGACCGTCGCGAGTAGTGCCCGTGTCCGGCCCGCCCAGGATCTTCGTCCAGATCGCCGCCTACCGCGACGCCGAGCTGGTGCCGACGTTGCGAGATTGCGTCGCGCGTGCGGCCGAGCCGGGACGGCTTCGGTTCGGGATCTGTTGGCAGTGCGACGCAGGCGACTCCCTGGCCGAGTTTGGCGACGATTCGCGCGTGCGAACCTGGCGAGTGGCCTGGCACGCGTCCCGGGGCCTGGGGTGGGCGCGATCGATTTGCCAGCGGCTGTGGCGCGGTGAGGAGTACACGCTGCAGCTCGACGCACACCATCGTTTCGTAGACGGTTGGGACGAGATTCTCGTCGGCATGCATCGTGACCTCGGCGGTGATCGCGTCCTGTTGACGACCTATGCCGGTGCGTACCGGCCCGGCGAGCCGCGCGAAGAAATGCTCCGTGCCACGGTGCCGTCCAGAATCACCGCGCAATCGTTTCGGGACTACGGCACCATCGTGCTCGTACCGCGGCCGATCGACGACTATCGCGATCGCACCCGCCCGCTTCTAGCCCGGTTCGTTTGCGGTCATTTCTACTTCACCGACGGCGTCCACTGCGTGGAGTGCCGATACGATCCCGGCCTGTACTTTCTCGGTGACGAGTTGTCCCTGAGCGTGCGGTCGTGGTGCCTCGGCTACGGGCTCTATCATCCGCATCGCCAGGTCATTTTTCACTACTTCCTGCGAGAGAGCGAATCCAAGCCGTGGACCGACACGGACGCACCGCCGGGCAGCGAGGTATCGCGCTGGGGGCGGCGCGAGAGCGAAGGCCTTTCACGGCTGCGCCGGATGCTCGGCATGGAAGCGCAGGGCGTGGATTCGGGTCGATACGGCCTGTCGAAGCGGCGTTCCCTCTCGGCCTACGAGCGCTACGCCGGGGTCGATTTCTCGCGTCGGTGGATATCCGAAGAGGCCCGCGAGGGAGTGGAGCCCCGACTGCCCTGAATCGTCGAGATTGCGCCGGGCTCTAGCGTCGAAGCCGGGAGCGGGCCGCGCGCAGCGCGCGCGCCAGGGCGAAGGTCTTGCCGACGGCGGCTGCAAATGGCAGGTGGGAATGGCCATCGAGGCGTCGACGGAACACGATATCGCGCCACTCGATCCCGAACGCATGCTGCTGTCTTACCGCGATGAAGATGTTCGCGAGATCGGCACCCGACGGCACGACGTCGAGGCTGTCGATGACGGTGTCCCGGCGCATGAGCCGATAGGGCACGTTCGCGTCGCGAACGAATACACCCGTCGCGACATACACCCAGCCGCTCAGCAGTCGACTGATGACGAGGCGTGCGAGCCCGTCTTCGCGCCGTCGCCGGTACCCGTAGACTACCGGGTGCCGCTCGCGTGTCGACCACATCGGCGCGAAGTCGTCCGGATCGCATTGTCCATCGGAATCCAGCTGCAGTATCCAGGCCGCGCCAAGGTTCACTGCCTGCCGGTATCCCGTGACGCAGGCCTGCCCGTGCCCGGCGTTCGGTTGGCGTACGACGACCAGCTCGGGATAGGCGTCCGCGAGGTCGACCAGCACCTCCTCGGATCCGTCGGTGGAGCCATCGTCGACGAGAAGCAGGACGAAGTCGCAGCGTAACCGTCTCAGGTGGCGAATCCATTGCGCAATGACGATGCCGAGCGCGCGCCTCTCGTTGTACGCCGGCATGACGACGGCGAGATCAGTCAACGTGCCGGTCCCGACGGATGCGTTCGAACGTGTCGAGCGCGTTGAGCATGGCCGTGTCCGAGTTGATATACCGATACTCGGCGAGGCGGCCGCAGAAGTACACGCGCTTGTGCCGTGTCTCGACGTCGGCCAGGTCGCGGTACCTCGCGTACCGTTCGCGGTTCGACGCCGCGGGCACCGGGTAGTAGGGTTCGCCGTCGGCGCGGGGATACTCGTAGATGACGACGGACCGCGGGTTGCGCTGGCCGGTGGTGTGCTTGAGTTCGACGGTGCGCGTGTAGTCGCGCGCGTCAGGGTAGTTCACCTGGACGCAGGGCTGGACCCATTCCTTGTCGAACTCGCGGACTTCGAAATCGAGGGAGCGCCATTCCAGTGGCCCCAATGACCGGTCGAAGTACTCGTCGAGCGGGCCGGTGTACACGGTTGCCTGGCGCGGCTCTACCTGCCTGCGTATCTCGCTGTAGTCCGTCCCCAGGCGCACGCTGATCAAAGGATGATCGATCATGTTGGCGAACATCGCCGTGTATCCGGCCGCCGGCAGTTTCTGAAATGGCGCATCGGTGTAGCGATCGTCGCGGTTGTAGCGAACCGGGATGCGTCCGCAGACCGAGGCGTCCAGGTCGCGCGGGTGGCGGCCCCACTGCTTCTTCGTGTACTCGAGGTAGAAGTCCTCGTACAGCGCGCGGCCGACCAGCGACATGACGAGCTGCTCCGAGTTCTCCGGCTCGGCGAACGGTTCGCGAATCGACTCGAGATGATCGCGCGCCTGGGTTGCCGTGAAGGGGCGGCCGAAATAGGCTTCCAGCGTGTTCAGGTTGATCGGAAACGGGTAGAGCCTGTCGCGCACGAGGCTGCGGACCAGGTAGTGTCCGTCGATCCAGTCCGTGAATCGACTCAGGTAGGTCACCAACGCCTGGCTGGACGTTCGGAAATAATGTGGTCCGTAGCGATGAAGCAGCAAGCCGCTGTCATGCACCTCGTCGAAGCAGTTTCCCCCGATGTGGTGACGCTTCTCGACGATCAGGCTTCGCCAGCCGAGCACCGCCGCGGCGCGCTCCGCGATCACACATGCGGTGGGGCCGGCGCCCGCGATGAGGAGGTCAACTGGTTCCACGGCTTTTTCGTTATCTCTGCGGGCTGGATGCCCGCTTCGTCTCGCAGCACGGGCGCAGGAAAACTACCACAACCGGGCGCGCGTTGGCGACGATTCCGCCCGAAACCGGCATTCGGCAGGTCGCGACGCCGGGGGACGCATCATCGTGGCTACCCGTCGACCGCCGTGTCGTGCGCCGCGCGGTAGCGATCCCGCTCCGGCGCATGACGGCTTCGCACCTCGTGATACTCCTGCTCCGTGTTCACGCCCATGTGGTCGACGCGAAGGCCGGCGATGCGGTGAGCGCACAGCAGGCCCATCTCGAACACCGGGTTGTAGCTGGCGCCCATGTAGAGGAAGCTGACGTCCGGCAACGGGCCGAACACGCGCTTGATGTTTCCGCGCACCGTGTCGTCGTGCGGGTTGGGTCGCAGCAACCGGATCGACCCGTTCATCCCCGGCGACTCGACCACACTGATGCGCTCAATCTTGTGGCAGAAATCGCAGTGGTTGCCGTGCAGGTCGACACCCTTGGCATCAAGCAGCGTCGTACTGTCCAGG
>JAUIDF010000210.1 GCA_030429125.1 Gammaproteobacteria bacterium | reverse complement strand
CACCGGTACGCCGGCCGACACGGTCTACCACGTGGTCAAGGCCGTGTTCGAGAATTTCGGGGATTTCCAGAAACTTCACCCGGCCTTCGCGGTGCTGAAGAAAGAGGAAATGGTCAAGGACGGCCTGTCGGCTCCGCTGCATGACGGCGCGGCGCAATACTACAAGGAAGCCGGCCTGATGTAGCCGGCGGACGACGTTATCGTCGGGCGCGGGCGGCAATCGTGCCGCCCGCGTCTCGTCGCACCGATCGGCTATACTGGTTGAAAGGATACGCAGCGCCTCCCGCGAGTGCGGGAAGCCGCTTCGTGCCGCCGCCCGCGGCGCCTTGCGCAGGCCTGCCGGCCGCGGGTCATGACAAATGCAGAGCGAGGTAGACCCGTGAGCGAAGAAAAGACCACCCCGAGCGCCCAGGACTACGTAGCCGAGATCGACACGGGGGCGCGGGTTCCCGCCGGCGGCGTCGGCCGTTTGATCCTGGCCGTGGCACTTGCCTGGTCCCTGTTCCAGATCTGGATCGCTTCGCCGCTGCCGTTCATATTCACCGAGTGGTTCGGCTTTTCCTTCGGTATCCTGAACAACACCGAGTCTCGCTCGATTCATCTCGCCTTCGCGGTTTTCCTCGCCTTCATGTCATTCCCGGCATTGAAGGGATCGCCGCGGGACCGGGTACCTGTACTCGACTGGGTCTTCGCGCTGGCGGGTGCATTTTGTGCCGGCTACCTTTTCCTGATGTACGCCGAACTCGCCAGCCGTGCGGGTGACGCGACAACCTATGACATCGTCGTCGCCATCGTCGGCATTTTGATCCTCCTCGAGGCGACGCGTCGCGCGCTGGGGCCGCCGCTGATGGTGGTCGCCTCCGTATTCCTGATTTACACGCTGTTCGGCCAGTACATGCCGGACGTCATTGCGCACAAGGGACAAAGCCTCACCAAGGTCGCGCAGCACCAGTGGCTCACCACCGAGGGCGTGTTCGGCATCGCCCTCGGCGTTTCCACCGACTTCGTCTTTCTCTTCGTCCTCTTCGGCGCCCTGCTCGAGCAGGCCGGCGCCGGCAATTACTTCATTCGCATGGCATTCGCGGGGCTTGGCCACATGCGCGGCGGGCCGGCCAAGGCCGCGGTCGTCGCCTCCGGCGCGACCGGCCTGATCTCCGGATCCTCCATCGCCAACGTCGCCACCACCGGTGTTTTCACGATCCCGTTGATGATGAAGGTCGGCTTTCCCGGCACCAAGGCGGGCGCGGTCGAGGTGGCCTCCTCGACCAACGGCCAGTTGACGCCGCCGGTCATGGGCGCGGCCGCCTTCCTGATGGTCGAGTACGTCGGCATCTCCTATATCGAGGTGATCAAGCATGCCCTGCTGCCGGCGTTGATCTCCTACATCGCTCTCGTCTACATCGTCCATCTCGAGGCGTGCAAGGCGAACATGAAGGGCATTGAAAAGTCCGTCAGGACGACGCTTGCCCAGAAATTGATGACCATCGCCTTCGTCGTGTTGCTGATCTGCCTGACCGGCCTCGTCGTCTACTACGGCGTCGGCTGGATCAAGGACGTGTTTCCCGACTCCGCCGCGTGGATCGTGGCCGCGCTCCTGTTCGCGGTGTACGTCGCACTGCTGGCATTCTCGACGCGATACCCGGCCCTGCCGGAAGATCACGACATGTCGAAACTGCCGGAGCTCGGTCCCACGACCAAGGTCGGCCTGTACTTCTTCCTGCCCATCGTCGTGCTCATGTGGTGCCTGATCGTCGAGCGATTCTCGCCCGGCCTGGCGGCGTTCTGGGCCACGGCGCTGATGATCTTCATCGTCGTCACGCAGCGGCCGATTCTCGTACTGCTGCGCGGCGCGGGCGACGTCGCGGCCGCCGCCCGCGTGGGCTGGAACGAACTCATCCAGGGCCTCATTGCCGGTGCCCGGAACATGGTGGGCATCGGTGTCGCCACCGCCGCGGCAGGCATCGTCGTCGGTACGATCACGCTGACCGGTATCGGCCAGGTGATGATCGAGTTCGTGGAGTTGATCTCCGGCGGTTACCTGATGCTGGCGCTGATCTTCACCGCGGCCATTTGCATCATTCTCGGCATGGGCCTGCCCACCACGGCGAACTACATCGTGGTATCGAGTCTCATGGCACCGGTGGTGGTGGCGCTCGCCGCGGACAACGGACTGGTGGTGCCGCTCATCGCGGTTCACATGTTCGTGTTCTATTTCGGGATACTGGCGGACGACACGCCACCGGTGGGCCTCGCCGCGTTCGCGGCGGCGGCCATCTCGGGCGCCGATCCGATCAAGACCGGTATCCAGGGGTTTGCCTACGACATTCGCACGGCCATCCTGCCGTTCCTGTTCATATTCAATACGCAGCTGCTGATGATCGGCATCGATGGCGTGTTCGAGTTCATCGTCGTCGTGGCGGGTGCGGTATTCGCCATGCTCATGTTCGCGGCGGCGACGCAGGGGTGGTGGCTGACCCGCAGCCGGTTGTGGGAGTCCGTGGCGCTGCTGCTGGTCGCGTTTACGCTGTTTCGCCCTGGTTTCTGGTGGGACATGGTTTATCCGCCGTACGAACAGCGACCGGCGACGGAAATTGCCGCGGCGGCCACCGAAGTCCCGGCCGAAAAGTTCCTTCGCCTGCGCGTGACCGGCCAAACCATAGACGGGGATATCCGGGAAACCACGGTGCGCCTGCCGATGGGCGAGGCATCCGACGACGGCATGGCCCGCGTCGAGGCGGCCGGCCTGTTTCTTCGCGAGGAAGAGGGCAGGGTATACATCGACAACCTGATGTTCGGTACGCCCGCCGAGACGTTGCAGCGGGAGTTCGGCGTCGATTTCGACTGGGAGATCCTGTTCGTCGAGCGTATCGCGGATCGTCCGCCTAAGCAGATCATGTTCATCCCCGCGCTGCTGCTGCTCGCCCTCGTGGCGTGGTTGCAGCTCGGGCGACGCAAGAAGCAGGGCGACGCGGTTCCGGCCGCTGCCTAGATCCGGAGGGATAGATCATGTTCAGCAAGGTACTCGTGCCCATCGATCTGCAACAGCCGCGCGCGGCCAGCGCCCTTCTCGACGTCGCGTCGCGGTTCGTGCGTGACCTGCGATGCAGTGTGCACGTCATGACGGTAATTCCCGGCTACAGCATGCCTATCGTCGCGGCGTACTTTCCCGCCGATGCCAAGGCGACGGCGAAACGCGAGGTCGAGGCGAAGCTGAAGGCGTTCGCGGCCAAGGCCATGGGCGACGCGAAGCACACCACCAGCGTGTCTGAAGGGCGCCGTGCCGACGAGGTGCTCAAGGCGGCGAAAAAGCGCAAGGTGGACATGATCCTGGTTGGCGGCTTCAGTCACGGCAGGATTCAGGACGCGGTGCTCGGTTCCGTCGGCACCAAGGTGGCCCAGGGCGCACCTTGCTCCGTGATGGTCGTTCGCGGCTGACGGCTAGCCGGGGAACCGCCGGCGCCGGCGGTGGTCCAAGTTGAGGGTCAAGCAACACTGGAGGCCTTCATGAAGATGACACTACCCCTCGTTGCCGGCGGATTCCTGCTCGCCACGGCCGGCTGCGCGGTCACCGCCGACGGCGAGAGTACCTCGCTCAACGGTGCGTCGACGGTCGAACTTCGCGAAGCCCTGACGGTGGAAACCGGCTGGGCGCGTTCATTCGTTCAGCACGGCCGGCCCGTGGATCGGGGTGACCTGGTCCGGTTCGATCCGTACTGCTCGTTCGAGGTGACCGAGGTGGCGCGTACCGGGTCCACGATCGCGGTCAATCCCGACCGGTTCACGATCACGCGCATCAGCCACAAGCCACCGACCGGCGGCGTGTTCGCCGGTGCACTCGATCTCGATGAGGACGTCGGGCCGGTGGAGCCCGAGGTCGACATCTACCTGTCGAGCGACGCCCAGCCATCGGTCATTCGCCTGCGTTGCACGAAATGGGAAGCGGACGCCCTGTTCGCCAGCCGGGTCGACATGGGCGACGTGCGCGGCGTGCTCGGGCAGGTGGCGAGCATTCGCTGAGATTGGGGTCGCGCTTGGAGCAAGCCCCGGGGGTCGCGATATAATCGGCGGCCGATGCGGCGGCGCGCCCCGCGCCGCCGCTGCCGATTGTACGATCACTTGCGGGGAACCCGACTTGTCACGAGGCACGCCCAAGCGCAATCCCAACATCTCGTATCACTGGCCGGTACCGGTGCTGAACCGCAAGTTCGGCCAGTATCAGCAAGTCAACCCTGACCTGCTCGACCTTTTCTACGATTACCGTCGGCGAAATCCGCGCGGTGACGTGGCCGTGTACTCCTCGCCCGATAACCTGCACGAGGAAATCTCCCATCCCTCGCTCGACAAGTTGACGCGCTTCATTACCGATGGCGTGTTCGAGATTGCCGCCGAGGTGAACGGCCCCTACTGGAAGCGCGCGAGCAACATTCGCATCAACCTGACCGGTATCTGGTTCCAGATCACCAACGGGTACGGATTCCACGAGACGCACATCCACGGCAATTGCTCCTGGTCCGGTGTTTACTACGTGAGAGCGGGGGATTCGAGCCGCGAGCCCGGGCAGGCGGGCGCCAACGGCATGCCGAACGGCATCACGAGATTCTACGGTCCGCACATGGAATACACCGCCGGCGGACACGGGGATCTCGGTAACTACTACCTGCAGGATCACAGCCTCGATTCCTACCCCGAGGATGGCCGCCTGGTCATCTTTCCCGCCCACCTCAAGCACATGGTCTTTCCGTACAACGGCGAGCAGGACCGCGTGATCGTCTCCTTCCATGCCCAGGTTTTCGGCGAGTCCGAGCTTCGCTACGGTTACGGCTTTTCCTGATCGTGCGCCGGTCGTCGCGTGGTGAACAGGTCTAGGCGCGGCAAGTCGCGCGCCGCGCCGTCGGACCCGCGCAAGGTCAGGGACCTGTTCGCGCGGGCGGTGAGCGCTATTCAGTCCGGCGATACGGCGGGCGGCATACGCTTTCTCGAACGCGCCGATGCCATGGCGCCGTCCAATCCGCAGATTCTGTTCAATCTCGGATACGCGCATCACGCGGCGGGGCGCTTCGCACGGGCGGTCGATTACTACCGCCGCAGTGCCGATATCGCGCCGGACAGCGCGCCGACCTGGATCAATCTTGCCGCGGCGGCGCGGGCGGGCGGCAACCTCGACGAGAGCATCCGGGCGCTGAAGTCGTTGCTGTCGAACGGCCACGAGGATGCCGCCGTGGTCAGCGACCTCGGCACCGCGTTGGCCGAGAACGGCGACATCGCCGATGCCATACCGACGCTGGAGCGCGCCATCGAGCTGGATCCCTCACGGATCGACAGCCGCGTCAACCTGGCCGACGTGCTGCGACGTGCCGGCCAGGTGCAGGCGGCCGAGTCGCAGTATCGGAGGGTGCTCGACGCGAAACCGGACAACGCACGGGCCCGTCGCGCCCTCGCTGCGATCCTGGACGACCAGGGCCGCGTCGATGACGCCGCGGCGGTGCTGGCCGATTGGCCCGGCGGGCTGGTGGAGACCGCCGACTTCATTGCCGCGGGCAATCTCGAACTGCGACGCGGACGGGCGTCAGCGGCCGAGTCGTGTTATCGACGCGCGATGTCCAGCGGGCCCGCGAGTCCGGCGCTGCTGAACAACCTCGGCCTGGTGAGAGTGCTCCGGGGCGATCGCGACGATGCCGAGCGCCTGTTTCGTGAGGCGGTGCGCGCCGATGACCGGTTCACCGAGGCGTGGCGTCACCTGGCCGCGCTTCGCCGATTCGATGATGTCAACGATGCCGACGTGGTCGCGATGAGGCGACTGCTCGATCAGGGCAAACTCACGGATGACGCCGAGATGCACGCTCAGTTCGCTCTCGGCAAGGTGTTGGACGACTGCGGCGAGTACGACGAAGCGTTCGATCACTTCGCGCGCGCCAACGCGTTGCGCCGGCGGCAGACGCCCTTCGATGTTGGCGCGCTGTCGGCGCATGCGAGACGAATCCGGGCCGTGTTCGCGACCGATTCCAGCTGGCCGGCGGCCGGCTCGCCCTCGATGCTGCCCGTGTACGTCGTCGGCATGCCGCGCACGGGCACCTCGCTGCTCGAACAGATGCTCTCGGCGCATCCGGCCTTTCACGGCGCCGGCGAGCTGCTCCTCGTGAACCGGCTGATTGCAAACCTGGAGTCGGCCGGCTCGGACCCTTATCCCGAATGTGCGGCGGCGTTGTCAGCCGGTGTCCGGGACCAACTGGCCGCTGACTACCTGCTGGCGCTGCGAGGCGAGGCACCGGGTGACCACATCGGCGAGGGTCGGATCGAGCTCGGGCTTCAGCACGCGCGGCGAGGGCGGCCCGTTCGATTTCGAGCGGATCCCAGCCGAAGCGTGCGAAGACGTCGGGTTCGAGCACGAGCGCGTGGGTCAGCACGCGGTAGCCGCCGCGGGCGGTCTGTTCGGGGCCGGCGTGTCGGGCGAGCAGCAGGCACTGCCGGCCGCTGTCGAGGGTGAAGCTTGCCAGTCCGCTGGCGGTGGGGCTGTCCTCGCAGAGGCTTCCG
>JAUIDF010000209.1 GCA_030429125.1 Gammaproteobacteria bacterium | reverse complement strand
CCAGGCCGATATTGAAAATGAAGGTATCCCAGGCGCCGGCAACGCGGAGCAACCCGGAAGCCTTGCGTGAAAAGACCCCTGGCCCAGCGGCAGGCCGATTCGACGGTTGTGACATGACTTTCCTCCTCAGCGGTTTTTCACCGGTCTTTCTATACGGCACGACCTTCGGCGCCGATCGTTCTTAAACATGTGTTTAATAGATTAGCGGTTTGCGGTTTCTATTGCAAGCGTCCGGCCGCGGTGACCGCGGGACACCCGCCATCGGCCCGTGCCGAGCGGAACGCGTTTTGACATCGAGAAGGAAGCACCGACGCCCGCAGCGACGTGTGCGGGATGGCGTGCGCGGTCGCGCGACCGGGCGATGCAGACGGCGGGACCCGGAGCTTCGAGGCCACCACCGTTGGCGCAAGGGCTTCTGCGAATGGGCAACGACGACACGCCGTCGGCATCGTCGTCGCACCGCAATCCGGCCGCCCTTCGGCGGACCCGGGAGCGGGTCCTCGGCGATGACGTCGAGCCGGGTGTTACAGGTGGCGCACCGCTACGTCGACAATTCCCATACGGCGCGCGCGGCGATGCACCGACGCCGCCGCCGAACCGGGCAGTTCGATGCAGTCGATGACGTCGAGGCAATTCGCCCGTTCAGGTCGCACACCTCGACAAGCCGCTCACGCGCAACGCGACAATGACCTGCGAGCCACTGCGTCGGTTGCCGCAAACGACGTACTCGGCACCGATCGCGGCACGACGGATTACGCGTGGCGATCCAGCACGGCAATCGGCGATTGGCGAGACCGGGGCGAATCCGCGAACCCGCTCGGCCGGAGCCATGACTCGACATTGCGGGTGAGCGCCCGGTTGCCCTGGATGGACAGCTCCCCCGAGCGGATGGCGTCGCGATAGGTGCGGTCGCCCATCCAGACCTCGGACAGGGCACGTACCGAGCAGTTGAAGAAGATATCGATATCCTTGCCCGGGTCCTTGATGCACACCTCGGTACCGCCGTTCTCGATGATCAGCCACCAGTCTGCCTGTTCCGCGAGGTCGGAAAAGCGGAACTTGATGACGGTCGAGGACCCCTTGAGCTTGGCCGGATCGACGCTTCGCTCCAGGTAGAGCATCAGCAATTCGACGTTGAGATCGGGATCGAGAATCGTGTGGCGCGCCCACACGAGGCTCCACTCGCCAACCGAGACCAGCACCGGCAGCAATGCCTCGCACGCTTCGGTGGGAAAATACTCGAAGCCCTTCTGCCCCTGAAGGCGCCGACGGATAAGTAGCCCCTGCTCTTCCAGGGATTTCAGCCGCTTGGTCAACAGGGCCGGCGAGATGTCGCCGAGGCCGCGCTGCAGGGTGTTGAAACGCCGTCCGCCGTTGAGCAGCTCGCGCAGGATCAGCATGGTCCAGCGTTCGCCGAGAATCTCGGCGGCCTTGGCGATGGGACAGAACTGGTTGTATTGCATGGGACGCACGCCTCCGACACGGATGACCCACTTCAGAAAGTATAGCGGTTTTGGCCACTTTCTGTAGTGCGTTCCTACAACGTCTGAAGTATCCGCCGCCGGCCCCCGAACGTATCTTTCTCCGCGCCGGCGGCCGCGGGATTCACCGCGACGACGGAATGAGCGTCTACCACCATGCGGGGGAGTTTCATGCGTCATTTTCACGAGTTCACCCACCGGCTGAGTCGTTCGGCAGGTCGGCTGCGATCCGTATTCGGACGCCGATCTCGCCGGCACGGCGATACGCTCGCGCGCATCGACCGGCACCTGCTGCGCGACATCGGCGTCTCGCCGACCGCCGCCGCCGTGGGCCGGATGCACGCGGTCGCGGAGCGCCCGGCCCGGCGACATGACTGACGCAGAAACCCGCTGGCGACGCAATCACACCGAGTTCAACCAGGAGAGAGATGATGAATACGAACCCGTCCGCGGCCGCAGTGGCCGTCGAGCAGCCCGACTACGACGCCATCAAGGCCAGGCAGAATGCGGCCTGGGCGTCCGGTGACTACGCCGTGGTCGGCACCACGCTGCAGATCGTCGGAGAAACCCTGGCCGAGAGCATGGACACGATGCCGGGTGCGCGCGTGCTCGACGTGGCCGCCGGTAACGGCAATGCGACGCTGGCATTTGCCCGCCGCTGGCACCGTGTCACCTCGACCGACTACGTCCAGGCGCTGCTCGACAAGGGCCGCCTGCGCGCGCAGGCGGAGGGTCTCGACGTCGAGTTCCGCACCGCCGACGCGGAGGCGCTTCCCTTCGATAACGACGCCTTCGATGCGGTGGTGTCGACGTTTGGCGTGATGTTCGCGCCGAACCAGGCGCAGGCGGCCGCCGAACTCGTTCGCGTGTGCCGTCCCGGCGGCCAGATCGGGCTGGCGAACTGGACCCCGCAGGGCTTCATCGGGCAGTTGTTCAGGACCCTGGGCCGGCACGTGGCGCCGCCCGCAGGCGTGAAGTCGCCGGCACTGTGGGGCGATCGCGACTGGATCGACGCCACGTTCGGCCCGGCGGCGCGCGTGATCCAGGTGACACCGCGCACCTTCACCTTCCGCTACAAGTCGCCCGCTCACTTCGTCGACGTGTTTCGTGCGCTGTACGGACCGGTGCACAAGGCGTTCGGGGCGCTGGACGAGGCGGGCCGGGAAAGCCTCTCGCGAGACATGCTGGCGCTCATCGATTCGCTGAACGTCGCCAGTGACGGCTCGATGTCGGTGCCCGGCGCCTACGCCGAGGTCATCGTGCTGAAGGCCTGAGGGGTCGAACGGCGGTCACGGACAACCAATTCGTACGCCGTGTCGAACGGACTACCTCAGTGGACGAAGTCGTCCGGCAGCGATCGACGCTGCCGGACGCGCCGTGCGCACCGGACACCCCTGGCTCCACTGCCCTATGCTCGTCCCTGAACCGGCCCAGCGGCGGGTCGGCGTCGTCCACGACCACCAGGGGGAACGACCAATGAACCTGACCCGGGAGCAAGCCGAGATATACGCACGCCAGTATACTTCTGCATGGTGCTCTCATGACCCCGATGCGGTGGCGCCGCTCCACGACGAGGACGATTTCATGCTGATCAACGACTGCAAGCCGTCACGGGGACGCGGACAAATCGCCGCCAGGGCACGGGTCTTCCACGACACATTCCCGGACCTTGCCGTCAAGATGGACGACGTTCGTTCGTCCGGCACCCGCGCCGTCTATCGATGGACGCTCAAGGGCACGCATTCCGGTCAAGGCGGGACGGACAACCGCGTGACGGCCAGCGGATGGGCGTACGGGCGATCGTCCGCCGACGGGCTGGTCGCCGAATCGGCCGGCCAGTTCGACGCCGTCGACGACCGCTGGCCGGTCGACGGCGATTGCGGCACACCGTGTCGCGCGCCCGGCGGACAACGGTTCGCAGCGCGTATACTCGGAGAATGACAACAAGCCAGAAGCAACTGGCGGAGGTTTGAAACCATGTTCGACAAAGACCGATTCGTCGAGAATTGCCGCGAGGCGGTGAAAGATGGCCAGGCGGCAGTGCGCGACGTCGTGACAGAGGCCGTGTCCGATCCTCGTGGCGTGATTTCGGCATTGGGCGAGGCAACGCAGGCCGGCATCACGCCCCTGTACCGGGACCGCGACCTGACCGTACTGAACTTCACCTGGGCGCCGTGCATGAGCCTGATGCCTCACGATCACCACATGTTCGCGGTGATCGGCATCTACTCGGGGCGCGAGGACAACGTGTTCTGGCGGCGCAACGAGGACACCATCGAGGCGGCGGGCGCGAAGTCGCTGGGCGTTGGCGACGTGGCAACGCTGGGGACGAATATCATTCACTCCGTCCTGAATCCCATCGGCAAGATGACGACGGCCATTCACGTCTACGGCGGCGACTTCTTCGACCCGCCAAAGCCGCGCAGCGAATGGGACCACGAAACGCTGACCGAGAGTCCCTGGGACATCGACAAGGTGCGCGCGCGATTCAGGGAGGCCGAGGAGCGTTTCAACCTTCATGCGAACGCCTAGCCAGGGCAACTCGCCCGGTGTCCGTTTGAGACCCTACGCGGCAGCCGACCGCATTGCCGTGGCCGCCATCTACCGGCAGGCGATTCGACACCTGGGCAGGCAGCACTACACGCGGGACCAGGTCCGCGCGTGGGCCGGCCACGCCGACGACGAGTCGACGTTTTCGCGCTGGCTCGACGATGCCTCGACCACCGTGGCAATCGACCCCGAGCTCGGCGTCGTCGGCTTCGGCGGCATCGACGCTCACGGTCGTATCACGTCCGTGTTCGTTTCACCATCGGTGATGCGGCGGGGCGTGGCGTCGACTATCCTCGACGCACTGCTGCAACAGGCTCGGGCCAGTGGGTTCGAACAACTCACCACGGAGGCGTCCGAGTTTTCCCGCCCCCTGTTCGAACGCTTCGGATTCCGGGTAACGGGCATCGAGAAGCTGGTGTTCAGGGGCGTCGATTTTTCGCGCTACACGATGCGGGCGGACCTGGCATCACCCGGGAACGGCATGTCGGACTGACGCTTCAATATGCAGATCGGCCGCAATCAAGAGAACATCCGCGGCCACGAACCTCGATACCGCACACCCGGAGACCACGGCTGATGGACATCAGATCTCTGTTCGACATCGAACTTCCCGTGATCCAGGCGCCCATGGCCGGCGTCCAGGGCAGCGCGCTCGCCATTGCCGCGTCCGGTGCCGGCGGGCTGGGCTCGCTACCATGCGCCATGCTCGCGCTCGACCGCTTGCGAGAAGAACTGGAAACGATTCGCGCGGGAACGAACGCGCCATTCAACGTGAACTTCTTCTGTCATCGCGTGCCCACCGTGGACGAACAACGCGAGGCGGCCTGGCGCGCCGCGCTGGCGCCGTACTACCGGGAGTTCGGCATCGTCGCCGACGAGGGCCCGGCGGGGCCGGGGCGGGCGCCGTTCGACGACGCGACCGCCGACGTACTCGAACCCGTGCGGCCGCCGGTCGTAAGCTTTCACTTCGGGCTGCCGTCGCCGGCACTGGTGGCGCGAGTGAAGTCATGGGGCACGAAGATCATCTCCTCCGCGACGACCGTGGACGAGGCGTGCTGGCTCGAGTCTCGAGGCGTCGATGCCGTCATCGCCCAGGGGGTCGAGGCGGGCGGTCATCGCGGCATGTTCCTTTCCGACGATCTCTGCACCCAGGTGGGTACGCTGGCCCTGGTGCCCCAGGTCGTGGCGGCGGTGAAGTGCCCGGTCATCGCGGCCGGCGGCATCGCCGATGCGAACGGCGTCGCCGCCGCCATGGCACCCGGCGCCGCCGGTGTGCAGGTCGGCACCGCCTACCTGCTCTGCCCGGAGGCAGATACCACGCCGATACACCGCGCGGCACTGCAAGGCGAGACGGCACGACACACGGCGCTCACCAACGTCTTCACCGGCAGGCCGGCGAGAAGCATCGTGAATCGAATCGTCCGCGAACTGGGACCCGTCAGTGCCGACGCGCCCGCCTTCCCGCTCGCGCTCGGCGCTATGCTGCCGCTGCGAGCGAAGGCGGAGAGCCAGGGCTCAGGCGATTTCTCGCCGCTGTGGGCCGGCCAGAACGCCAGCGGCTGCCGGGCCACGCCGGCAGGGGAGTTGACGCGGGCGCTGGCGGCGAGGATCGGCTAGAGGTCGTTCCCACGACCGGTTCGCGCCAGGGCTGTGTGGCATCTTTGACGCCATTGCCGCTCGTCGACGTGTAACGGCCATGGCGCCCGGATACGCCTTGTCCGTCACGGCCGGCAGGGCGTGATCCCGCCCGCCATGACGTGACCAGGTCCCGGGTCCGCGCCACCGGCCAGCGGCAGCCCCGCTGACGGCCGAACGCACGGAGGCGGCCGATGGCGCCGCCGATGCCGCACACCGGCCCCGGATAAACCGTTGTTTTCGCAGCCGGAACGCTTGATCGCCCGGTGTCGAGCGAGGCCCCGCGCCCGACCCTCCGAACCAGGCACACGCCACCTCGCGACCGCCGTGCCGATCGTGTCATGTCACCTTGCAAGCCATCGGGGAAAACGACTATAGTTGAAATTTAATTAATCAATTAATTGATTCCGGAGGCCGACTTGAAAGAATCAGAACGCACGAAGGCCAATCAGGTCGCATTCGAACGCTTGTGCGCGGCGGAACCCGTTCTCGTAGACATCCTGCCCGCCATCGAGGTGCTTCCCGGATACGAACGCAACACGGTCCTGACTTCGGGGCCCACCCTGCCGTGGTCCGACTACGAGGGCGGCCAGCGCGACGCGGTCATCGGCGGCGCGTTGTTCGAAGGACTGGCGAAGGATCGCGGCGATGCGGAGAACAAGCTCGCTGCAGGCGACATCCGCGTTGCCGGTTGCCAGGAGTACGGCTGCGTGGGGTCGCTCGCCGGCATCTATACCGCCTCCATGCCGGTATTCGTCGTCGAGAACACCGACAGCGGGCACCGCGTCTGCTGCAACATGTACGAGGGAACGAACCCCAGGCGCCTGAACTACGGCGTTTACGATGACGGTGTTCGTGACCGCCTGAATTTCGTCAGGGACCATGTCGCCCCCGT
>JAUIDF010000208.1 GCA_030429125.1 Gammaproteobacteria bacterium | reverse complement strand
CTCGTAGCGCGACACCAGGAGTCGATCGGCGGGCAATTGCTCCCACGGCGACAACTGGTCGGTGGCCGACTGTGCAAATGCCATGGCCGCGGGTGTGTCCAATCGCGTACGCGTCTTTGCCTGCCATGATGCGGTGGCATCGCGGATGTCCCGGATGGAAACGATGGCCACGCCTTCGCCGCGGTCCATGGCGTCTGCAATCGGCGGCGTCAGCTCGTGCGCCTTGAACACGATGATGCCGTCTGCGGGGGGATCGGCGAAGTAGCCTCGGTGGTCGTCGATCCAGATTTCCCGTCGGCCGATCCCGCGGCGCTCCACGATTTCAGAGGCGATGTTGTATTGAAGGGTCGAACCCGATCGCATCATGCCGCCGCAGAACACCCACTTCAGCTGGCGATTCGTCGAACGGCCACTTCGTCCATGCGCTTGCTCCGGCTTGCGAGGTCCTTGCCGTGCAACGCCCGGGCGCTCGGTTGTCGCTTGACGTTTCACGCTGGTCATTGCGCTCAACAGACTGTGTCTCGCATGAAGTGAAAGTCCAGGGTCGATCGGGGAAAGGTTGTGCGGGACGCCCCGGGCGCCCACGTCGGCGACGAAAGATCCCGGTCGCGGAGCAAGTCTGCACGGGTTGCCGAACGTCGCCAGGCGCACTGCGGCACGACGATGGCAACATGCTATGCTCACGAGGACGAACGATGCAACCTGGCGGGGACAGGAATGGAGAGTGGAATGCGAATACCGGTTTGCCTGGGTGTGGTCCTGGCGCTGCACGGGAGCATGGCATTCGCCGACGCGGTCGTCGACATGTGCCGCGATCTCGGCCGTTCGGTGGCGCTCTGCCAGTGCGCCGCCGACGCCTTGCGAAACGACGTCGGTGGATCAGCATATGAGGTTTACGAAGCCGTTGGTTCGGCGTATCGCGTGAACCAGTCCGCCGGACAAGACCGGGGTGATGCCTGGACGTCGGCACTGAAAGCCGTCGGTGCGTCCCTGTCGGACACCAACCCGGTCGGCGCGGCGCATCGAAAGGCGATGAAGCGCTGCCCGGGCTAGGGTTACGGCCTGTCGATCCCATGGCGTCGGGAGGAGCGCGTCTGTCGCTGCCTGGCGGCGTCCGAACGGGTTTGCCGGGGATGGCCTGAAGGGCAAGAAAGTAAACAATATCAATAACTTGTTTCATTTTTCTCGGCGTTGTAGAACGCGTCACGGTCAGTGGCCGATATCTCCGTGGGGGATCGGGCGGGCCGTCTTGGAAGGTTCTCCACCCACGCCCGGTGCGTAACCGGCCGGTCGCCGATGCCGACGTCGTGTCAACGGCCGGAACCGGCGTCGCGCCGACCCTGCAGGCGTCGAGTCCGCCGCATGGCCCGATGTGAAGGTGCGGCCGGCACTTGCGCGCGGCATCGTGCCGTCAGCACGCGACCGGCTGCCGAGTTCGCCTCGCGCAATCTTGTTCGCCGGTGTCGGTTATGCTGTGATTCGGGCGTGCCGTCGATTGATTCGTCTCGATTCCGTGCGACAGGTTGAAAAGCCCGGAACCGGTCGCCCGTCGCCGGGGCTTTCGGATGGCATGTTCCATGTCCCCAGGACACAGGAGATGGGCAGGTGTATGAACGGACCCCTGACGATCGGACAGGCCCTGGCCGCGCAGGCGCGGATTCAGCCGAATCGCGTCGGCGCGCGTGATCTCGAGCGATCGCTCACGTTTCGCCAATGGAACGAGCGCGCCTGCCGCCTCGCCAACGCATTGTGTGGTCTCGGTCTCGCCAGCGGCGAGCGCGTCGCGGTACTCGCCTTCAACCGGCTGGAGTGGGCGGAGATCTATACGGCGACGGCCAAGGCCGGACTGGTGGCGGTTCCCGTCAACTTCCGGCTTTCGGCGCCCGAGGTTCGATACATCCTCGAGGACTGCGCGGTGTCCGCCGTCATCGTCGAGGAGCGGCTGCGCGGCGTGATCGACGCTATTCGCGATACGCTTGCGCTATCGGCGGATCGTTACGTCCTGGTTGACGGCGACACGCCGCGATCCGGTTATCGCGACTACGAGTCCCTGCTCGCCAGCGCGGTGACGGTCGAGCCGTCGCGAGTGGTTTCGCCGGACGATCCGTGGTGCCTCATGTACACGTCGGGCACCACCGGCAATCCCAAGGGCGCGATTCGCGGTCATCGTGGCATGGCCATGCTCTCGCTGATGACGGAGGTCGAGCTCGGCCTGCACCGGCGAGACGATGCCCTGCTCGTCATGCCGATGTGCCACGCGAACTCGCTCAACTTCTTCTGCGCCTTCCTGTATTGCGGCGGCCGGGTGTCGATCTTCTCGCGATCGAGTTTCGACCCCGCGCTATGCCTTCGAACACTGGCGGGAACCGGGGCCACCTTCACGTCGCTGGTGCCCACCCACTACGGCATGATGCTGGAAGTGCCTGCATCGCAGCGGGACAGCGAAGACTTCGGCCGCGTCGAGAAGCTGATGATCTCCTCGGCACCCGCTCGCGCCGAGACCAAGCGCGAGGTGATAGCCATGTTTCCGAATTCGGGACTGTTCGAGTTGTACGGGTCAACCGAGGCAGGATGGGTCACCATGCTGCATCCGGCCGAACAGTTCGACAAGCTCGGTACGGTCGGTCGCGAGGTCGTTGGTTCGGCGCCGATCCGCCTGCTGGACGACGAGGGCGGGGACGTGGTCGACGGGGAACCCGGCGAGCTCTACTCGTGCGGTCCTTACTGTTTCGATGGATACTGGAACAACCCGGAGAAAACGGCCGAGGCGTTTCGCGGAGACTATCTCACCGTCGGAGACGTTGCCCTGCGCGATTCGGACGGCTACATCCGGCTGATCGATCGCAAGAAAAACGTCATCATTACCGGCGGCGAGAATGTCTATCCAACCGAGGTGGAGGCCGCGCTCGGCAGCCATCCGGCGGTGAGCGATGTCGCCGTCGTCGGCCGTCCCGACGACAAGTGGGGCGAGCGCGTGCAAGCGGCCGTCGTGTGTCGGCCCGGCGCCGAGGTCACCGCGGACGAGCTGATCGCCTGGGCGAAGGAACGCCTCGCCGGTTACAAGCGCCCGCGAGACATCTATTTTCTCGCCTCGGACGAGATGCCGCGCAACGCCACCGGCAAGATACTCCATCGCGTGCTCCGGGACATGCTGGGCTCGCGCGCGACCGATCAATAATCACGCGAGCCAGTGGGTTCGCCAGCCGAGGAGCTTTCCATGACCGCAACCGGGGCGCAGGATCTCAACCAGCAGACAGACAGTGTCGCCGCGTGGATCGCCAAGGCCCTGGCGGCGCGCGGTGTCGATCGAATATTCGGCCTGCAGGGCGGCCACATCCAGCCGATCTGGGATCACGTCGCCCGCCTTGGCGTCCGCATCGTGGACGTGCGCGACGAACGCGCGGCGGTACACATGGCACATGCCCACGCCGAACTGACCGGCGGGCTCGGCGTCGCCATGGTCACGGCCGGTCCCGGCGTGACCAACACGGTGACCGGTGTGGCCAATGCGTCACTGGCGCGCGCCCCGGTGCTGGTCATCGGCGGTTGCACGTCGAGGCCGCAAGCCAACATGGGACCGTTGCAGGACATCCCGCACGTCGACATCCTCAAACCGGTCAGTCGTTATGCCCGGACCGCGCGCGTGCCCGACCAGGCGATCCGCGAACTGGACGAGGCCATCGCCCGCGCCCTCGGCGATCTCGGCGAGCCGGGCCCGGCCTATATCGAGTTTCCGACCGACGTGTTGCGGCAATCGGTTCAATCCCGTCTCGTACTGGACGACTGGATGAGGCCCCGGTCCGTGCGGCGGCTGCCGGCCGAGGCCGGCAAGATCCTGGAGGCGGCCGACGCCGTGCGCGGCGCCCGCCGCCCATTGGTGATCAGCGGTCGCGGTGCGCGCGGCGCGGGCGAGTCGCTGCGGCGCTTTCTCGATGCCAGTGGCGCCCTGTACCTCGATACCCAGGAATGCCGCGGCTTGCTTGCGGCGGACCACCCGGCACAGGTGGGCGCGGTTCGCGCGGCGGCGATGACCGGCGCGGACCTCGTGATCACCGTCGGACGCAAGCTCGACTACCAGCTCGGATACGGCTCGCCGGCGGTATTTCCCGACGCCCGTTTCATCCGCATCGCCGACAACGGCGGTGAGTTGATCGACAACCGGCGCGGTGCGCCCGAACTGCTGGCCAGCGTGGACCTCGCCCTGTCGGCGCTGGCGGATGCGCTCGACGGCGACGCGGGCAGGCGCGACGACGAATGGATCGAGAGCCTGCGTACGAAGCACCGCGAACGCACCGCGTCGGGTGCGAGTCGCGACACGCCGCAAACCGGCGCCGACGGCAAGATTCATCCGATGGCGATTTTTGCCGCCATTCGCGAGGTCGCGGATCCGGAGTACATTGCCGTCGCCGATGGCGGCGACCTGTTGAGTTTCGCGCGCGTCGGCCTCGCCGCGAAGACGTACCTCGACGCCGGCGCCTTCGGCTGCCTCGGCGTCGGTGTGCCGTTCGCCATAGCCGCGGCGCTGGCCTTTCCCGGACGCGAGGTGATATCGGTCAACGGCGACGGGGCCTACGGGATCAATGCGATGGAAATCGATACCGCGGTCCGACACGGCGCGCGCGCGGTGTTCATCGTCTCCAACAACGCGGCCTGGAATATCGAGCGCTACGACCAGGAGGCGAACTACGGCGGTCGCGTCGTCGGCACGACGCTGCGCCACTCGGACTACGCGGCAATGGCACGCGCCCTCGGCGCGCACGGCGAACGCGTAGAGGACTCCGCCGATCTCGTGCCGGCCCTTCGCCGGGCCCTCGACAGCGCGCCCGCCGTGGTCGACGTCGTCACCTCGCAGGACGCTGTTTCCTCGGACGCGAAGAAGGGGCTCGGCTTCGTGCCGGATTACCAGGCGCTGACGGCCTGGGACGACGCGGAACGGCGGCGACGGGAGGGCGGACGGTGATTGCCGATGCCACGCCCGCGTCGTCGGGTTACCGGATGCCGGCGGAATGGGAACCGCACGAGCGCTGCTGGATGATGTGGCCATGCCGCGAATCCGTCTGGCCCGACATGGCGGCGACGCGCCGGGCCTACGCCGACGTCGCGCACGCGATCCGGACGTTCGAACCCGTGACGATGGTGTGCGCGCCGCACGACGCGATCCGCGCCCGCGCACTGCTGGGTGGCGACATCGACATCGTGGAATGGCCGATCGACGATTCATGGTCGCGTGACGCCGGTGCCTGCTACCTGCTCGACGATCGCGGCGGACTCGCGGGCGTCGACTTTCGGTTCAATGCCTGGGGCGGCAAGTACGCGCCCTTCGACAACGACGACGCGGTGGCGGCGCGGATGATCGACCACGCGGGCGCGCGCGCCTTTTCCTCGTCTCTCGTCGCCGAGGGCGGCGGCATCAGTGTCGATGGCGAGGGAACGGTCCTGACCACCGAAACATGCTTTCCGAACGCCAACCGCAACCCGCACTGGTCCCGCTCACGCATCGAGCGCGAACTCATGGACATGCTGGGGGCTCGAAAAGTGATCTGGCTGCCGGGCGATCCCTTCGATACCGAGACTGACGGCCATGTCGACGGTATCGCCGTGTTCGCCGGCCCGGGTATCGTCCTCGTCGAAGGGGCGGATTGCACCGTCGACGGATACGAAGCGGTGGTGCGTGCCAATATCGAGGCGCTGTCGGGTGAGTCGGACGCGACCGGGCGTCCGATCCGGTGCGTCGAGATTCCGTATGCCGTCGAGGCGACGGCGTCGAGCGAGATTTTTTGCGGCAGCTACGTCAACCTGTACCTGGCCAACGGTGGTGTCGTCATGCCGTCGTTCGGTGTCGGCAGCGATGCCGTTGCCCGGGAGGTGGTCGAGGGACTGTTTCCGGAACGGCAGGTGATGGCGGTGCGCATCGACGACATTGCCGTGGGTGGCGGCGGTATACACTGCATCACCCAGCAGCAGCCGGCCAACACCGCGCGGATTACCTGATGCCGAAGGCAGACTGCACGGCCTTGCCGATGTCGTGCAGGCCGATACGGTCGCGCGGCAGGAATGTCGCCAGCGCCGGCGAGAAAATTCCGTACCCGTCTCCATGGTGGTTTCCGCGCCGGTTCGGCGGCGGTCGACCTTCGATTGCGCCGAGCGCCGGCGAATGGATCCTCGTCGGACTGTCCGCCGGGCGGTCGAGCACGGCGATGATGTCGGGCAGCTTCCATGAACGGCTGCCGGGCCATCGTGTCCTCGGAAACACGATGGCGCCGAACAGTTTGCGGTCGGTGTCGCCGTCGCGAACGGCGTCGAGCGCGTCTGCGATCGCCGGCACCAGTGCCCGCTGACCGGGGTCGATTCGAAGCGCCAGGCAGTTTTCGTTCCAGGCCACACGGGTGACGACAGGTGACGAGCCGTTCGCGGCGCCGGCGTAGAGCGAATTCAGTCGCCGCAGCAGCAGCGGGGCAAGATGGTCAATCGTCCGGTTCGTCGCCATGCCGGTGGTGCTGAATATCGCCAGTCTCTCGGCGCCGGATCGTTCGACCAGGTCAATGACCGCGCGGTGCAGCGGCGTCACCCCTTCACCTGCGATGGTGAATAGCCGCGATTTCTCGATCTCGTCCAGTGCCTGCCC
>JAUIDF010000207.1 GCA_030429125.1 Gammaproteobacteria bacterium | reverse complement strand
CACCTGGGTGGTGGCGCCGGCATCGGGGGAACCTCACTGGTCGAACAGCAGACCCGCAGAGAAGTCTCGAATTCGACCGGGGGCGGCCTGCTGGCTTTCATCGGCTACGAGGGATACTCCTCAAAACAGTGGTCCTTCGGCGTGGTCGTGCGCGGCCAGCTAATCGCGACCGGGCGCGGAAACCAAGTCGAAGAACGCGTCACAACCCTCGGCGCGGCCCTCTTGGCCACCGTCACCTACCACTAGCGATGGCTGCTCGTTAGCCATGGCCGCGGCACCGCAGCTGCCGCGCGGGATGCTGCAAGCGCTGATGGCGGTGGGAATCCTGCTGTTGGGCGTCGCGATGATCGGACTCCTGCTGATTCTCACGGAGCTCAGGCGCCCCCCGAGTCCTCGGCCGCCGGCGTCCGCGATCGGGCCGTAGAACGCCGTATCGCGGTAGGCGCGTCGCGGATTCGCATGCTAACCAAAGCTGCGCCATGGCTGATCCGATTCAAATCTCGGCACGAGTCTGCGTGCCCGCAGCAGCCCAGTCGTTCACCGCCGTGCGGTCGAGCGGAGCCGGCGGCCAGAACGTGAACAAGGTGGCGTCCAAGGTAGAGCTCAGAGTGGATCTGCAAGGCATCGTCGGACTGACTCCCCCCCAACGCGCGCGGCTCACGTCCCTCGCACGCACCCGCCTCGACCATGTCGGCAATCTGCTCGTGGTGAGTCAGCTGACGCGCGACCAGCATCGCAACCTCCGTGACGCTCAGCAAAAGGTACGAGCGCTAGTCGAGCAGGCGCTGATCACCCCGAAACGACGGCGGCCCAGCAAACCGTCGCGGGGCGCGAACGAACGCAGACTCAAAGCGAAGCGCATCACTTCGGACAGAAAGCGATCCCGCGGTCGGGTTCCGACGGACTGACCCCGTTGTGAGCGCGGCGACTCAGCGGCAGATATGTTCTAATCGGCCATGAAACTTGGAAATCGACTCAAAGCAGCGTTGGTGATGTCGCTCGCCTGGACTCTGACGGGATGTCCAGAAGAAAAGAGCGACGCGCCCAAGAAAGAAACGCCCAAGGCCGGCGCCAGCGTTGCGCCCGACAAGAAAGCGGACGAAGGCGGCTGGTAACCACACGGCACCAATTCGTCGCGGCCGTCTGCGGAGGAGCCGTAGCCCTTGTCGCCTGTGGATCCAAACAGGACCCTCCCCGGCAATCGGACCGGCTCGTCGAACAGCTGCGGGTAACCCTGCGTCTGGGCAAGCGGCGCGAACGGATGCAGCGCGGTGAAATCGCGAAATCCCAGGGGCAGCAGTTCGGAGGTGGCGTTCAGTTTCATGGTGCACGACCCGAGCGGGATCATGCTGCGTCCGAGCGAGATGTCCTTACTCACGACGCGCCTCAAGTAGCGCATCATCTCGGTTTCGGAGTGGTACAGGCTGAACACCTCGTTGGTGAGGTAGCGGCTTTCCCGCACCAGCGCCGGCGGTATGGCGTCCTTGACGGTCTTGTCGATCCGGTCGATGTCCAGCTTCGCCGGCGCCGCGGTGCTGAACACACCCCACAGCGCGACGACGTTCTCGCGGCGCGTGGTCTCGTCGAAGGTGACGCTTACGTGATCGGCATCGACCACCCGCAGGTTGATGTTCGACTCACGCGCACGCGCGGCGATACGGTTGGCAAGCCCCGGCACCCGCACCAGGATGGTGTCGAAGTAGTGCCGGTTCACGACCTTGTAGCCGTGGCGCTTCAGCCCGCGTGCGAAGATGCAGGCGGTCCGGTGGACGCGGCGGGCGATCGTGCGGATACCGTCCTCGCCGTGGTACATCGCGTACAGCGCGGATAGCACTGCCAGCAGGACCTGGGCGGTGCAGATGTTCGAGGTCGCCTTGTCGCGGCGAATGTGCTGCTCGCGCGTCTGCAGCGCCATGCGCAGCGCGCGCCGGCCGTTGGCGTCCTGGGAGACGCCGATGATCCGGCCGGGCGTGGCGCGCTTGTGCGCGTCGCGCGTGGCGAAGAACGCCGCGTGAGGCCCGCCGTATCCCATCGGCACGCCGAATCGCTGGGTGCTGCCGACGACCACGTCCGCGCCCAGTTCGCCCGGCGGCGTGAGCAGGGCGAGCGCGAGGATGTCCGCGGCCACGGTCACCAGCGCGCCCTGCTCGTGCGCGGATTCGATGACCTTGCGCGGATCGCTGACGGCACCGGTCGAGCCCGGGTATTGCAGCAGCACGCCGAAGTACTCGTCCTTTTGGACCGCACGCCCGGGATCGGCGACGACCACGTCCCAACCCATCGACTCGGCGCGGGTCTGCACCACGGCAATGGTCTGGGGGTGGCAGTCCGGATCGACCAGGAACCGGTTGCTCTTCGATCTCGACACCCGGCGTGACATGGCCATGGCCTCGGCCGCGGCGGTGGCCTCGTCGAGCAGCGAGGCGTTGGCGAGTTCCATGCCGGTCAGGTCGATGACCATTTGCTGGAAGGTAAGCAGCACTTCCAGCCGGCCCTGGCTGACCTCGGCCTGGTAGGGGGTGTAGGCGGTGTACCAGTCGGGGTTCTCGAGCACGTTGCGCCGGATCACCGGGGGCATCACGGTGCCGTGATAACCCGCACCGATCATCGACACGAACACGCGGTTGCGATGGCGCATGCGTCGCAGGTAGGTGCCGGTGCCGCGTTCGCTGCGCGGGCCGGGAACGTTGAGCGTGCGCTCGGTGCGGATCGAGGCGGGCACCGCGCGATCGACGAGATGCTCCAGGGAATCGATGTCCAGCGATTTCAGCATCGCGTCGATCTCGGCCTCGTCCGGACCGATATGACGGCGCACGAAATCGCCGTGTTGCTCGAGGTCGAATAGGGTCGTTTGACGGTCGGCCATGCGGTCCTCGCCAGGGAAGCTTATTCCAGTGAGTTGAGATAGGCGCGATAGTCGGCCTCGTCCATGAGCGCGTCGAGTTCGGACTCGTCGCTCAGGCGCACCCGGTACAGCCAGCCCTCGCCCATGGGATCGTCATTGGCGGTCTCGGGCGTGTCGGCGAGGCTCTCGTTGACCTCGACCACGGTGCCCGATACCGGAGAACGCACGTCACCGGCCGCCTTGACCGATTCCACCACCGCGCAGTCCTCGCCCTGGGTCACCTCGGCGCCTTCCGCCGGCAGCTCGATGTAGACCAGTTCGCCGAGCTGTTCCTGGGCGTAGTCGGTTATCCCCACCAGGGCCTCGCTGTTTTCCTCGACTCGGACCCACTCATGGTCCTCGGTGAATTTGACGGTGCTCATCTGCTACCTCGCTTGGTTCGGTATGGGTTGCACGATTGAAGTGATCAACGCGCGTAGTGCGTTTCGACGAAGACGGGTGAGGTCACCTCGACCTCGATCTCACGGTTGCGCACGCGGGCCAGCAGCCGGGTGCCGGACGCTGCATGGCGCACGGACACGTAGCCCATGGCGACGGGTGCGTCGACAGTGGGTCCGAAGCCGCCGCTGGTGACAGCGCCGGCTGGCTCGCCGCTCGCGTCGACCAGTTCCGCGCCTTCGCGCACGGGTGCCCGGCCGAGCGGCCTGATGCCGACCCGGCGGCGCTCGGCGCCGTTGTCGAGCTGGTCGAGAATGACCGCTTCGCCCGGAAATCCGCCGGCTCGCGCGCCGCCGCGGCGGCGAACTTTCTGGATGGCCCAGGTCAGTGCGGCCTCCACCGGTGTGGTGGCTGCATCGATGTCATGACCGTAAAGGCACAATCCCGCTTCCAGGCGCAGCGAGTCGCGCGCGCCGAGACCGATGGGTGAGACTTCGTCGAAGGCCAGCAGCGTGCGCGCGAGGGCGTCGGCGGCGTCGGCGGGCACCGAGATCTCGACGCCGTCCTCCCCGGTGTAGCCCGAGCGTGACACGTAGCAGGACGCCCCCGCCAGGTCGAACCAGCCGGCATCCATGAATTTCAGCCCGGCAATCTCCGGGGCGAGTCGCGACACCGCGTCGACCGCGGCGGGCCCCTGCAGCGCGATCAGCGCGCGGTCGTCGAGGCGTTCGATGCGGCAGCGTCCGCCGATGGCCTCGTCGAGCCAGGCCAGGTCTTCTTCCTTGCAGGCCGCGTTCAACACCACGAGGAAATCGTTCTCGCGGCGCGTCACCATGAGGTCGTCGCGAATGCCGCCGGCGTCGTTGGTGAGGAAACCGTATCGCTGGCGGCCCGGTTCCAGGTCGACGATGTTCACCGGAATCACGGATTCGAGCGCCGCCGCGGCGCCGTCGCCGGCGATGGATGCCTGGCCCATGTGCGAGACGTCGAACAGGCCGGCGGCGCGCCGCGTGTGCAGGTGCTCGGCCTTGATCCCGGGGGGAAACTGGACCGGCATGGCGTAGCCCGCGAAAGACACCATCTTCGCCCCCAGTTGCACGTGAAGGTCGTGCAGGGGCGTTTTCTTCAGGGAAGGTTCGTCGCTCATGGCGCGCAACTATAGCGGACCGCCGGTGCAAGTAAAATCCCGGCGACTCGGGCGTGCCGCTTGCGCGCGTTCGGGGCGCATGCTAAACAACCGGCGCCCCGTACGGTTTCGACGGGGTACGGATATTTCTCCAACCGCGAGGCCATGCGTGACAGAGACAGTGGAATCCGGCCGCCCGTCCGCGTCGCCGGACAACCCGGTACTGGTCGAGGTGTGGCGCGGCGAGTTCCTCGAAAGCAGGCATCGGGGCGCCGTGGCGGTGGTCGACTTCAAGGGCGGCGTGCCGTTGGCGGCGGGCAACATCGACGTGCCCGTCTATCCGCGCTCGTCGATCAAGCCGCTGCAGGCGCTGGCGCTGCTCGAAACCGGCGCCGCGGCGCGATTCCGTCTCGACGGCAGTCACGTGTGTCTCGCCTGTGCCTCGCACAACGGCGAGAGCGAACACGCGCATCGCGTGGGCGAATGGCTGGCCCGCATCGGACTCGGTGCCGACGATCTCGAATGCGGTGTGCACCCGCCGTACGCCGAGCGTGCGCGCGACGAGCTCGTGCGCACCGGGCGTGCGCCCGACGCGCTGCAAAACAACTGTTCCGGCAAGCACGCGGGGTTTCTCACCGTTGCCCGCCATCTCGCGCAGGATCACCGTGGCTACCTGGATCCCGACCACCCGCTGCAGCGCCTGGTCACTGCCTCGGTGGAGGAGACCTGCGAATACCGCGTCTCGGATACGAGGCCCGGCGTCGATGGTTGCGGCATTCCGGTCTATGGCTATCCCCTGCGTCACCTGGCGCGTGCATTCGCCGGATTTTCGCCCGCCTCGCTCGGTCCCGATGCGCGTTCGCGGGCCAGGCAGGCCATCGTTGACGGCATCGTCGCGCATCCCTACCTGATTGCCGGCGAGGGCCGCTTCTGTTCGCGCGTGATCGAGGCCGGTCGTGGCCGGGTGATCGTGAAGACCGGCGCCGAGGGGGTGTTCACGGGCACGCTGCTCGAGGAGGGACTCGGCATCGCGTTGAAGATAGACGACGGCGCCACGCGTGCCGCCGAGGTGGCGATGGCGGCGGTGCTGGCACGATTCTGCCGCGACGACGGCTTGCGCACCGCCCTGTCGCGGGAGACCGGCGTCGTCATTCGCAATGCCGCCGGTCGCGAAGTCGGCGCGGTGCGCGCGCCGTCAATCGCGACGTTTTGACGGCAGCCGCGGCGGCGGCTTGTCCTCGATGGACACCGCGCCTTCGCCGGTGCCGCCCTGGCGCGAGGCATGGCTCCTGCCGCGCTGATCTCGTCCTTCGGCCTGACGGCGCCGCGCATCCGCGACCTGTTCGTGCAGTCCCGCCGAGTACGGCAGGCGGTAGAGGCGGCTCTCGTCGTCCCCGGGTGCGCCGATCCACAATTCGATTCGGCCGGACGCCTTTCCATCACGGCTCGGCTCCACCACGCGCATGCCCAGCACGTCGAACTCGGCCGGCAGCGGTTCGCGGCTCGGCCAGCCGGTCAGCGCCAGCAGGCCGTTGTAATGCGCGATGTAGGCGCCGCCTGCCAGCACCGTCACCGCCAGCCGCCAGGGCAGGGCGACGCGGGCGCGGGCCAGCAGGGTGACGAGTAACGCGGTGACCACCACGAAGGCCACCGAGTGCCAGATCAGTGCCGTTGCCATGGCGCCGGGTCCAGCGCATAGGGCGTCAGCACCCTGCGCCGCTTGTTGACGTCGCGAATCCCGCCGTCGCGGTCCGGCGTGAATCGCACCACGGTCCGTTCCTCGTCGCGTCGCGTCAGGGTGACGGTCTCGGCGAACACGGTTGTCAGTGTCGGGTTCACGCGATCGATTCGCACCAGCACGTCGAGCGGCCCCGGATCACGCTTTTCGTAGTAGTAGAGATTGACGACGTATTCACCCTCGATGATGCCGCGGATGGTGACGATCTCCTGGTTGATCGGGTAGATCACTTCGCGGCCGTCTATCTCGATGGTGTCGTTGACATCGCCCTGATCGTCGCGGTCCAGATGCAGCCAGCCGGCGTCCTTGCGAAGGTAGGAGAGCACCTCGCCATAGGGATCTTCCACCCACACGTCCACGTCGTCGCGCCGGGTGTCCGGCCAGGTCACCGAGATGATGTATTCGGCTTTCAGGTTTACCCGCGCCTTTAGTGCTTCGGGATTCATGAACACGATGGCGATGAAGAACAACATGGTGAAGCCGAGCAGCGCATTGAACAAGAGGTCGATGAACGGGTCGGTGCGGTAGGCGCGGTACTTCACGGC
>JAUIDF010000206.1 GCA_030429125.1 Gammaproteobacteria bacterium | reverse complement strand
ATGGCCGGCGAGGAACTGTCCGTTGCGGGTGCCGCGGACCGCGAGCGAGCGCTGCGCGTCCTCGCGCCGATCCGGGAGACCCGGGCGCTGCCGGTCACCCGGCCGCGCATCGAGGCCAGCGCGCCCGCACGACCCTACAACCTGGTGATGGTCTACCTCGAATCGTTCAACGAAATGCTCACCGGGAACGAGCGGTATCCGGGGCTGACGCCGCGCATCAAGGAGATGAAGTCCCGGCTCACGGTGTACAGCCCGGTTTATGCCTCTGCCTACCTCACCATCGAGGGCATCGCCAACTCCCAGTGCGGCACGCTCATGAACATGGAACATGCCAACAACTCGCTGATTACCCGCGAGGGCCGGCTGCCGATGCTGCCCTGCCTGGGCGACGTGTTGCGCACCGCGGGCTATCACCAGGTGTACCTGGGGGGTGCGAGCCTGGACTTCGCCGGCAAGGGATCCTTTCTTCGCGAACACGGCTTCGACCGTACCCTGGGCCTGGAACAATGGCAGGCGCAAGGCCTCGAGCCGGTCGCGCACTGGGGTATCTCCGACGGCGAACTGTTCGCGCAGGCGCTCGCCACCATCGAGCGGCTCGATGGTGGCTCGCGCCCCTTCAACCTCACCCTGTTGACCCTCGGCACGCACCTGCCGGGATTCGTCTACGAGGGTTGCCCGTCGTATACCAACGGCGCGGGACCGCGCTTCCTGGATGCCGTGCATTGCACCGATCACCTGTTCGGCGCGTTCGTGGACGAACTCGACCGGCGCGGCGTGCTCGAGGACACCGTGCTGTTCGTCCAGGCCGACCACGGCGTGTTCGAGAACCCCGACATGCGCGAGCTGTTCGGCGACGACGTCGACGACCAGCGCCTGTTGACCCTGGTATCGCTGCCCCCGGACGCGGCCCGGCCGGGCGGGCCGCAGCCCGCCGCCGACGCCTCGGTCAACACCGCGGCGACGGTGCTCGACCTGCTCGGCATCGATCACAACGTGACGTTCCTGCTCGGCCGTTCGCGGTTCAGTTTGCCCGTCGACTCGTCGTACGTGTTGACCCGGCGCGAGGATTACGTCGACGGCGCCGTCGTGGACAACGACCCGAAGCGCTGCGACGAGCCGACCGACGACGACACCGGCGTGACGCTGCCGCTGGACGACTGCGCGAAGCGCCGCGCCCTCGACGCCCTGCAAACGCTGAACATGGGCTACTCCCGGGCGAGCGTCGCGCTCGATGCGAACCCCGTCTGCCAACTCGCGGTGACGGTGACGATCGCGTCCGACACCGGTCGGGTTGCCGTCAAATGGGGCAACGAGTACCTGACACGCTGGTTCTATCATCGGGGCCGTCGGTTGCCGGCGACGGACGTACCCGGGGTCTACGCGGTATTGCTGGACGACAACGACAAGGTGCGCCGGGCGCTGTTCTTCGCGGCCGACAATGACTACGACCTCTGGCGCCTGCGTCAGCTGGTCGAGGGTGAGGCCGGCGACGGTCGCCTGCTGCTCGTGACCAACGCCCGCGCCGAAGACCTGTCGCCGGCCTTGCGCCGCCTGTGGCCAGCGGTACTGCAGGATGCACGTGTCGTGTATGGCGACGTGGACGGCGGCACGCTGGTTCCCGCGGAGCGCTTCGCACGGCCCGGCGGTCGCTACACGTTCTTGCCATCGTCCTGCCGCGCGACGACCTCGTCCGGGTAGCCCGGCGGTCGGGGGCTGCGAAGCAGTCTCTCCACGAGGGGCCGGAAGAAGTCGAGCGGCAGCGTGTCGTAATCGGGGTCGAACGCGTTCTGGTCGTAGTGGTGGCAAAAGTAGACCGTGTCGTCATACCAGGGGTGTTCCCTGAAGCGCTCGCGGGCATGGCGGTCGCCGTCGAGGTGATGGCCGTAGTAATAGGTCTGGAACAGACCATGGTGTTTCACGATCCAGTGTACCCGCTCGCTGACGAAGGGTCGTAGCAGCGCGGCCGCCAGGTCGGAGTGATTGGCCGGAGCCAGCACGTCGCCGAGATCGTGCAGCAGGGCCGCCAGCACCATGTCCTCCGATGCGTTGTCCCGGTACGCCAGCGTGGCCGACTGCAGCGAGTGTTCGAGTCGCGAAATCCTGAATCCGCTAATGCCGTACTCGAGCAGCCGCAGATGATCCAGCACGCGTGCCGGCAGGTCTTCCTGGTAACGCGATTCCATGCGCTCGAGAAATGCGTACTCCTCGCGCGTGCCGTCTTCCATGCGCGTGAATGCGACCTGCTTCATGGTGTATGACTCCGGGACTGGCTTCGCGCCCATACTCCATGGTGGCAATGCGTGCGTCAATGGCTCCTGTGGCCATTGACCCCGGCCACCGGTCGCGCCATCCTTCGCCGCCACGGCCGATCGGCGGCCGCATCGACCCGACGGAGGAAGCACAATGAGCGAGACGCGTTTCGATGCCATCATCATCGGCGCCGGCATCATCGGCGCAGCGGTGGGCCTGGAACTCGCGCGCAAGGGATATCGCACGGTGAACGTGGATCGTTTGCCGGCCGCGGGCTATGGCTCGACCTCCAATTCCTGCGCCATCATCCGTACCTACTACTCGACCCTGGAAGGTTGCGCCATGGCCTTCGAGGGCTACCACTACTGGCGCGACTGGAATGATTATCTCGGCGTCGTCGACCCGGCCGGCATGGCCCGCTTCGTCGAGTGCGGGACGCTGGTGATGAAGACGCCGCACAATCGGTTTCTCTCGCCCGTCATGGCCATGTCGGACGAGCTCGGCATCGCCTACGAGGAATGGAACCCGGAGCGAATCAGCCAGCGCGTGCCGGCCTTCGACCTGCGCTCATTCGCGCCGGCCCGCGCCATGGACGATCCGATGTTCGGAGAATCGACCGGCGAACCGTTGCGTGGCGCCGTATTCTGGCCCCAGGGCGGCTACGTCGACGACCCCCAGCTCGCCACGCACAACCTGCAGTGCGCCGCGCAGGCGGCCGGCGGCGAATTTCGCTTCAATGCCGAGATTACCGCGATTCGTCGCGACGCCAATGGCCGCGTCGCCGGCGTCACGCTCGCCGACGGCAGCCGTATCGATGCGCCCGTGGTCATCAACGTGGCCGGACCCCACTCGGCGAAGATCAACGAGATGGCGGGGCTGGCCGGTACCATGAACATCAATACGCGGGCGCTGCGACACGAGGTGCCCCACGTCCCGGCGCCGGCGGATTTCGACGTGGGCGAGGGCGGCATGGTTACCTCCGACAGCGATATCGCCACCTACACGCGCCCGGCCAGCGGCGGCCAGATTCTCATCGGCAGCGAAGACCCCGAGTGCGACACGCGTCAGTGGGTGGACCCGGACGACTTTGATCACGAGATTTCCGACCAGGGTCGCGTCCAGGTGATGCGCGTCGCCCAGCGGGTCGCCTCGCTCGGCATACCCAACCGCATCGGCGGCGTGGTCGATCTGTACGACGTCTCCGACGACTGGATACCGATCTACGACTGCTCGGACCTGCCGGGCTTCTACCTCGCTATCGGCACCAGCGGCAACCAGTTCAAGAACGCGCCGGTGGCCGGCAAGCTCATGGCACACCTGGTCGACGCCTGCGAGAACGGGCACGACCACGATGCCGTGCCGGTGCGCTTTCACCTGAAACGCGTGAACCGCGATCTCAACATCGGGTTCTACTCGCGTAACCGGCCCATCAATCGCGACAGCAGTTTCTCGGTGCTGGGGTAGCGCCGTTGAACCTGCGCTACAAGCGGCCCAGCTTGGCCTCGATCCAGGCCGAGTAGAAGGAACTGGCGCTCTCGGGGGTTCCGGATCTGATCCACTGCATGTAGGGCTGGATTAGCTCCGGTGTACCCTGGATCGCCTGGAACTGTCCGCTCGTGGCCAGAACAGAGTCCGGTAGATCTCCCGCCCCGGGCATCGCCGACAGGCGAAGCTGGTCCACGGGGGCGATGAAATCGTGATCGATGATTCCCGCCTTCAGGTTCCCATTGGCGTCCTTGAAGAAAAACACGTTGCCCTTGTTCGGGTCGGCCCAAATCAGGCCCTTGTCCAGCAGCTTTTGCCCGAGCTCCTGGACCGCGGCGGCTTCGAGGTCCGAGACCTTGCGGCCATCGCCGAGAAGATACGCGTCCTTGTTCTGCCACTTCGGCGAATTCAGGTCCTCGATGACGAGGCGGCGGCCGTTGGCGTCGTTCGTGTAGGAAAGGATCTCGACCTTCGGAATGTCGTTGTGGTTCTCGATGTACCGGTAGGATTCGACCATTCGGTCGAATGCCTCGTCGCCCTGGCCGGGCTTCAACACTTTTACGACGGTACCGTCTTCGCCCTTGTAGACGTCCGAGGTCCTGCCCTCGCCGATCTTTTCGCCAATACCCGTGCCGCTCGTCCCGTCGGTCGACGGATTGGACTGCGGCCTGGTGTTCGTGCCCGAATTGTTGTCTGCGAGGTCGGGCGTATTTCGCGGCTTGCCGGGGCCATCGGTCCCGGGTAGGTCAAGCTTGCCTTTCCCGGCCAGGCCCGACCCCTTCCCGATGGCGTAGTCGGCGACCAGGGTCAAAGCCAACTCGAATCCGCCTTCGACGTACTTTTCCGGATTAACTATTATGTCCTGGCGCACCGAATCGTAGAACTTCTGAAGATCGGCGCGCTTCGTGGCGAGATCCGTATCCGACAGGTAGTCGATGGCGTCGAGTACCTTGTTGGCCGCGTCGACCTTGTCCCGAAGGGGAGCCAGTACGACCTGGTCCACGTACCGCTCGCGTTCCTCCGGCGACATCACGGCCATCTTGCCCAGGTGCTCGCTGAAGTCTCGCGCTATCCCGATGGGAGAGGATTCATCGAGTGCCTTCAGTTGCTCGACTAGGCCCTTCAGTCCGCCGACGATTCCCTTTCCGGCCGCGCCCCATCCGCTCGGGTTGTCGCGATAGTCGTTCAGGGTCTCCAGGAGCAGCGTGTCGACGTAGTCGTTGTCGTACTGCGTTCCGGTCAGTCCGCGGTAGAACCGGCCGAACTCCTCCGGACTCGCGTTGGGGTTTTGCAGGACGTACTCATACAGCTTGTAGTTCTGAAAGAGATCGCTGTCCCGGACCCACGATGGCAGGGAATTGAACTCCGACGCAGGAACGTCCTTGTACTGTTCCCATCCCCGGGACGTGATCTCGTCACCGTAGTAGTCCCATGCCTGGTCACGCGGCGATTTCTCTTCGGGCCCGGCGTTCGGATCCTGGCGCGGATTGTCGAAATCGTAGCCGCCGTCCTCGACCGGGCCGAAACGCTCCTCGAAGTCCTCGTCGATGGTTTTCTCGGCCGTTTCTTCCGACGCGCGATTTTCCTGCTGCTCCCGGTAGCGTTCCTCGATGTCGTCCGGCACGTCGAACGCCGGGTCGTACTTCTCCTTGTCCTTGTATTGGCCCGGCGCCACTTCCTCGATCGAATCGTCCTGGATGGTGACGTAGACGCCCGGGGCGATTTCGACGATCTTCGTATTTGTCGGCTTTCGGGTCGTTTCCTCGCCCGGCGCCGGCGTCGACGGGCCCAGCGAGGCGAGCTCGAGTGCGCTCTGCGTGAGGTCCTGCATGGCCTCTTCCGCCCTCTCGATTCGCTCCCGCTCCTCGATCTCGGCGACCTGCTCGCGCTCCTGTGCCAGTGCACTGTCGATATCGGCCTGCTTCTGTTCCCGCGCCGCGCTGCTGTCGTAGCCGTCGTAGCCGGTCGCGCCGCCGTAACTGACCACGTCGCCGGACGGCGAGTTGTATCCGCTGGCGTTGCTGGTCAGGTTGCCCTGCGTGTTGTCGTCGTAGGAACTGGCCGCATTGAACGAGCCGATGCGATCGCCGCCGGGGTTGTTGGCAGTGAACAGCGGCGTCGTGTTGTATCCCGGCGGCGCGGACGGCCCCGTGTTGCCGCCGCCCTGGTACGACTGTTCGCGGCTGGCGTTACTGCCCGGGTTGGATCCGGCAAACGTGTTGTAGCCGAACGGGTTGGTGTTCGACTGATTGCCGGACGGCGGCTTGTTGCTTCCGTTACGCCGCTCGTCGTAGTCGTCCAGGCTGGCGAAGCTCGTCATGCCACCCGGCGTGCTGTCCAGCACGTTGACCTGAGAGCCGATCGTCGAGGGGGTGATGCCGGTGGCGGCGATGTACGCCGCCAGGTCCTGCTGGTTCACCGCGGTGAGCTGGACGGGGCGAACGATGCCGCGAAGGGCGGCGGAACTCGCCGAGGAGAACGATCCGTAGTCCTGGTAGTGCTGGACGCCGTGCTCCTGCTCGATGGCGGTCAGCCAGGTGTGGTCGAACTGACTCGGGTTGTTGACGTTCGAGGCACTGCCGCCGTAGGCGGTGAGCAGCGCGGAATTGTCCGGCGCGCCCTGGGCGTTATAGGGGCTCGAGGCGAGATAGGGGTTGTAGTCGTTGTTGCCCGAGGAGGGGTTGTACGGGTTGTAGTTCGGGTTCGTATGGGTCGTCGGGTTGTAGGGATTGTAGTTCGGGTTGGTATAGCCGTTCGGGTTGTACGGGTTGTAGGGGTTGTTGTTCGAATTGTTGGAGTAGCTCGGTCCATAGGGATTGAGGCCGGTCAGCTCGTTGGGCAGCGTGTCGTTGCTGAAATCCGGCAGATTCGGCAACTCCGGCAGCTCGGGCAGTCCGGGGGGCTGGTTCGATCCGCCGGCGCCCACCGGGTTGAAGTACTGCGCGGCGGCGTTGCCCTGGATGTCGAAGGTGAAGAAATCGACGGCGCCGA
>JAUIDF010000205.1 GCA_030429125.1 Gammaproteobacteria bacterium | reverse complement strand
GGCGTCGAGCACCGCCTCGACATCATGGTTGACGTTGCCATGCGCCTTCATGAAATTGACCAGCGCCCGGTTGACATAGCCGCACGCCTTTTCGGACTCGACTACCGCTTCGTCATAGCGAACGTCATCGCAACGAAGCCTTCCGACGAAGTCGAGCATCTCCACGTTGGGTCGGTCGAGATGGTCGAGCAGCAGGTCGGCAATCACGAGCGCGCCGGCATTGATGAAGGGATTGCGGGGTATGCCCTTCTCGTATTCCAGCTGTATCAGCGAGTTGAACGGATTGCCCGACGGCTCGACGCCGACCCGCTCGAAGACCTGCTCGCCGACGATGCGCATGGCGAGCGCGAGGTTGAAGACCTTGGAGATGCTCTGGATGGAAAACCGTTCGCGCGCGTCACCGACTTCGAAACACTCTCCCCCGACGGTATGCACGGCGATGCCGAGTTTGTGCGGTTCGATGCCGGCCAAGGCCGGAATGTAGTCCGCGACCCGGCCCTGGCCGAACAGCGCCTGCACTTCGGTGTGAATCTCGTCGATGATGGACTGATACTTCATGGATCCTGCCGAGCGCCCGTGGACAGGCGCATCGGCGCGAAATGAGAGCACGAACCACGGGCAACGACAAGCGCTGGAGATCGGCCGCGCCACGGCTCGCCTTGCCAGGGCGCGACACCGGTAACTAACGCCAGGCGCCGCACCGGCAGCGCCCGCTCGGGCCGGGGCGAACGCCGGGCGAAGCCGACGCCCGTGGCTGCGCCGACGCCGACCTCGGGGCCACCCGCGCCGCGGCGGAACGGTCGACGGTCGAACACACGGGCGGAGGGTTCCATGTCTATTAATTCTGGACCATGAATATAGACACTTAATAGACATTCGGATAATTTGCGGCTCTTCGTTCGACTCCGACTGGCCAGACGATGCAACAGACTCGCACCGACGCTCAAACCGGCGCCTTCGAAATCGGGGCGGTCTGCGACATGACCGGCCTCTCCCACCACGTGCTGCGGGTGTGGGAGAAGCGCTACGGCGCGGTGCAGCCGTCGCGCCAGTCCAACCGGCGGCGCCTTTACAGCAGCGAGGACGTCGAGAAACTCTCGTTGCTGAAGGCACTGGTGGATCGTGGTCATGCCATCGGTGGCATCGCCAACCTCGCGATCGACGAGCTGAATCGTCGCCTGGACGCGTCGGACGGGGCGGCGGCGACCGCCGGGGCCGACGCCGTTCCCCGCGTGCTCTTCGTCGGCCCGGGGCTGCGCCCGGGCCAGGTGGGCGCGCCCGCCAGCGAACGCTTCGAAGGCATCGGGCACTACGCCGAACTCGAACGCGCACTCGTTGCCGAAAATCGACCCCGCGCGGACCTGGCGGTGATCGAATGGCCGTCGCTGTTCGAGCAGTCGGCGATGCAGATCAACCAGGCGATGCGGCGCCTCGGTGTCCAGCGCCTGGTCGTCGTCTACGACTACGCGTCCGCGCCGGCGCTCGACGCGCTGAACCCGGACCGCATCGTCGCGATCCGCGGTCCGCTGGACACAAAGACCCTCGAAGCGCTCGTTCGCGGCCCGCGGGCCGCAGCCGTCGCCGACGACGACGGATCGCCACCGCCGCGCCGCTACGACGACGCGACCCTGGCACGGCTCGCGGGCCTGCCCAACGCGGTCAGGTGCGAGTGCCCGAAGCACCTGGCGCGACTGGTGATGGCGCTCGGCCGCTTCGAGGACTACAGCGCCGACTGCCAGAACGTCGACCGCGAGGATGCCGAACTCCACCGCTATCTCCACCGGGTCAGCGGACAGGCCAGGAGCCGACTCGAGGCCGCCCTCGCGCGGGTGATCGAAGCGGAGTCGCTCGACTCGATCGGCGCGGGAGACGAGCACGAGCCCGATGCCCGCTGAGTCCGTGCCCGCGCACGCGGGAGACGCTGGCCGGCGCCGCCGGGGCGCTGCCGTTCGCGGTCTCGGGGCGGGCCATGTTCGCACCCGGCGACCCGCCTGACTTGGCGACGCGCTCGCTGGCCGGATACGGTGCGGTGATACGGTCCGTTCCCGTCGGCGTCACGTGCGGGACTGTCATCGCCCGTCCGTACGCCGCCGCCGCCGACGCCAGCCGGGTAATCGCACGGTTCGCGCAGCGCGTGGCGCCCCCGGTCATCGCCTGGATGGCGTTGTCCATGCCGCCGGCTGCCTCGCCGTGGGCACTGGCGACAAGCTTTCCGCTGCCGCTCCGCGCGGATCGACAATCCGCACGCGCAGGACTCCTGCCCGACCGGTACTCGAGCCCGCACCTGCCGATCTCGTCGGCCGCGGTCGGCCCGATCGCGCCCGGGTTGGCGGCGACGACCCGGTAAGACCGGGGCGCTACCGGCGATATCCGACGGCGACGGACCGCAGCGCTCGACGCAGCCGATCCCCGTGCACAGGAAACCCCACCTGCCTGCCCGTCTCTGCACGACCTGCGGAAGACCGTTTCAATGGCGGCGAAAGTGGGCACGCTGCTGGCCCCACGTCAAGTACTGTTCGCGGCGTTGCCGCACCGCCGCCCGGCGCCGCAACGGCTAGCGGCCCGGGCGCCCGCGACCGCGCGGACACCCCGATCTCCGCGCCGCCGACACCCCCGGCCGGCCGCCATCCCCTCGGCATCGATCGATCGACTTGCCCAGCCCTTGCCCAGCCCTTGCCCAGCCCTTGCGCCTCCCGATTGCCGTATCGAGAACGAAAAAATTAATTTTGTCTCATTTCACGCCCTCTTCATGGACATAATGTCCAATTTACGTATAGTTTCATTCCACTCAATTTGAACAATTTCTAGACAACACAGCCATGATCGACAACGCAAACCCGATTCAGCACCGCACGGTCGTCTTCTTCGACGGCGACTGCGGTCTGTGCAGTCGCGAAATACGCTGGCTGCGCACCCTCGACCGGCAGCGCCGGGTGAAGTGGATCGACATCAACCGCGACATGACCGTGCTCAAGGCATTCGGTGTCGACTACGACACGGCGATGCGCCGCTTTCACGTACTCGATCATGGCGGCATCCTGCGCGTCGGCGCACCCGCCTTCCTCGCACTGTGGTCCGAGCTGCCGTGGCTCAGGCTGGCGGCGCGCATCGTTTACATCACGCGCAGCGTCGCCCTGCTCGACCAGTGTTAAGAAAGGTTTGCCACGTGGCGGCTGCGTCGCCGCCTTCCATCGGCATGCCACGCGCCGCTGACGTCCGCGGACGCCCGGAGCCCCTCGGTCTGACCCGTGCGCCGGCGTCGGCGCTCAAACCCCAAAATCGAAGGAGATCGTCATGAACATGCTCTACACCGTTATACCCCTGGCCGCCACGTTCGGTCTGCTCGCCCTGGCCATCGCCCTCACCGCGCGCGAATTTCGACGACTGCGCCGCCGCGATCGTCGATACGTCGCCCGCTTCCGGCGCGATAGTGCGACGCGCCCCGTGGTGGACACGGGACGCTTCGCCACCCAGCCGGTGCCGACCGCTGTCCGAACGCGGCGAACGGTTCGACGGTAACTGGAAACGCCGGCCACCAGGCGCTCCCGTCCATGGCGCGAAGCCCGCGCACCGCGACATGAATCACGCGTGCGGGGACTGCGCGCGGACGGATATCGTTTGCTTGACCCCCGGGATCGCCGCCATGAATCGAGTATCTGCCACAGAGCATGACGCCCGTCACGCGGTGCGCCGTGATTCGACGGTCCAGTTGGCCGACGCCCTGCGCTATGCCCGCATGGCCGACCGGTGGTGGGACGCGGACGGCCCCTTCTGGCCCCTGCACCGATTGAACCGGCTGCGCCTCGAGTACCTTGCCCGACGGTTCGCGAATCGCGAGGGCGCCGATCCGTCACGACCGCTGGCCGGCCTCGACTGTCTCGATATCGGGTGCGGCGGCGGACTGCTGGCGGAAGGCCTCGCAAGGCTCGGCGCTTCAGTCACGGGAATCGACGTGGTCGAGGCAAACCTGCTCGCCGCACGATCTCACGCGCGCGGGGCGGGACTCGCCATCGACTACCGGTACCTCACGGCTGGCGATCTCGCGGACGACGGTCGCCGGTTCGATCTCGTGCTGAACATGGAGGTTGTCGAGCACGTCGACGACTTCCATCGCTTCATGGATCAGTGCTGCCAACTGGTTCGACCCGGTGGACACATGGCGGTCGCGACGATCAACCGCACGCTCGCCTCCTTCGCTGCCGCCATCGTCGGCGCCGAGTACGTGATGCGCTGGCTGCCCCGGGGCACGCACCGCTGGCGGGATTTTCGGCAACCACGCGAGGTCGAGGCCCGCCTCGAAGCCGGCGGGCTCGAGATTCACGAACGCCGCGGCGTTCGCGTCAATCCCCTGACGCGCCGCTTTTCGCTGACGCGCTCAATGCGAGTCAACTACATGCTGCTGGCGCACAAGCCGCGGCCCACGCTCACGCCAATCCATTGAACGAGGTATTCATCATGAAAGCCATGAGCCGCCGCAAGGCGCTGACTCTAGCCGCCGGGGCCATCGTCGTACCGCTGTCCGCGATCGGCACCCGGACACTTCGGGCCGCCGAACCCCTCGACCCGTCGGCGCCTGCCGCCGAGGCCCTCGGCTATGTCGTCGAGTCGGAAGTCGCCGATCAGAACTGTGCCAACTGCCAGCTCTACCAGGCTGACGGCGACAGCGGCCAAGGCGCCTGTGCCATCTTCCCCGGCAACGTGGTCGGCGCCGAGGCCTGGTGCAAGGCCTGGGTCAAGCGCGCGGTCTGATACCGACATGCAGAGGCACCTTCACGCCGTGCAGACGCGGTGCCTCCTCCCCGGGCGATGCCCATGAACGTGGTCATCATCGGCGCCCGCGGCGGCATCGGTTCGGCATTGACGCAGGTCTATGCCAACGATCCGTCCTGTCGCCTGTTCGCGCTGGCCCGCCATCGCGCCCCGCCGAGCCGGACGAACGTCACCGGCGTGGCGCTCGACTTCGAAGACGAGGCCAGCCTCGCGCGCGCGGCCGAGATTTGCGCCGGCGATGGCGACATCGACCTCGTGATCAACGCGGTCGGCATGCTTCACGGCGACCGCGTGCGCCCGGAAAAATCGTTGCGGGATATCTCGGCCGATGCCCTGGCAGCCTACCTGTTCGCCAACTGCACCTGTGCCGCGCTCGCACTCAAGCACTTCGCCCCGATGCTCGGTCGATCGCGGCGTGCCGTGTTCGCCAGCCTGTCGGCGCGACTCGGCAGCATTTCCGACAACCGCCGAGGCGGTTGGTACGGCTATCGCGCCTCCAAGGCCGCACACAACATGATCATCAGGACGGCCAGCATCGAACTGGCCAGGACCCACAAGCAGGCATGCGTGATTGGCATCCACCCGGGCACCGTCGATACTCGTCTGACGGGTCCCTACTCGAAGAACGTGCCCCCGTCGCAGTTGTTCACCGCGCAAGACGCGGCAATACGAATCCGCGAGCTGCTGCAACGTGTCGGTCCCGGCGACAGCGGCCGGGTACTCGACTACGACGGCCGGCAGGTTCCGGCCTGACCGGCCGATCGGGGACGTTGCGCCCGGCCGTCAACCAGCAGAGCCCGGATTCGTGCGTGACGACGAAGTCGTTGCGAGTGTCCGTCGCGAAACGTTGCAACGCCGCACGGCGTCACCGTCGACCGGCCGTCACACCGCCGGGCAGTCGCTGGTTTTCGCCCGAGTGCAGGAATCCACCGCGTATCGGTCCTGCTCTCGCGGACCGTCACCGGAATCGCGATAGCTGGCGAATGGTTCATGGCAATCGACACCCGTGGTTGGAAGGTTAACCATGATCATGCCCGCCGAGGCGTACCGGCGAGAAGGGCACGCAGGATTGCTGCGATGCTGTATCGATGTGGTGGACGGACCGACCTGCCGACGCGGACTGCGTCGCACCTGGCATCTGGGGCGGTCCGGCGATTGATCTGCGCACGGGCCCCGGCGATCTAGGCGGTTTCCATGATTCCCGATCGTTTAACGCGTCCACCCGGTGGCCATCTCCGCGCCACCCAGGAATACCCGCTCGCGGCCACCGCCTGCCGACCAATCGACGAGCCGGTAGTCCCCGACCGGCTCCATCCGAACGATATCGGTTCCCGCCGAGATCCTGTTGGTCGGCAGAAGTCGCGACAGTTCCTGCATGTAGCTCGTATTGGCGCCGACGTGACAGGAAACGAGGTTTACCGGTTGTCCCGGCTGCAGGCCCGCCAATCTCATTCGATTGGCAAGTCGGCCAGGCGAGATCGTGACGTCGGTTCGCGAAGCGGGCATCACGCTCTGTATCGCGCCTCGCTCGTCCATGACGAGGCTGGCGACATCCGGAATTCGCGGTTCCCTGGTTGCCCGCGATCCGTGCATGATCATGTGGAACGTCCTCGGATTGGACGGGTCGTAGGGCATCCTGTTCTGCCCTCTCGCCCATTGCAGGACACCGACGCCGGCCGGATCATGGGGTCGCGTCAACACGGTCTTGACACCATCCAGCTCGGGGTCGAACTGCCGCGCGCGGTGCGCAAGCGTCGTGCCGGACGGGCTGCTGTTCGACCCGTTGCCATTCCCTCCCCAGAAGAAGTGGCGCGACCCGGCGACGGCACCCTCGACCAGGGAAGACGTCGTCGAGACATTATTGAACTTCGACAGGCGGTAGCCCTGGACGGCGGCTCTGCCACCGGACGCAACACCGGCGGGCGCCGTGACGATGAGTTCGCCCACGACGACCGATGTGTTGGCGACC
>JAUIDF010000204.1 GCA_030429125.1 Gammaproteobacteria bacterium | reverse complement strand
ATGGGTCGGCCAGGGCGTCGGCTGCTCCAAGGTGCCCGACATCAACAACGTTGGCCTGATGGAGGACTGCGCGACGCTGCGCATCTCGAGCCAGCACATCGCCAACTGGCTGCATCACGGCCTGCTCGACGAGGACCAGGTGCGCGCGGCCATGATCCGCATGGCCGCCGTGGTGGACCGGCAGAACGAAGGCGACCCCGGCTATCGGCCCATGAGCGTCGACCCGGACTCGAGCATCGAGTTCCAGGCCGCGCTGGACCTCGTGCTCAAGGGCCGCGAGCAGCCCAACGGCTACACCGAGTTCGTGCTGTACGCGCGACGCGCCGAGGCCAAGGCGGCCGGCTGACGGTCATGTCCGCCGACGGCCGCGGCACGACAGACGGGTTGGGAAATAAAAAAAGGCGCGGCATGGCCGCGCCTTTTCGTCGTGGAATCGCGACCGGTTCAGCGCCGGGCCATACCACGGGCGACGTCGGCGATCTGGCTGCGCTCGATGCCGAGGTCGCGCAGGATGTAGTCGGGCATCCGGTCCAGCTCGCGGGTCGTCACGCGGGTATTGTTCCAGACCTGCCAACGGGCGATGACGCGCTTGACGAGCTGGAACAGCGGCGTCCCGCGGCGCGCGCGCAGGTTCAGTTCCGGGGTGTCGTACAGCACGTACAGGGAAGACATGATGGGCTCCGTTGGTTTCCGATGGCCGTTAGGCAAATAGATCGATGGACCGTCCTCGACGGTCGACAGTAATATAGGAACACGGGCGGCCGACCACAAACGAAACTTCATCATGGCTGCTTGAAGAATCATTCATGTATCCGGCCGTTGGCATGGGCCGAAACGAGACCGGGAAGACGCCATGAACCACCCCGCCACTGCCCCCGACTACCTCAATCCCGACATCGAACCCGGCCTGCCGTGGGTGAGGGTGCCGCTGATCGACGCGACCGAGGAGACCGTGGCCCCCTTCGGGATCCTGGTCGACGACCCCGGCGACGTGGATATCGAGATCGTTCGCTGGCCAGCCCAGGGTACCCGCCCGGTGGATCCCGACACCGGTGACGAGGCCGGCACCACCGAGGGCATATTCGAAAGCGAATGGCGAGGAGACATTCTTTACGGAAAAAACGATGCCGTCGGCGGTCATTACATTCTCGGCTACGGCTGCGACCCGGCCACCGCCAGGGAGGGTGCGCCGAGGGCGCCGCGTCGAATACTCCTGTGGCATGCGAACTATCACCCCGACGGCGGACAGCTGTTCTTTCCCCGGGAGCGAACGCCCTTCGTCGTGCCACTGGCGCGGCCCGGCGACGACGTCACGCCGGCCGATTTCGTCTGCCTGCGTTTCGATGGCAGTCGCGGTCTCTATATCCACCCGAATATCTGGCACGAGGGCGTGTTCACCCTCGGCGAGCGACAGCGGTTCTTCGATCGCCAGGGTGCGGTCCACGCGCGCGTGTCGGTGGACTTCGCAAGGGAGTTCGAGTGCCTGCTGGAAGTCGACCTGGGGAGCGAGGCGGCAGCGGAATAGGCGCCTGCCCGGCGCGGTTTTCCGCATGATGAAACAAAAAGTACATTGCGCCGAATGCCGCTCAGGCGATCCATCGCCGCGCGGCGGCCAAATTCGTCGGATTTTCGGCCGACCCGGCGGCGGCCGCGTTTCTTGCCGTCGCTTGAAAAACTGGAGTAATCTAGTTTGGCTTTACGCACACAAATAAAGATCAAGAGGAGCGAGAGATGAAAACTGACCAATCACGACGCAAGTTTCTCAAGGGATCGGCGGTAGCAGCCACCGCGGCCGGGGGACTCGCCGCGCCCGCCATCGCCACTGCCCAGACCGTCACGCTCAAGATGCAGGCCGCGTGGGGCGGCGGTATCTTTCTCGAGAATGCGCAGTCGTACGTCGATCGCGTCAACGCGATGGCCGGCGGTGCGCTGCAGATCGAGTTGCTACCTGTCGACTCCGTGGTGAAGACCAGCCAGATGCAGGATGCCGTGCACCGCGGCGTTCTCGACGCGGCCCACTACGTGCCGGCGTACTGGTACTCCAAGTCGCCCGTGGCATCGCTGTTCGGCACCGGCCCGTGCTTCGGCTGGTCCAGCCAGGAAGTACTCGGCTGGGTACACTACGGCGGCGGCATGGACCTGTTCAACGAGTTGATGGAGAACCTCGGCCTGAACCTGGTCAGCTTCTTCAACAGCCCGATGCCGGCCCAGCCGCTTGGCTGGTTCAAGGAACAGATCACCGACGCGGCGCAAATGAAAGGCCTGAAGTACCGCACCGTGGGCCTGGCGGCCGACGTGCTGCTGGAAATGGGCATGTCCGTGGTGCAGCTGCCCGGCGGCGAAATCCAGCCGGCCATGAAGTCCGGCCTGATCGATGCGGCGGAGTTCAACAACCCGACGTCGGATCGCGACTTCGGCATGCAGGACGTATCGAAGCACTATCACCTGGCGAGCTTCCACCAGTCGCAGGAGTTCTTCGAGATCACGTTCAACAAGGACAAGTACAACAGCCTGCCCGAGGAACTGCAGGCCATTCTCCGTTACGCGTCCGAGGCCGAGAACTCCAACTTCTACTGGCACAACACCAAGCGTTACTCCGAGGACCTGGTCAAGTTGCGCGAGGAACAGGGCGTGAACGTCTACCGCACCCCGGACGGCGTCATGTCTGACCAGCTCGCGGCGTGGGACAAGGTCATCGACCGCATCTCGGCTGAAGACGAGTTCTTCGCCAAGGTCATCGACTCGCAGAAGTCTTACGCCGAGACGGTCATGAACTATCTCAACCTCAACCAGCCCGACTACAAGCTGGCCTACCAGCACTATTTCGGCTGATCGACGAGACGGTTGGATCGCTGACCGACACCGACACGGGGACCGCATAGCGGTCCCCGTGTTCGTTCAAGCACAGAACGAGCCGGGGGAAACATCTTGGAGAAGCTGGTCTACACGATCGAGAGCCTGAGCGTCTGGACGGGACGAGCCTTCGGCTGGTGCATCCTGATTCTCACCTTCTCGGTTTCCTACGAGGTCTTCGTCCGGTACGTGCTCAACGCGCCCACGGTGTGGGCCTTCGACATGATGGTCCAGATGTACGGCGCCCTGTTCCTGATGGCAGGTCCCTACGCCCTCGCCCAGGACAGCCACGTTCGCGGCGACGTGCTCTATCGGTTCTTTCCGGTCAAGGTCCAGGCGACCGTCGACTTCATTCTGTACATCATTTTCTTCTTTCCCGGCATGCTGGCGCTGTTCTGGTTCGGCGCCGAGATCGCCGCCGACTCCTGGCGCTACAAGGAAGTGAGCTGGAACAGTCCGGCCCGCATCCAGATCTATTTTTTCAAGACGCTGATTCCGCTCGCCGGCGCCCTGCTGATTCTCCAGGGCATCTCCGAGTGCGTGCGGTGCTGGCGGGCGATACAAACCGGGAAATGGATGGAAAGACTGAAGGACGTTCGAGAGACCGAGGAATCTCTCATCGCCGGCAACAAGCCGGGTACCGGCGTGTAGCGCATTTTCATCGGCGCCGGCGTAACCAAAAGACAACAGACACACTGCGGGGACTGCCTTCGTGACGAATCCGGAAGTCGCCATCCTGATGCTCTCGCTGTTCATCGTGCTGGTGATGCTGGGCTTCCCCATCGCTTTCACGCTGCTCGCCATGGGCGTGGGATTCGGTTACTACGCGTACTACGACGCGGGCTCGATCAACGCCATCACCGACGCGTTCAACAACCGTATCTTCTACCTGTTGAACCAGAACACCTACTCGGTGATGGAGAACGACACGCTGGTCGCCATACCACTGTTCCTGTTCATGGGATACGTGGTCGAGCGTGCGAACATCGTGAACCGGCTCTTCACCTCCCTGCAGCTTGCCGCGCGCAACCTGCCAGGCTCCATGGCGATCGCGGCGCTGATCACGTGCGCCGTGTTCTCCACCGCCAGCGGCATCGTCGGCGCGGTGGTCACCCTGATGGGCCTGCTCGCCTACCCGGCCATGGCCAACGCCAACTACCGCAGGGACTTCAGTGCCGGCGTCATCTGCGCCGGCGGCACCCTCGGCATCCTCATTCCGCCGTCGATCATGCTGATCGTCTACGCGGCCATCGCCGAGTTGTCGCCGCTTCGCCTCTACGCCGCCGCCATGTTCCCCGGCCTGCTGCTGGCGGGCATGTATATTCTCTACGTCATCATCCGTGTCTGGATCAATCCATCCATCGCGCCGAAGCCACCGCAGGACCGGGAATACAGGAACGCCGAGATCTATCTCGCCCTGCTGACCTCCTTCGTGCCACTCACCGTGCTCATCATGCTGGTGCTCGGCTCGATCCTCGGCGGCCTCGCGACACCGGCCGAGGCGGCGGCCATGGGCGCCCTTGGCGGGCTCGTGCTCGCCGTCCTGTACCGCTCGCTGTCCTGGCAGAAAGTCAAGGAATCGGTGTTCCTGACGGCCAAGGCGACGGCCATGGTGTGCTGGATGTTCGTCGGCTCGTGGACATTCGCCTCCGTGTTTTCCTACCTCGGCGGGCACGACATCATCGAACACTGGGTGCTGGCGCTCAACCTCGAACCCTGGCAGTTCCTGGTCATCGTTCAGTTGATCATCTTCCTGCTCGGCTGGCCGCTCGAGTGGTCGGAGATCCTCATCATCTTCGTGCCCATCTTCCTGCCCATGCTGGACACGTTCGGCGTCAACCCCTACTTTTTCGCCATGCTGGTCGCACTGAACCTGCAAACGTCGTTCCTGACACCGCCCATGGCGATGTCCGCCTACTACCTGAAAGGCGTGCTGAAGAAGCAGATCGAACTGGTGCAGATCTTCAAGGGTATCCTGCCCTACCTCGGCATCGTCATCTTCTGCATGTTTCTCATGTACATGTTCCCGGGTATCGCGCTGTGGCTGCCCGACCAGTTGTTCGGACCGTACATTCCCTAGGATCGGCTGACGCATGACCCAGGCTCCCGCAAGCCGGGCCGCGCCGACGGCCCGCGACTACGTCGACGCCATCACCGGCGGAAGCTTGACATCGCGCAAGTTGCTCGACGCCTGTCTCGCCGCGGTGGATTCGGGAGAGGAACGCATACACGCCTGGGCCCACCTCGACCGCGAGTCGGCACGATCGCGCGCCGAGGCCATGGACGACATCCGCCGGCGCGGACGGGCGGTGGGCGACCTGCACGGTGTCGCCGTCGGCATCAAGGACAACATCGACACGGCCGCCATGCCGACACAGCGAGGCTGCTCGGTTTACGCCGGCCACCAACCCACGGCGAATGCCGCACTGGTCGACCGGCTGCTCGAAGCCGGCGCGGTGATCCCCGGCAAGACGGTCTGCACCGAGCTCGCCTGGATGCAGCCCGCCCTGACTCGCAACCCTCACGACACGACACGCACGCCGGGCGGCTCGTCGAGCGGGTCCGCCGCCGCGGTCGCGGCCGGTCACGTGCCGCTCGCGGTCGGCAGTCAGACCGGCGGCTCGGTCATCCGCCCGGCGTCCTTCTGCGGCGTCTACGGGTTCAAGCCGTCGCACGGCATCATCTCCCGGCGCGGCGTCTACCAGACGTCACCGACCCTGGACCAGGTCGGCGTGTTCGGTGTCGATGCGGGCGATGTCGCCCTGCTGGCCGACGTGCTCGGCGGCCATGACGCGGCGGACCCGGCAAGTTACCTGGCGCCGCGCCCGCGCATGCTGGCCGGATACCTGTCCAGCGTGCCGGTCGAGCCGGCATTCGCATGGATCGACATGCCTTACGCGTCCCGCTATGACGAGGACATGGCTGCCGGCTGCGACGAACTGATCGACAGCCTCGGCCCTCGCATCGATCGAATCGAGTCGCCGCGCTCCTTCGCGGCGCTGATCGAGTGCCACAAGGTCATCTACGAGTACGAGATCCATCGCTGCCTGGCCGACGTGCGCGAACATCACTTCGAATCACTGGGCGCGGTGACGCGCGACGGCCTGGAACGCGCCGAAAAGCGGTCCGAGGCCGAGTACCGCGAGGCCATCGACGTGCGCCGCGCGGCGCTCGAGTGGTTCGAGCGGTTCTTCCACGACTACGACGCCATCGTGACGCCGTCGGCGCTGGGCGAGGCGCCCGCCTTCGAGGCCGGCACCGGCGACCCGGTTTGCTGTACGGTGTGGACGCTTTGTGGTCTGCCGTGCATTTCGCTACCATTATTGATCGGCGCGACCGGCATGCCCATGGGCGTACAGCTCGTCGGTGCCGCCAATGCCGACGACCGGCTCATGCGAACCACCCGGTGGCTTCTCGAGTATCTTAGAGACGGCGCCGATGCGGCGGGAGACGAATCATGATTTCTAACATCTTGCGGCTCGTCACGGCCATGCTCGGCGTGGGCATGGTCATGACCTTCGTCATCGGCCTGTCGATCAGCATCTCGTCCGGCTTCGCCGGGTTCTGGGGTGGACTGCCGTTCGCCATCATCATCGCCATCGTGCTCGCCATGGTGCTCTACGACTTCTGGGACGAGTGCATTCGTCGGCGAGACTGACGGCACGCCCAATCAACCGACGATTCATCGATGCCCGATTCCTCCTCGCGACCCGTGCTGTGGGTCACCCGCAAGCTGTCGGCCAACACCGAGAAACGCGCGGCGCGCGACTACGACGTCATCCTCAACGAGGAAGACCGGCTGCACGATGCAGAGGAGATCGTCGCCATGAGCGCGAAGGTCGACGCCATACTCCCGTGTCACTCGGAGCATTTCAGTGACGATGTCGTC
>JAUIDF010000203.1 GCA_030429125.1 Gammaproteobacteria bacterium | reverse complement strand
GAAAGTCATACCGAAGGAGAACATCCTGTTCGCCTCGGAGATGGTGGGCGCGGTGCGCGGCATCGATCCCGAGACCGGCCAGTACTTCGACGACACGCGCCGCTACATCGACAATGCCGACCTCACCGACGCCGAGCGCCAGTTGATCTTCGAGGACAACTCCAGGCGCGTGTACAGTCGATTGTCGAATCGACTCGACGCGGCGAAGGCCTGAACGCATGGGCGATCTCGTCGGCGTTCCCTGCACCTTCATGCGCGGCGGCACGTCCAAGGGCGCCTATTTTCTCGCCGGCGACCTGCCCGCCGACATGACCGAGCGCGATGCGCTGCTGCTCTCGGTCATGGGTTCGCCCGATCCGCGCCAGATAGACGGTATCGGCGGCGCCGACCCGCTCACCAGCAAGGTGGCGGTCGTGTCGAAGTCGGATCGCGACGGCATCGATATCGACTACCTGTTCCTGCAGGTGTTCGTCGACCAGGCCATCGTCACGGACTCTCAGAACTGCGGCAACATTCTTTCAGGCGTCGCCCAGTTCGCCATAGAGCGCGAACTGATACCGGCCTGTGACGGCACCACCGACGTCGTCGTCTACATGGTCAACAGCGACCAGCGCGTGACGGTAACGATTGCGACGCCAGGTGGGAAAGTCGTCTACGCTGGCGACGCCAGCATCGACGGCGTTCCCGGCAGCGCGGCGCCGGTGCTTCAGAACTTCACCGAGGCGGCCGGCGCGAATTGCGGAGCGTTGCTTCCTACCGGCAATGCGGTGGACGTGATCGACGGCGTGACGGTGACGTGCATCGACAACGGCATGCCCGTGGTGGTGCTGAGCGCGAAGGACCTCGGCATTACCGGTTACGAGTCCCGCGAGGACCTCGACGCCGACGAGACGCTGAAGGCGAAGCTCGAATCCATCCGGCTGCAAGCGGGTCCGATGATGAACCTCGGCGACGTCAGCGAGAAGTCGGTGCCGAAGATGACGCTGGTCTCCGCGCCGCGGCACGGCGGCGCCATCAACACCCGCACCTTCATCCCGCATCGCTGCCACGCCTCCATCGGCGTGCTCGGCGCGGTGAGCGTCGCCACCGCCTGCATGCTGCCCGATTCCCCGGCCGGCCGGCTCGCCGTGCTTCCCAGCGGCGACGAGAAACACGTGAGCGTCGAGCATCCCATCGGCGAAACCACGGTGGTCATGGACGTATCCCTCGACGGCGGCGAGCTGACCGTGCGAAAGGCCGCCATCCTGCGCACCGCCCGCAAACTCTTCGAAGGCACCGTCTTCGCCCGAAACCCCCGGTAGGGTAGGTGCAATCCACGCGTTGCCGCTTCGAATTCGATTCCGCCGCCTGCCATGCCCGCATCGAAGCCGTGCCGACGCGCGCCGCCGCGGGCGCGACGGGCACGCCGTGAATCCATCCCTGGAGGCTTGACCGCCGCATCCCTGCGGCGGACACCCCGTTGCGTCCGCGGCGGCACACGTCACCTGTGACTGCGGGGCTGTTTTCCTTTGCCGAACACTAGGCATGTTGCTATCGTCCGAGTCTGTCGTCGTTCGGGATCAGGCGCGGTCGACGTTGTTTGAAGCGACGATGGCGATCCCGGAAGGCTGGGGCTGGAGAAAATTCGCCGGGTCGGCATCACCCGTCTTAGAATACCGCTGTCGTGGTGAGCGATTTTGGAGAGAAATGAACACCGCCAAAGATGAATTGAAAACCCTCCTGGAACAGCAACCCGAAGACAGTTCCAGCGAGGAACTGGTAAGAGAGCTCGCGTTTCACGTGATGATTCAGCGTGGCCTGGCCGATTCCGATGCAGGACGCACCATTTCGAACGAGGAAATGGGCCGGCGAATCCGGGCGTGGCAGAAGTAAACTGGACGTACGAGGCGCAGAAATGGCTCGAGGAAATTTTCGAGTACATCGCCGAAGATAACCCGCGAGCCGCGGCCGATGTCGTGCGCGGAGTATACGATCGATCCCAGGTGCTGATTGATCACCCCGAAATCGGGTACCGCTAGGAATCCTCCTTGCGCCGGGTGCGAATACTGCTGTACGGCCACTATCGCATCGCGTATTTGATACGCGATAGTAGCGACATCGATATTCTGGGCATGTTTCATGGGGCACTTGATATTACCCGGTACTCGCTATGAACACGCGAGACCGAAGATTCAGGATCACTCCGTCTTTTCGATTGCACCTGTGGGATTGAATCGGTCCAAAGTTAACGGCGCATAGATCCAGTACCGAGATTTCCGGTTTTCTCATGCAAAATCCCGAACAGCAAGCAAGGGAGACCATCGACAGGCTGCTAAAAGGCGCTGGTTGGGTGCTCCAGGACCGGGACGCATTCGACCGCAACGCGGCGCTGGGGGTCGCGGTGCGCGAGTTCCCCATGTCCGCCGGCCCCTGCGACTACCTGCTGTTCGTCGGCGGCAAGGCCGCGGGCGTGGTCGAGGCGAAGAAGGCCGGCGTCACCCTGAGCGGCGTCGCGGACCAGTCGGGCAAGTACATGGTCAATCCACCCGAGCACCTGGCGCGCTGGGACGAATTCCTGGTCTACGACTACGCGAGCACCGGCGAGGAGACCTTTTTCCGCAACCTGCGCGATCCCAAGGCGCGCTCGCGCCGGCGAGGGCATCCGCAAGCGGCTGCTGGAGGGGTTCAATTTTCACACCCTGCTGCGTCTGCCCACCGGCATCTGGTACAGCCCCGGCGTCAAGGCCAACGTGCTGTTCTTCGACAAGCGTCCGGCGTCGCGCGAGGTGCAGACGCGGGAGCTGTGGGTCTACGACTACCGCACCAACGTTCACAAGACCCTGAAGACCAAACGCCTGACGCGCGCGGATTTCGATGACTTCGTCAACTGCTACCGCGAGCGCAAGGAGAGCGAGCGCTTCCGCTGTTTCAAGTACGACGAGTTGGCGAAGCGCGACAAGCTGAACCTGGACATTTTCTGGTTGAAGGACGACAGCCTGGAGGATATCGACAGCCTGCCGGAGCCCGACGTGCTGGCCGCCGAGATCGTCGAGAACCTGGAAGCGGCGCTGGAGCAGTTTCGCAGCGTCAGCACCGAACTTTCGGGCGATCCAGTTTGACGCCGACGACGTATTTCTTGGCAACGTCAGGATCACGGCAACAATTTTTTTTGCCAAAATCGAAGAACAGCCATTGGTATTGCCCCGTAGAGAAGAGGACCGGGTGCCTCAGCGGGTACGCACATCAAGACGTCCATTTCGTACCCGACATGGCTAGGGCTGTCATTGGGAAGGCGGGGCACGCCGTCGCACAGATATCCGTTTGCTTTGCGATACGGACTTTGCATCCACATCCTCATTCCGTTGACTGACGGAGTCAATACAAGCATGCGTGGAACGCCGATCACGGTTGCATTTGCCCGTACGCCCCGGTGAACGGACGCCGTGCCTTCGTCGCCGGGGCCGGTGGCGTCGTCGGGCGAGTCCTTTGTCCGCTCTTGATCGAGGACGGCTGGCAAGTCACTGGTACCACGCGCTCGCTGAAAACCGCGAGTCGACTTCGGATGCTCGGCGTGCACCCTGTGCGGGTCGACGTGTTCGATAAGGCGACGTTGATGTCCGCCGTGATCGAGGCAGCCCCCGACGTCGTGGTGCATCAACTGACCGATCTGCCGAAGCAGCAGTCGCCGCAGGCGATGACGGAGGGGCTCGAGCGAACCGCGCGACTGCGCACGGTGGGCACCGATCATCTCGTTGCGGCCGCGGTGGCTGCCGGGGCGAAGCGCCTGGTCGCGCAGAGCATTGCCTTCGCCTACGCGCCGGGGCCACGGCCGCTGACCGAGGCCTGCGCACTGGACGAGGCGACGCAGGGCGCCGTCGCGTACCTGGAGCGGCGAGTTCTCGGCGATAGCCTTGCTGGTGTCGTGCTGCGTTACGGCCGCTTCTACGGACCTGGCACGTGGACGCTTGAGCGGCAGTCGGACGTCCCCGTGCATGTCGACGCGGCGGCCGACGCGGCGCGTCGGGCGATGACGCTCGGTCAGGCCGGCGTCTACAACATCGTCGAGGACGACGAAACGGTCGCGAACGACAAGGCGAGACGGGAACTGGCATGGAGCCCGGACTTCCGGATCACCACGGGCCGGGTGTCTGAAGCGCCCGGTGACGGACGGGGATCTCGGCGATGAGCGACTACGTCATCCGGATCGCGCGGGTCGGCGATGCCGAGGCGGTAGAGGCACTGCTGAAGTCTTCCTATCCGGCGCTCATGGCTCATGCCTACGAGGCCCGCACGCTGGGGCCGGCGCTCGAGCGGATCACGCGGGCCAATGCTTCATTGTTGTCTTCGGGACGTTACTTCGTCGCCGAGTCGCGCAACACCATGACCATCGGCTGCGGCGGCTGGGCGATGCACGCACCGGGAACGGGCAGCCGCGTGGTCGAGGGACTGGGACACCTGCGTCATTTCGCCACACATCCCGACTGGGTTCGGCGCGGCGTTGCGAGGGCAATCTACGGGCAGTGCCTGGCGGCGTTTCGACAGCACGCCATTGAGCGGCTCGAAGTGCTCTCGAGCCTGAACGCCGAGGGTTTCTATGCGGCACTCGGATTCGAGCGAGTCCGCGAGGTCGACACCGACCTGGGATCCGGTATCGTCTTTCCCGCCATCCTCATGACACGGCGCCTGCCCTAGCACGGAACGCGCGTTGCGGCGCGCAAAACGCTCATCCGGCGAGGGCGAAGATACTCGCCTGGCGCTCCGACACCGCCGCCTGCACCGCCGCCATCGCGGTCATGTTCACCAGCCCGCGCGTGGTAATGGACGGCGTCAACACGTGGGCGGGCCGCGCGGCGCCGACCAGGATCGGGCCGACGGCGACGCCGTTGCCGAGCGAGCGCAGCAGCCCGAAGGCGGTGTTGGCGCAATCGAGGTTCGGCATAATCAGCAGGTTGGCCTCGTCGCGAATGCGCGAGTCCGGGCAGAGCTTGTCGCGTACGCGGCGCGACAGGGCGGCGTCCACGCGCATCTCGCCGTCGACTTCGAGCTCGGGGTCCATGCTGCGCACCAGGGCGGTCGCCTCGCGGACTTTCGCCGCGCCCGGCGTGTCGTGGCTGCCGAAGCTCGAATGGGAGATCATGGCGACGCTGGGCTCCATGCCGAAGCGGCGGACTTCGCGCGCGGCGAGGATCGCCATCTCGGCGAGCTGGCGGGCGTCCGGCTCCGGCGTGACGTGGGTGTCGCAGATGAAGTAGGTGCCCTGGGGCAGGATCAGGGCCGACAGCGCCGCCGGCGCGCGCACGCCCGGTTCCATGCCGACGATGTTTTCCACGTACCAGAGATGGTCCGGGAAGCTGCCGATGGCGCCGCACAGCATGGCGTCGGTCTCGCCGGTATGCAGCATGAGCGAGGCCAGTGCGGTGGCGCGGGTGCGCACCAGGTGAGCCGCTTCCTCCGGCGACACGCCCTTGCGCCCGACCAGCTGGTACAGCGTTTCCGACCAGCCCGTCGCGCGCTCGTCCTCGAGCGGGTTGATGACGTCGTAGTGCTTGTCCTCCACCAGCCGCAGGCCCATCTCCCGGATGCGTTCGGCGATGACGGGGCTGCGTCCGATCAGCATCGGTCGCGCCAGGGATTCGTCGACCACTTGCAGGGCGGCGCGCAGCACGCGGTGGTCCTCGCCCTCGGCGTATAGCACGCGGCGCGTGTCCTGGCGCGCACGCAGGAACAGCGGACGCATGACGAAGCCGGTCTTGTACACCGACTGCGACAGGGAATCGACGTAGGCATTCATGTCCTCGATCGGCCGCGTCGCCACGCCGGTGTCCATGGCGGCCCGCGCCACCGCCGGCGGCACCACGCTGATCAGGCGCGGATCGAAGGGCTTGGGCAGCAGGTACTCGGGACCGAAGACGAGCTTCTCGCCGCCATAGGCATTGGCCACCACCTCGGGCACTTCCGCCGTGGTCAGGTCCGCGATGGCCTTCACGCAGGCGAGCTTCATCTCCTCGTTGATGGTGGTCGCGCCGACGTCCAGCGCGCCGCGGAAGATGAACGGAAAGCACAGGACGTTGTTCACCTGGTTCGGATAGTCCGAGCGGCCGGTGGCGATGATGGCGTCGGGCTTCGCCGCGCGCGCTTCCTCCGGCATGATCTCGGGGGTCGGGTTGGCCAGCGCCAGGATCAGCGGCCGGTCCGCCATCTTCGCCACCATGTCGCGCGTCAGCGCGCCGGCGCGGGACAGGCCGAGGAACACGTCGGCGCCGTCGATGGCGTCGTCCAGCGTGCGCGCGTCGGTGTCGGCGGCATACTTGCGTTTCTTCTCGTCCATGCCGCCCTCGCGACCGGCATGGATGACGCCGCGACTGTCGAGCACGAGAACGTTCTGCTGGCGAATGCCAAGGCCCAGCGCCAGGTCCAGGCAGGCCATGGCGGCCGCGCCGGCGCCGGAGACGACGAGCTTGATGTCCCCGGGCTCCTTTTCGACTACGCGCAGGCCGTTCAATAACGCCACCGCGGTGACGATGGCCGTACCGTGCTGGTCGTCGTGAAACACCGGGATCTTCATGCGATCCTTGAGGCGCCGTTCCACCTCGAAGCACTCGGGTGCCTTGATGTCCTCCAGGTTGATGCCGCCGAAGGTCGCTTCCAGGCCCGCGATGATCTCCACCAGCTTGTCGGGGTCGCGCTCGTCGATCTCGATGTCGAACACGTCGATGCCGGCGAACTTCTTGAACAGGACGGCCTTGCCCTCCATGACCGGCTTTGAG
>JAUIDF010000202.1 GCA_030429125.1 Gammaproteobacteria bacterium | reverse complement strand
AGCACGACCGCGGCGACGTTGAACTCCGCGTGCCAGGCGCCGCTATTCGCGAACATGCCCGACAGCACCGCCCAGGCGGTGGGCAGGTCGCGGGCGCGAAAGAAAATCATGACGGTGAAGATCACCACGTTGCCGACGGCGATGGCCACCAACGGCGACCACCAGTGCCTGCCCAGCAGCAGCCGCCCGCCGTTCCACAGGCGCAGTGCGAGGTAGATGACCAGCACCGCGGCGCCGATCAGGCCGAAGCCGACGAAGTGCCACTCGGCGCCGTGCCACAGGCCCATGAGTCCCATGGAGACGAAGATCGCGCCGAGGGTGCGCAGCTTGCGCTGCCGCCGGGTGCCGCCGAGCGAGGCATAGACGTAGTCGCGAAACCAGCTGGTCAGGCTCATGTGCCAGCGCGACCAGAAGTCCGACGGCGTACGCGCGATGAACGGGTAGTTGAAGTTTTCGGTCAGCCTCACGCCCATCAGCCGCGCCGAGCCGATGGCGATGTCGGTGTAGGCGCTGAAATCCAGGTAGAGCTGAAAACTGAAGGCCACCGTGGCGACGGCGAGCTCGGGACCGCTGTACGCCGCCGGGTTGGCGTAGACGCGATCCACCATGATCGCCAGCCGGTCGGCGAACACGGTCTTCTTGGCCAGCCCCCACAGGATGCGCTCGATGCCATAGGCGACATCCTCGCGGGTCACGCGCTGCTTCGTCAGCAACTGCGGCAGCAGGCGGCCGGCGCGCTCGATGGGGCCGGCGACCAGTTGCGGAAAGAAGGCGACGTAGAGGGAGAAGGACAGGAAGTCGCGGGTCGGCTCGATGCGGCGCCGGTAGACGTCCACCGTGTAGGAGATGGTCTGGAAGGTGTAGAACGAGATGCCCACCGGCAGCACCCAGTACAGCGAGGGGAGGTCGCCGCCGATGAAGGGCGCCAGCAGCCGGTTGAGATTCTCGATGCCGAAATCGGCGTACTTGAATACACCCAGCAGGCCGAGGTTCGCCGCCAGGCTGGCCTGCAGCCAGCGGCGCCTCGTCCGTGCGTCCGCGCTGGCGTGAATGCGCTGCGCCGCGACGAAGTCCACCGTGGTGGACGACAGCAGCAGCAGGCAGTACCACGGGTTGGCGGTGCCGTAGAAGACGTAGGAGGCGGCGACCAGGCCGATGCGCCCGACGCGCCACGGCAGCGCGGCGAATCCGGCGACCACCACCGCGAGGAAGACGTAGTAACTGGCGCTAGTGAACAGCAACGCGCACGACCGGGTAGAGGAGATCGGCGAAATGCCGCTGGCCCTCGCGGTTGAAATGACTGCCGAGGCCGACGTCGAAGAAACTCGCGGGCGACATGGCGTGAGTGAAGTCGTGGCATGGCCGCCCGTCGTCCTCGAGCCGTTGGCAGATGCGTTGCTGGAACTCGTCGGCGACCTCGACCAGCTCGAGCCCGCGGCCTTCGGCGCGCGTCGCGCTCCACACCCACGCCAGGCGGGCGCCATGACGCTCGAGCTGGCGGTCGAGGTTGGCATAGACACGCTCGAACACGGGCATTCGCTGGCGTTCGATGGTTCGGCGCCACAGGTCGCCGTGCACGCGCGAGCCGATCTCGAACCCCAGGTTCATCCGCCCGCCGCCGGATCTCTCCGCACGTTCGGCCAGGGTCAGGTGCGAGAAGGGCTGGCGCAGGTGGCCTGTGAAGGCATGAAACAGGCGACGATCCAGTGCCGATGCGGCACGGTCGAGCCACTGTTCCCGTGCCGACAGCAGCGCGACGTGACGCCGCAGGGTGGCCATGATGAAGTCGTTCGGCGAGGCGAGCTCGGCCACCAGCGAACCGCGAAGGGTCGGCCACAGACCCGGCTCGCCGGCGAGCCGGTCGACGTCGGCGGCGTGGTTGACGAGGCGGTAGTCGTGCATCTCGGTGATGTTCGGCAGCGATAGCACGAAGATGAGCGAGGATGCCCCGCAGCGCAGCGCCTTGAGACTCAGCAACTCGAGCTGGTTGGTGCGCAGCCCATTCACGGACCAGTTGCGCAGGTCGACGTCGAGGCCCTCCGCCGCCAGTCGGTCCTGGAGCATGGCGAAGTAGATGTCGTCGCTGTCCGAGAACTCCGGCCCCACCGCCTGGGAGTTGCCAATCAGTACAACCAGCGGCCGATCACCGTCGCGCCGGCAGGCGGTGTAGGCGGGCCAGTTGCGCAGTGGCGTTGCGTTGCGCCGGTGGCCGTCGAGCTCCACCGGCTGGCGGTGTATCCAGGCCCACGCCGCGGCCTCGGCGCCGAGCAGCAGCAGCACGAACCACAGCCATGGCGAGCGCAGTATCGACGCCCCGGTCACCGTCGCGGCTTAGGCGTCGAGCGCCGGCCGGATCCACACGGCGGTGTCGTGGAACACGGCGCCGCCATCGGGTGCGCCGGGATCGGCGCTGGTCAGCGTATTGATGCCGACGCCGCCACCGAAGTGGCGGTTGGGCCACACGCTCTCGACCACGATGACGTCGCGCTGGACGCCGTCGAAGGCCTGGCAGGCAAGGGTGACGGCGCCGCGTCGATTGCCGATCGTCACCGTCGCGCCGTCCGCGACGTCCAGTTCGGCAAGCACGTCCGGGTGAATCTTTGCCCGCGGCTGCCCTTCGCGCCGACGCGAGTTGTCGCTCTCGGTAAAGGTCGAGTTCAGGAACCAGCGCGACGGCGCCGTGACCATGCGGAACGGGTGTTCCGCATCGGCGTTGTCGATGGCGTCGTAGTGGTCGGGCAGCAGCGGCATGCCGGGCGGGCAGTCACTGTAGCGCTGCCAGTCGGGACGGAAGTGAAAGCGCCGGTCGGCGGTGGCGAAGCCGTTCAGGAAATGCATGTCGTCGAAGTCGCGCACGCAGTCGAGCCAGTTCTCTTTGGCAAAGGCATGGTCGACGCCGCCGTGTCCGGAATCGCGCAGGGTTTCGTCGATCAGCTCGAGTTCGGTCATGGCGAAGCCGCGGTGTTCGGCGCCGAGCCGCCTCGCCAGTTCGCCGATCACCCGGTGGTTGCTGCGGCATTGCCCGGGCGGCTCGATGATTCTCCTGCCGAGTTGCAGGTAGGTGTGGCCGCTGGCGGTATAGATGTCGTCGTGCTCGACGAACATGGTGGCCGGCAGCACGATGTCCGCCATGGCGGCGGTTTCGGTCATGAACTGCTCGTGCACGCAGACGAAGAGGTCGTCGCGCAAGAACCCCTCGCGCACTTTTGCCGTCTCCGGTGCCACCGCCATCGGGTTGGTGTTCTGGATCAGCATGGCGTGCACCGGCGGACCGTCGCCGATGTCGGCGGGGTCGTTCGTCAGCACCGGACCGATGCGGGACTGGTCGAGCAGGCGCACCGACCGATCCATCACGTCCAGTCCCATGATGGTGGTCTGGTCGATGCCGGGCAGCGCGGTGTTGCCGTACAGCGCGCCGCCGCCGCGGTGCCGCCAGGCGCCGCTCACGGCCGGCAGGCAACTCACCGCATGCATGTTCACCGCGCCGTTGCGGCTGCGAGAAAAGCCGTGCTGCGCGCGGATGAAGCTGCGCGGCGTGGTCGCGTACTCGCGCGCGAAATCGACGATCTGTGCGGCGGCGAGTCCCGTGATGCCGGCTGCCCACGCCGGTGTGCGATCGGCGAAGTGCCGCTCGGCGGCCTCGTCGAAGTCGGTGTATCGCGCCAGGTAGTCGCGGTCGGCGAGACCTTCGGCGAGCATGACGTGGATCATGGCGCAGGCCAGTGCGCCGTCGGTGCCGGGTTTCGGCATCACGTGGCGGTCGGCCTTCTCGGCGGTGGCGGTGCGATAGGGATCGACCACCACCAGCTTCGCGCCGCGTGCCTTGCGCGCCACCGAGTAGTGGTGCATGACATTGACCTGGGTGTGCACCGGGTTGCCGCCCCAGACGATCAACAGGTCGGTCTCGGCGATCTCGCGGCCGTCCACGCCCCGCTTGACGCCGCAACCCGCCTTCCAGCCGGTGTCGGCGAGCGTCACGCAAATGGTCGATTTCTGCCGCGAATAGCCCATGGCATGGCGCAGTCGCTCGATACCGTCGCGTTGTACGAGACCCATGGTCCCGGCGTAAAAGTACGGCCACACCGCTTCGGCGCCGTGCTCGCGTGCGACGGTCTCGAACCGCGAGGCCACGGTGGCGAGCGCCTCGTCCCAGCCGATCTCGACGAAGGCTTCGCGCCCGACGCCTTTTTCGCCGACCCGCTTCAGTGGCGCGAGCAGGCGTTGCGGATGATGCACCCGCTCGGCGTAGCGCGACACCTTGGCGCAGATGGTGCCGGCGGTATACGTCTGCCCCCTGGCGCCGCGCACCTTGCCGATGGTGTGCGGGTCGAGCCGCTCGATTTCCAGGGCGCACACGCTCGGACAGTCGTGCGGACAGGTGCTGTGGTGAAACGACATGGCGTGGGCCGGTATCGGGAAACTGTCAATTCAAGCACAGTCGGCGAGGCGAATGAAGTCGTGGGCACCGTGGCGACGGGCCCGGTCGCGGCGGGTATGCTAGGCAGCGCACCCAACGGAACGTAATTTCGATGTCCATCCTGCCCCTTGTCCTGATGCCGCTGGCCGCGCTCGCGCTCGCGTGGCTGGTGCGCCGGCCCCTGTTGCGCGCCGCGGCCCGCTTTCTCGTCATCCACGACGGCGATGACGTCGACGCCGACGTCATCGTGCTCATGAACGGCAACATCAGCACCCGGCCCTACCTCGCGGCCGAGTATTACCGGCGTCGGCGCGTGCCGGTATTGCTGGCTCGGCTCGCCGATACCGAGGAAGTGCGGCTCGGCGTCATTCCCAACGTCAGCGAAGCCACCGTGACGCTGCTGGAAAGGCTCGGCGTCGTTGCCGGCGACGTCGAGCTGCTCGGCGCCGACGGCTGGGTGTCGGGCACGTGGAACGAGGCGCTGCTGCACCGCGACCGGATTCGTGCCGGGGGCTGGCGCCGCATCGTTGTCGTCACCGATGCCTTCCATACCCGGCGGGCACGCTGGGCCTTCCGGCAACTGATGTCCGGCGACGGGGTCGAGATACGCTGTGCCGCGACGCGTTTCTCGCGCGACCTCGCCGAGCGCTGGTGGTCGAACGAGTACTCGCTGGTGCAGGTCGTGGTGGAGTATCTCAAGTTTCTTCACTACCGACGTTCGCGTCGCCGCTTCCCGACCGAAGCCGCCGACCTGCCGGCGGCGGCCGCGGTGCGGCGCATGGCCCGGGGCGCCTGAGCCGCGCCGGCGGGAATCGCCTCCGCTATGCGGGTGGTGATTCCGGGTGGGGCGCGTACAGCGCGGCGCGGCCGCTGAACCCGCGCAGCTCGTGTTCCCCCATCGCCTCCAGCGGATCGTCGAGCCGTCGCGCCACGTCGGCGGTGACGAGGATCTGCCGCCCCAGGGTCTTGGTCAGCGATTCCACCCGGCTGGCCTCGTTCACGGCGCGTCCGATCACGGTGAAGTCGAGCCGTTCGGGCGCGCCGACGTTGCCGAAGAACACGTCGCCGAGATGCAGCGCGATGCCGGAGCGAAGCGGCTGCCACCCGTCGACCGCGTCCAGTGGCGGCGAGGGCGACGCGTTCAGTCGTGCGACGGCGGCAAGGGCCTCGCGAGCCGCCGCCAGTGACGCCGCGGCGGCCTCGCGGCCGTCGTCGTCGGCCGCGATCGGGAATACCGCGAGCAGTCCGTCACCGATGAACTTGAGGATCTCGCCGCCGTGGGCGATGACGGCTGCGGCCATTGCCTCGAAGTAGGCGTTCAGCACCGCGAGCACGTCGGTCCCCGAGAGCCGGTCGGCGCGATCGGAGAAGCCGCGCAGGTCGGAAACCCAGATCACCGCGCGGATCGATTCCCCGGCGCCGCGCCGGATGGTGCCGTCAAAGACGCGCTGTCCCGCCGTGGCGCCGAGGTAGGTGTGCAGCACGTTGTGCGCGATCCGAAGGGCAATCTGCCGCTCCACGTGCAGGGCGAGAATGTCGATAACCTTTGTGCAGTTGGCGACTTGGTCGTCGTCGAACCCGCCGTCGCGCTTGGTGGCAATGGTGGCGGTATTGTAGTAGCGGGATCGCGCGCCCATCGGGAACGCCATGTACTCCCGGTATCCCTCCGCGGCCAGGTCGGCGAGCAGGGGATAGCGGTTCGCGAGCGGTGCGTCACCCGTTCGCGCCCGGAACGTCTCTCCGCTGTCGATGACGCGCTTGAGGGGGCTGCGCCGATAGCGCGCCGTGTCGAGGCCGGACAGGTCGACCTTCAGTTCGTCGATCAAGGCATCGTCCCGGTTCCAGATCCAGTAGAAGCCGGCCAGTTCGGGGTGCAGCGTGCCGATGTGCACGGTGGCGCGGTCCACGGGCAGGCCGGCGGCAACCATGCGCCACAGCAGGGACTCGAGCAACGTCAGCAGGTCGTCGTCTCGCACCGCGTCGCCGAGCAGCCAGGCGCAGATGCCGTCGAGGTCGGTGCTCTGCGGCGCTGTCGCCGCGCCGCGATCGGAGCGGCGCAGCAGCGTGACCCTGTCGGGATACTGCCTTGGCCTTGGATCGAGCACGGCCGTCCCTGTCGGGCGTGTCATATCGACCCGGCTCTACTGTGCGTCCGGCTGATTCTGCGGCGCCGCGTGGCGGAAGGCCGTGAGCTCGCGGCATTCGCGGTCGATGGCGACCAGGCGCGGGAAGTCGTCCAGCGGCACGTCGAAGCGACGCGCGTTGAACAGCTGCGGCACGAGGCAGATGTCGGCAATGGAGAGCGTGTCGCCGAGAAAGTAGGGCCCCTTGTCGGCGTCCA
>JAUIDF010000201.1 GCA_030429125.1 Gammaproteobacteria bacterium | reverse complement strand
ACATAGGGCAGGCGGTATCTCTTCCCTCAATTTGCCAGGGCTCTGCAAGTGAGTCGGTTTTCGTCTTCTTGTCGTCCGTGCGTGCGCTTACCGGGTCTTGCACACGATATCGGATCAGCAATCGTTCAACAGCCCGTCGGGAAAATGTCGGACCCGTTGCGTGTTCCGCGTTCACGAACTCTCTCCACGGCTTGTGGGCGAATACTCGATTGGTTTCTCGAAAATCGAAGGCGCAATCAGTCCCGGGTCGTTCAGGCTCGCAGGAATGTGAACTGGTTCATCGCGGATAAAAAAAGCCCCGCACGAAGCGGGGCTTTGAAATGTTCCGTCTGCTAGTCGGAGGTGACGGGATGGGGGTGCAAACGGAACGAAGGCCACTCTAGCGCAAGAGTTTTTGACCGGCAACTCAAAATCTGGGGGATGTATAAAAGTTACAAATACCCCTCCGTTATCAACACGAACTCAAGCAAAATTCGTGGAACCCGGAGGGGTTTTGTTGGATTGCCGATCATCCGTTTCCCGGCCCGTCAGGGCCGCCGAGCGGCACGCCGACGGCATGCCGCGTCGATCATCAGCCCTCGGCCGCCAGCGCGATCAGGTGTTCGATGACCTTGAAGAAATTCTCGTAGTTGCCGGCCATGGTCACCGTGGTCAGGTATTTTCCGCCCACCGTGACCGAAGGCACACCGGTGATCTCGTATCGATCAGTCATCACCACGGCGTTACGCGTGTGGGTGTCGACAGCGAACGATTCGAAGGCGTTCATGAACGCCTCCGCCGACGGACCGCCGCTCTCCTCGAGCCAGCGGGCCACCACGGCGGGGTCCGATACGCGGTTCAGGGGTCGCGGCTTCTTGTGAATGGCGTCGAAGAGGGGACGGTGAAACTCGTTCAGGACGCCGAGTGACTCGAGGGTGTAAAAGACGCGGGCATGAAACTCCCAGGAATCGCCGAGCACGGCGGGCATCTCCACGAACGCGGCCGAGTCCGGCATGCTGCCCGTCACCCACTGGCGCAGCGGCGCTTCGAGGCTGTAACAGTGAGGGCAGTGATACCAGAAGAGTTCCCGCACTTCGACCTTGTCCCCGGTCTGTGTCGGTTGCTGGGCGGATAACTCCCGGTAGTGCACACCTTCTTCGAAATCCTGTGCGTGAACCTGGGGCATCAGCAGAAAAAGGGCTGCGATAATCAGCGTCTTCATCAAGGTCTCCTTGTCGTTCGGGTGAATTCGGTCAGTGGGCCGGCTATCGATCGTTGCCGGCAGTTCAGGATTGAACAGAGATTCCAGGTGAATGGACAACGTCGCCGCCGCCCGGTTCCCGCGCCGTTGCCAGGGCGGCGAGGAATGCGGCAGGCAGCCCCTGGAAGTCGCCGTTGCTCATCAGCACGATGACGTCGCCAGGCCGGCTCATCGTGCACAGGCGCCCGATGATGTCGCGGGCATCGTCGAATGCCTCGCACACCGCGTTGCCGTCGCCGTCCTCGAGGGCAGCAGGATCCCAATGCATGTCCGACCCTCGCAATGCCAACGCAACCGCGGGCCGCGACAGGATGGCACCGAGGCGGGACGCGTGTACCGGTGTACGCATCGTGTTCGAACGCATCTCGACCACGGCGATCAGCCGGGCGTCGGGGTGATGCGCCTCGAGGGCGTCCAGGGTCGTGGCGATGGCTGTAGGATGATGGGCGAAATCCTCGTATACGACGACGCCGCCGACCTCGCCCAGGCGCTGCAGGCGCCGTTTCGGCGGTGCGAAGTCGACGAGCGATGCGGCCGTGCCCTGCAGGGTCAGGCCGGCGGCATCGCAGGCAGCGCTGGCGGCCACGGCATTGGCCGCGTTGTGGGCGCCGAACAGCGACCAGTCGACGGGGGCACGGCGGCCGTCGGGCGCGACGATGTCGAAGCGGCGAAAGTCCGCGCTGGCGTTCTCGATGTGCCAGGCCCCGTCGTCGCGCCGGTTTGCCTCGAAGGGGACGACGCGACTCCAGCAGCCACGTGACAGCACGTCGTCCAGATTGGCATCGTCCCGGTTGACGATGATCGTGCCGCTGCCGGGGACGATGCGCACGAGGTGATGAAACTGCGTCTTGATCTGTTCCAGGTCGTCGAAAATGTCGGCGTGGTCGAACTCGAGATTGTTCAGGACCGCGATGCGCGGATGGTAGTGAACGAACTTCGAGCGCTTGTCGAAGAAGGCGGTATCGTACTCGTCCGCCTCGATGACGAACCAGCGGCCGTCGCCCAGTCTTGCCGAGACGCCGAAGTTGCCCGGTACGCCGCCGACCAGGAATCCGCATGCCTCGCCGTTCGACGACAGCGCGTGGCAGACCATGGCCGTGGTGGTCGTCTTGCCGTGTGTGCCGGCAACGGCGATCACGTCCCGGTGCCGCAACACGTGCCGGTGCAGCCACTCGGGTCCCGACATGATGTCGAGGCGATTGTCCAGTACGTGTTCGACCTCGGGATTGCCACGCGTCATCGCGTTGCCGACGATGCAGACGTCGACATCAAAGGGGATGTGCTCGGCCCGGTAGCCGTTACGCACGGTGATGCCGAGGTCCGTGAGCAGGGTGCTCATCGGCGGATAGGTATTGGCATCGGACCCGGATACGTCGTGGCCCAGCTCGCGGGCCAGCTGGGCAATGCCGGCCATGAAGGTGCCGCAGATGCCGAGGATATGCAGCTTCACGGCAAGGCGTCAGGCCGCCGATTCGCCCACGCCGAGTATGGACAGCGCCAGGAGGAGTCCAAATATCGTGCTCAGCTGGCAGAAGATCGCTGCCGCCACGCCGCGACCGATGCTGGTATCGAGTGCATGGCGCAGGATGTGGGACATCACCGCGAGGTACCAGCCGCCGATGACGACGTGCAGCCACAACGGCTGTGGAAACGCGGCGGGCTCGTCGCCGTTGCCGCCGCCAAGCAGCTCGATCAGCGGCCAGCTGGCAAACTGGAACAGCGCGGCCGCTCCGAACAGGGCGGTCAGCGTCTGCACCCAGCGCGACTCGAGGTTCTTGATCCTTAGCACCAGCCAGACCACCGCGCCGAACACGAGCACCTGCGAAATCGCGATGACGACGCGACTGTACAGCGTGTCGTACAGGTTGTTGGTCAGGGCGTGGCTCAACGCGACGAGGACGCCGGCGGCTATGAGCAACTGCTCCGAGGACGGAGCGTCCTCGGGACCGCGACGAAACAGGCAGAGCGCGACGAAGTAGTTCAGAAGTTGGGTCATGTGCAGGTGTGGGAGCAAACGCGCCGGTGCCGCGCACGGCGCGTGTCCGGCATGTGCCGGCTGGCGGAAAGTACCGCGAACCATTGTTTCGGCAATGATAACATCCGGCCGATGAAACGCGACAATACGATACCGAAACTGATGATCGACGACGACGCTCCCGCCGCGGACTTCGTCGACTCGCTGACAAGCGAGGCATGCTTCGCGCTGGATACGGAGTTCATGCGCGTGAAGACCTACCACCCCGACCTGTGCCTGGTGCAGCTCGCGCGGCCTGATGGCTGCCTCGGTTGTATCGATCCGCTCGCCGTCGACCGGATCATGCTCGGCGAACGCCTCGCGGCGGTTGGCGGCGTCGTCATCATCCACTCGGCCGGGCAGGATCTCGAAGTGCTCGGACACGCCATGGGATATGTACCCGAGACCCTGTTCGATACCCAACTCGGCGCCGCGTTCGCCGGGCTCGGTGAGCAGGTCAGTTACGCGGCGCTGGCACGGGAAATTCTTGGCGTCGAGGTCGACAAGGGCGAAACGAGAACCGACTGGCGTCGCCGACCGCTGACCGATGCCCAGGTCGAGTACGCCTTTGAAGATGTGGCATATCTAATTGAAATTTATAACGATTTAAATGCGCGATTGGAAGCGGCCGGCAAGCTGGAATGGATGCGAAAGGCCTGCGCCGACCTCGTCTCGCAGTCGCTGACGCCGTCCGACGACGGGGTCGTCGCACGCTTCAAGGCCGGCAGCAGCCTGGCGCCGGACGATCAGCCGCTTCTGCGCGACCTGGTGCTGTGGCGCGAGGACAAGGCGCGCGCGATCGATCGACCCAGGGAATGGGTGGTGGCCGGCGGCGACCTGGTCGAGATTGCGCGCCGCCGCCCGACTTCGCGCGATCAACTGCAATCGTGCACCGCGTTGAACGCCGCCCAGGTCCGGCGCTACGCCGACGACGTGATCGAGCGGGTGCAGCGTCACGCCCAAAGCGCGCCGGAACGAATCTGGCACGGCCGAACCGACCTGTCCGCGGACCAGCGCGCGCAGGTCAAGCTGCTCCAGCGCCGGGTCCGCGCGGTCTGCGACGACCTGTCGATCAGCGCCGCGGCAATCGTGTCGCGTGCGGACATCGAGGCGCTGGTGCTCGGCCGACCCGGCCGTCTCGATAGCGGATGGCGCCGCGACCTGTTCGCCGAGGCAGTCGGGGAGTACGTCGAAAGTCGTTGATTAAATGGTATCTTAGCACCAGTATTACGGTATGGTGCCGGGCGGTCGGCGGGCCGCCGCGAGGCCCCCGAACGGGACAACGATTGAGCCTTTGAGGAGGACGACCCGAATGAAGACCATTCTCATCCCACTGAACGGCACCTCGCCGTCGGAGTCCCTGATCGACGCGTCGGTTCAGCTCGCGCGCCAGGTCAACGGCTTCGTGCAGGCGGTCTGGTGCCAGCAGACACTGCCCATCATCGCCGGCGAAGGCATCACGCTGCCGGCCGAGTACCTGTCGCAGTTCGAGCAGGAGGAACGAGAACTCGCCGAACATTCCAGGTCCGTGTTCATGAAACGCATCGAGTCCCTCGGCGTGCCGCTCGGCGAACTGGATGCCTGGGATCGGTCTGCGCCGGCCGCGGCCTGGATGGAACTGCAGGGCACGGGCGCCGTTGCCCTCGCGGAACTGGCGCGGATTTTCGACGTTTCCGTCATGCACCGGCCGGTGCCCGAGAAAACCACGGAATGGCGCACCACCTGCGAGACCGTGCTGTTCGAGGGCGGTCGGCCGTTGCTGCTGGTCAGCGATTCGTTGCCGTCACACTTCGGCCGCATCGTCGTGATCGCCTGGAACGGCAGCAGCGAAACCGCGCGGGCCATCGGCATGTCAGGGTCGCTCCTGGCCGCGGCCGAGGAAGTACACGTGATCGAAGTGGAGGGCGGCATGGTGTCCGGCCCGAGTGCCCGCCAGGTTGCCTGCGCGTTGAAGGCCGGCGGCGTCAACGCGCGATCCGAATCGTTGAAGTCCGGTGAAGGCTCGGTGGCCGACGCGATGATGAGCTATGCCGGGAACGTCGACGCCGACCTGCTGATCAAGGGCGCCTATACCCACAGCCGGTTGCGCGCGCTGATTTTCGGCGGCGCCACCAGCGATATCTTCTCGAAGTCGGCCCTGCCCGTGCTGTTCTGCCACTAGCGCCGATTTCACCCCTGCCAGGCGGACTACTGACCGGTGTCACGCGTGTCGACCGGTGTCTCGCGACGGCTGCACCGGGTTCGTACCGCGGCGGCGGCGGTGGCATTGGCGGCATCCTGCGTCGCCTGGGGGCAGGCCGCCGAATCGCCTGAGCCGACACCACGTGCCGACGTCGCCGAACTGGTGGCGCCGTTGACCGATGCCGAGGTTCGCCGGCGCCTCATCGAGGAACTGGAATCGGCATCCTCGCGGGAAGTGACGAGCGGCGCGCCTGCCGGCGGCCTTTCCATGCACCTGCTCGGCGGCGTCCAGGACGTTTCGATGCGGTTCGAGACCGAGTCCGCGGCGATTCGCGAGGCCGTGGGCGGAGCCGGCCGCGAGTTTCGCATCATGCTGCGAAACCTCACTGGCGACAGGGGTTGGTCTGAAGTCGTCTCCGCCGCCGGCATCTTCCTGGTCATGATCGCGGTCGGTGCCCTTGCCGAATGGGCGCTTGTCCGCCTCACCTCGGCAGTGCGCGGGCGCGTACAGTCGATGGAGACGGGCGACGCAACGCGTCCTCTCGTATTCGCCCTGAATCGCGTCGTCTTCTCCGCGACCGGGCTGCTGGTGTTCGCCCTGGCGGCCTACCTCGCGTCTCTGGGATTCTTTCAGCAATTCGATCCCCTCCGCGTGCTGACGATCACCTGGCTGTTCGTCATCGTCCTGGTCCGCGCGGCGCGCGTGGTCGCGGATTTCTTTTTGCCGCTCGCCGATGGCGCCGGCCCACTGCGGTTGTCGACGACCGAATCGCGGCTGCTGCGTCAGTGTCTGCTGGTTCTGGTCGGCGTCGTGTCGTTCCTGTTCCTGCACGGTTCGCTGTTCGTGATCCTCGGCATCAGCGAGTCGCTTCATCGTGCCTATTCGCTGGCGGCCGGCACGCTGGTGCTCGTGCTGGCGATGGTGCTGACCTGGCGGACGCGACGGGTGATCGCCGACTTGTGGCTGCGGCATGCACCGGGCAACGGCGCCGGCGTGGCTCGCGTCTGGGTCAGGAACTGGCAGATTCCCGCCATGGTGCTGATCGGCGCCGTCTGGCTGCTGTGGGGCATGAACGTGGTACTTGGCCGTTCGCAAAGTGCGGGCGCCGCGCTATGGCTCCTGCTTTCGGTCGTTGCCGGCGCCGTGGTGCGGCTCCTGATCAACGCTTTCGCCAGCCGCGGCGCCGGCGATGACCCGGACGTAGCGGCCCGCCTGGCGCGCCGTTTCGCGGTGCCCCGCCTGGCGACGTCCTTCGCATTTACCCTGTTGGGGTTTTCCTTTCTCGTCGAGGCCGTCGGCGGGCGTCTTTACCAGTGGCTGTCCACCGAGACCGGCGCCGCGGTGCTGAAAGG
>JAUIDF010000200.1 GCA_030429125.1 Gammaproteobacteria bacterium | reverse complement strand
AAAGCCGTACTCGGTGTCGTGATACGGACCGTGCAGGACGTCGCCGATGGCGTAGTCGCAGTACCAGCTCATGGCAGGCGGCGCCGGCGGCGATCGCGGACGGGGTGCTTCAACGCGGGAGGGGGTCGTGTCATGTCTGTTCGTCCTGCCCGTCGGCGGCATCGATCCGATCGGTGCTATCGCCGAGGCGCTCGATATAGGCCTTCAGCGCCATCGGGCGACCGAGGAAATGGCCCTGGGCGCGGGTGCAGCCGAGGGCCCGCAGCGTTTCCGCCTGGCTGTCGGTCTCCACGCCGACCGCCACCACCGCGAGCTCGAGCCGGTCAGCCAGCGACAGCACGGTCTCGAGCAGTTCCTGGCGCGGCGCGCCCGGCTCGTCGAGACTCGCAATGAGGCCGCGGGAAATCTTCACCATGTCGATGCGCGTTCGGTCGAGCGATTCCAGCGACGAGTGTCCGCTGCCGAAATCATCCAGCGCGACCCGGAATCCCATCTGCCGCAGCTTTGCCAGGTTGCCGCCCGCCTGGTCGCCCGCCAGCAGGTTGTCGCCGTCGGCGATCTCGATGACGAAGGCGTCGCCGGACAGGCCGACGGTCTGCAGGATGTGATGCACTTCCTCGACCAGGTCGCCCGCGACCAGGTGCGCCGGGAACAGGTTGGCATGCACGGGCAGGTCGATGCCGTGGTCTCGCAATGCACTGACCGCGGCGCAGGCTTTCTGAAACACGCGCAGGTCGATCTGCTTCAGGTGCGCGGTGCGTGCCGCGAAAGGGAGAAAGGATGACGCCGGGATGACCCCGTGCTCGGGGTGGAACCAGCGCACGAGAACCTCGGTCGCGATCGGTTTCATGGTCTCGAGATCGAAGATCGGCTGCAGGTGAATGCCGATCTCGTCGTTGTCGAGCGCGCCGCGAAGATCGTCCTCGAGGTCGAGCGTACGGTCGGCGTCGCCCAGCAGCCCGGCGTCGAATCGCTCGTGGGTGCCGCCACCCCGGGACTTCGCTTTTTGCATGGCGACGTGGGCGTCGCGAACGAGCTCCAGCGCATTGACATCATAGCTCTCAGGCATGGCGACGCCGATGCTGGCATTGAAGTAGACGCGTCGACTGCCGATCGCGATCGGTTCCTTCGAACCGTTGCCAATGGACTCGGCGAGCGCCAGGGCATCGGCATAGCCGCTGATGTCGGGTGCCGCCACCATGAACTCGTCGCCGCCGAAGTGACCCGCGAAGGCCCCGCTCGGCAGGTGGTCGTGAAGCATTTCTCCATAGTGCCGGATGACCGCGTCGCCGACGTCGTATCCCATGGAATTGTTGATTCGCTGCAGGTCGTCGATGTTGATGAACAGGACCGCCAGCCTCGGCGCCTGGTCGCCGAACTCGCTGATGCGCCGCGCCAGCCGCGAGAGGAATTCCGAGCGCGTCAACAGACCCGTTTGCGCGTCATGGGACTGGTCGTATTCGCGCCGCGATTCGTCGAGTTTCTCGCGTTCCTCGGCGCGGGCGTTGGCGATCGCCGCCGCCAGCTGCTCGGCAAACAGCGACATCGCAAGCAACACCTCGAAGGAATCGATGCCCGGCGCGTCCGTGGACAGGCACAGAGCGCCATACGTCTTCTTCCGTGTCCGAACCGGGACGCCGAAGTGCTGGCGCGTGGTACCGGGTGCGGGGCGGGGCAGCTGCGACTGCCCGCGCTTGATCGTCGATCGGGCGAGGGACTCGAGGCCGAGATCGGCTTGTCCGGCAATCGCCTTGATCTCGCCCTTGGCCGGGTTTCCGTAATAGCAGAGGCCGGCGTCGTCGAAGAACTGCGCTGCCTGGCGGATGATGATGTCGGTGGCGCGCTTCTCGTCCACGCCGAGATTCACCGCCTTGCTGCTTTCGAGCAATGTCTCCACCACCTTCAGTCGCCGGGTGACCACGTCGCGGTGAAATTGCTCGTCGACCAGAAACAGCGACAGGTGTCGCAATTCGCGCTCCTTCTTGAACACGTAGATCCCGAACACGGCCGCCACGGCGAATATGAAGCCGAGCAGGTAGGGCTTGGGCAGCCACGGCGGCAGCTCGAGGGTCAACACATCGCTCAACGTCACCATGGCAATGCAGACGATCAGCAGCAACACGATGCTCAGTACCCGGATCTGCCCGCGGCGGCGATCGATGGCATCGAGGGAGAGGCGGACATTTCCGGTCGCTCCGCCCAGTCCGACACGCCGTGCGGTATCGCGCAGGTCGCGGGTATTGAGCTCGATCTCGTTGACCCACACGGTGGACGTGTTCTCCATGCCGGCGCCGGCGGGTGCCTTGTCCGTGGATCGTTTCCGGATCATCGCTAGCATCAGGGGCAGTTGATCGAATGAGGAGGCGGGCAGGGAGTCTGCGCCGGCGACAGTATAGATGATGAGGATGACTCGATCTAACCGTGCCCGGTGCAAGCAACCGGCGCGCGAATCAGGGACTCGTCACGCGATGCGTCAGGATGGGGATATCGCTGCGTCGCCGGGCACGAACCGGCATGGCGGCGGCGACGAGGCGGGCGGCGATGAAGCCCGAGGCGAGGAAGCAGCCGATCAGCAGCCAGTCGGGAAACACGGCGACGCCCTTGGCAAAGATCTTGGCCAGCCGGCTCGTGCGGCGCGCCGCCTTGGCCATGCGCCCGGCATCGGCGGTTCGCGCGAACGCCTTGACGGCGCGGCCGTTCGTCATGCGCGTAAGACCGTAAACCGCCGGTGGATTGGCTTTTGCGAGCTTCGATACCCGGGCGAGTTCGGCCGGATCATCGACATGCTTCATGACACGGGCAAGCGGCGCCGGGCCGAGCGCGCGCGCCGCGGTGCCGAAATCGGTGGTGATCTTGCCGACACGGCTGAAGTCTCCGCCGGAGACGGCCCGTCGCGCTACGCGGGAGAAACTCTTGACGAAGCGTTCGCCGAGCGCGCCGGTGCGGCGGAATGTCTTGAGCAGCGCCGGGGCGAAATCCAGGTGCGGCGACAACGTGGTGGCCAGGCCCACCGCGGACAGGGCGAGAATCAGCATGTCGCCGTCACCTGTGCTCGCCTCGCGATAACCCTGCACCGCGAGATCGCGAATATCGCCGACCACGAACAGGTCCAGCGAGAGCGAGCCGAGAAAGCCGGTGAAATCGCGGGGTTCGCCGGTGAGCGCGCCCATGGCAAAGGAATGGGCATGCCGGGACAGTGTCCTGCCTGCCTCGATTTGCGCCGCCCGCGCATGCGCCGCCTCGCGTTCGTCCGCGGTGTGGGCCGTGTGTGCCGCGAACCGCGCCATCAGGGCCGCCTCGTCGACGTCGCCCGCGGTCAGCAGCCGGTCGGCTTCCGCGAGCGGCTCGCCGGTGATGAGCAGCCCGCCGGCGAGCTGGCGCTGATAGAGCTCGCTGCCGCTCAACAGGGCGATGGCGAAAAAGCCGATGGCGAACAGGATGCGAACCATGTGGGAATTCGTGTAGGCCGCCGGGCGAGGGTCCTGTCGTCGCGCGGTCTCGCGCTAGAACGGCACGGTGAGTCCGGGACGCACGGCGTGAAACAACGAGCGGAAGGCAGCCTGGATTCTCGCCATGGCCACCGTGTCGTCCGCCTCGAAGCGGAGTATGACCGTGGGTGTCGTATTGGATGCGCGGGCGAGGCCGAACCCGTCCTCGAAATCCACGCGCAGCCCGTCGATGGTGTGCACCTGCGCGTCGTCGAAGCGGGCCGCCGCGACCAGGTCGGCCACCAGCGCATGTTGCTCGCCCTCGGCGAGCTCGAGACGTAGTTCGGGCGTGTTCAGGGAGTCGGGCAGATCATCGAACACCGCTTCCGGCGTGTCGCCCCGACGCGACAGCAGCTCGCACAGGCGCGCACCGGTATACAGGCCGTCGTCGAAGCCGTACCAGCGCTCGCGGAAGAACACGTGACCGCTCATCTCGCCGGCCAGGGCTGCCCCCGTTTCCTTCAGCTTGCGCTTGATCAGGGAATGACCGGTGCGGTACATGGTCGCGCGGCCCCCGGCCTGCTCGATGGCCTGCCTCAGCAGCCGGGTGCACTTGACGTCGAAAATGATCTCCGCGCCCGGTTGGCGCGAAAGGATGTCGCGGGCGAACAGGATCATCTGGCGGTCCGGCCAGATGGTCCGCCCGGACGCCGTGACGACGCCCAACCGGTCGCCGTCGCCATCGAAGGCGATGCCGAAATCGGCGCCGGTATCGGCCACGACCCGCTTGAGGTCGAGGAGGTTCTTTTCGTCGATGGGGTCGGGGTGATGGTTGGGAAAGCGGCCGTCGACGTCGGTAAACAGTTCGATCACCTCGCATCCGAGCCGCCGGAACAGCGTCGGCGCGACCGCGCCGGCGACGCCGTTGCCGCAGTCCACGGCGATGCGAAAACCGCGCTCCAGGCGCACGTCGCCGGTGACGCGCGCCAGGTAGTCCTCGAGCACGTCGACTTCCCGCCGCCGACCGCTGCCGATTGCGAGATTGCCCGTTTCGATGCGTTGGCGAAGCGCGGTAATGGCGTCGCCGGACAGGGTCTCGCCACCCACCATGATCTTGAACCCGTTGTACTGTGGCGGGTTGTGACTGCCGGTGACCGATACCGAGGCGCCGGTGTCGAGGTGATGCGTGGCGAAGTAGACGAGCGGGGTGGGAACCATGCCGACGTCGACGACGCCGGTGCCGGTCGAGAGAATGCCCTCGGTCAGGGCCGCCACGAGATCGGGGCCCGACAGGCGACCGTCGCGGCCGACGACGACCTCGGTATTGCCCTGTGCACGGGCTTGCGAGCCAATCGCGCAGCCGATTCGTCGCACCGTGCCGGGCGTCAGCGTGTCGCCGACGATGCCGCGGATGTCATAGGCCTTGAAAATGGACGCGTCGACGCGATCGTCGTCCATCGTCGCCACCTGGTCCCCCGACCGTGTCACGAGCGGTCAGTTCGCCTTGTGAATGGCGCGCTTGGCGACCGACAGCGCCGCCTCGTGTGTCGCCTCCGATAGGGTCGGGTGAGCGTGTATGGTGCGGGCCAGGTCTTCGGCGCTGGCGTGAAACTCCATGGCCAGCACGGCCTCGGCAATGAGTTCCGATGCGCGCGGTCCGACGATGTGTACGCCGAGGATCCGGTCGGTCTCGGCATGGGCGACGACCTTGACGAAACCGCCGGCCTCGTTCATCGCCTTGGCGCGACCGGTCGCCGCGAAGGAGAACTGGCCGGTGGCCACGGGGATGCCTTCGTCCTTGAGTTCGCGTTCCGTCTTCCCGACCCAGGCGATTTCCGGGTGCGTGTAGATGACCCAGGGTACGGTGTTGAAATCGACATGGCCCGGATGACCGGCGATACCCTCGGCCACGGCGACGCCTTCCTCGGACGCCTTGTGCGCCAGCATCGGACCGGTAACCGCATCGCCGACGGCGTAAACGTTCTCCATGCCGGTGCGGTTGTGCTCGTCGATCTCGATGAAGCCGCGCTTGTCTGTGACGATCCCGAGATCGGCGTCGAACAGGTCGTCCGTGTACGGCCGCCGCCCGATGGCCACGATCAGCTTGTCGACCGTGATTTCCCCGGCCTTGCCGCCCGATTCATAGCTGACCACGCAGCCCTTCTTGCCCGTCTTCGCGCCGGTGACCCTGGCGCCGAGGCGGATATCGAGCCCCTGCTTCTTGAATTGCCGGGCGGCATCGCGGGAGACATGGTCGTCCGCCGCGGCGAGGAACGTGTCGAGCGCTTCGAGTACGACGACCTGCGAACCGAGGCGACGCCACACGCTGCCGAGTTCGAGACCGATGACCCCGGCGCCGATGACGCCGAGTTTTTCCGGCACGGCTTCGAAGGCCAGCGCCCCGGTGGAATCGACAATGGTGTCGTGATCGAACGGTACCGAAGGCAGTTCCATGGGTGCCGAGCCGCTCGCGAGAATGACATGATCGGCCGAGATCTCAGCGCTGGTCTTGCCGTCGGCATCGCGGACACTGACCTTGCGCTCGGCATGCAGCGTGCCGTGACCATTGTAGTAATCGATCTTGTTGGCCTTGAACAGCATGGTGACGCCGCCGGTCAACTCGCCGACGATCTTGTCCTTGCGGGCGAGCATCGCGGCGAGATCGAGCGACACCTTGTCGACGCCGACGCCATGAGCAGCGAGTCCCTCCCGCGCCATCTCGTAGTGCTCCGAGGAGTCGAGCAGGGCCTTGGAGGGAATGCAGCCGACATTGAGGCAGGTCCCGCCCGGCGATCCCTTGCCCTTGTCGTTCCGGCTTTTGTCGATACAGGCGGTCTTCAGGCCGAGCTGGGCCGCGCGGATGGCGGCGACGTAGCCGCCGGGGCCGCCGCCGATGACGATAACGTCGTAATGGTCTGTCATGTCGAATGTCCGATCGTGGATTCACGCACCCGCGTCGTGCGGGTGCGCTTCCCGGTACGCGTTTACAGGTCGAGCAGGAGACGGGCCGGGTCTTCCAGCGCGTTCTTGATGCTGACCAGGAACTGCACTGCTTCCTTGCCGTCGACGATGCGGTGATCGTAGGACAGCGCCAGGTACATCATCGGTCGGATCACGACCTGGCCGTTTTCCGCGACGGGCCGCTCCTGGATCTTGTGCATGCCGAGGATGGCGCTTTGCGGTGGATTGAGGATGGGCGTGGACACTAGCGAACCGAAAATGCCGCCATTGGTGATGGTGAAGGTGCCGCCGGTCAACTCGTCCATGCTGATGGCGGCTTTCTGGGCCCTCGCGCCGAAGTCGCTGATCTCGCTGGTCAACCATTTCGCCGGGCGCGAGCCACTGGCCCCGCCGGAACCCGGCGCGGTCAGCCACCGCCGCGACGGCGCCGACCTGGT
>JAUIDF010000199.1 GCA_030429125.1 Gammaproteobacteria bacterium | reverse complement strand
AGCGAGCGCCTGGACGCACAAACCGGCCACATCGAGATGCAGTTCCCGTTCTTCATGAGCAAGGAAGCGCCCGTCACCGGCGTGTCGAGCCTGATGGACTACGAGGTGGCGTTTCACGGCCGCATCGAGAATGGCCGCGCCGAGACCCAGGTCAAGGTGGTCATCCCGGTCACCAGCCTGTGTCCGTGCTCGAAGAAAATATCCAAGTACGGCGCCCACAACCAGCGCTCGCACGTCACGGTCACGGTCACGCCGAATGCCTTCGTCTGGATCGAGGAATTGATCGAGATGGTGGAATCCGAGGCAAGCAGCGAGCTCTACGGCCTGCTCAAGCGGCCGGACGAAAAGTACGTCACCGAACGCGCCTACGAGAATCCGAAGTTCGTCGAGGACATGGTGCGCGACGTGGCCAGCCGCCTGATGGGCGACGAGCGCATCGAGACGTTCACCGTGGAAGCGGAGAACTTCGAGTCCATCCACAACCACTCCGCCTACGCCTGCATCTCGCGCGACAAGCGCGAAGCCTGAGGGTCACCGCGGCCGGGTGGTCCAGGCCAATCCGGTGATGCGCCTGCCGCGCGGGCAACAACCCCGGCACGACCGCCTAAGCGTCCTCGCCTGGCCCGACGGCCCGCCCCGGACAACATGCCGGAACCCGCAAGTCACGCGCCAAGAACCGTCGTCACGTCGACGTGAAGCGTCAGCGTGCCCGCCTCGACGAATGGCTGCCAACGTTGACAGACGTCTTCCGAGAGCCTGGTGCGCTGCTCGTCGGTAGCGTCGGCCAGCATGGCGGCCATCGGCGTGCTGTGAACGTACTGCCACATGAAGTCTTCCGCATCGGGCAGCGGCAAACAAACGCGCGCCGTGTCGATGTCGATCTGCTCGAACCCCGCGTCGGTCAACAGGCGGCGAAGCACATCGCCGTCGTGCAGCGAGAACACGACGTCGACGAAACCGGCACACCGGGGGCCGATATGCCGCGCGAGGGCGTCCCTGAACTCTGCGAACAGCGCCGGGGTCGGTCCCGGCAGGTTAAGCAGGACGCGCCCACCCGGACAAAGGACTCGCCGGATTTCCCCGAGTGCTTTTTGCCTGTCGGTCATGAACTGCAGTCCCATCTGGCAGAGCACGACGTCGAACGAATCGTCCGGCAACGGCGTCGCCTCCATGCTGGTTTCGTACCAGGCGATCGCCGCCTCGTCAGGCGATGCCGCGCGGGCGACGGCAATCATTCCGGGATTCACGTCCAGTCCGGCGAGAGTGCCGCCCGGACCGATCGACCCAAGCACCCGCCGGGTGACGACGCCGGTGCCGCAGGCGACGTCCAGCACGCGCTCGCCGGGGCGAATGGCCGCTGCGCGCAGGAGACGGTCGGCCAGGGGCGCGCCGATAACCGGTACGAAGTACTTTTCATAGTTCTCGGGGACGGTGTCGCCGTGTTCGCTCGCGCGATGCGTCACTGGGTTCATGGCATCCTCCTTGGTGGTTGGACGGATGACCATGCTGGGCGATGCCAGGCGTCAGGACATCGCGCGAATCAACCATCGGGGGCGGATGCCCGCTGGTCAGGATTGACCACTGGCACGCCTAGGCGAGATCGTGCCGAACCGCGATCGCACTGGCCGCGGTGCGGGAGTTGACGCGTAATTTATCGAAGATGTTGCTGAGATGCCGGGCCACCGTGTGCTCGCTGATACCGAGTTCCCCGGCGACCTGGCCGTTGGTCTTGCCCGAGGCCACCAGGGCGAGCACCTGTCTTTCGCGCCCGGAAAGCTTGGCGACGGCGCCCTCGGTCGCGGGCGAAGCGCCCCGAAGGCCCGCCAGATCGGTGGCGGCGCCCAGTCTCTCGAAGACGGCGGCCGCGGCGTCGAGGTGCAGCGCAGCGGTGTCGCTGTCGCCAAGTTGCTGACAGGCCCGGCCGATGAGCACACGCACGCGCGCCGCCTCGTAGGGCGCGTCGAGCTGCTGCCAGAGGGTCCACCCCTCGCGCAGCGGTCCGAGGGCGGACTGCGCGTCGCCGCGGAAAAGCAGCACCGCGCCGATCGTGTGCGCGGCGACGGCGGTCACGAAGGGCATTTGCATCTTTCGGGCAATCCTGTCGAGCTCGTCCGCGGCCGCGCGCGCGGATTCCCGGTCGCCGACGGCCTGCATGATTTCGGCGAACGGGCCGAGAATTCTCACCCGGTGCCAATTAGCCGTCGACACGGGCTGGCAGTCGGCTTCCTTGCGGGCCCTGCGAATCGACGCAACCGCCGCACGCGCCCGGCCTTGCGCGAGTCGCAACAGCGATATGCCAGGCTGGGGCTCGAATCCCTGCTCCGCCGCCGCCCGGTACGCCTCGTCGGCACGGTCCAACTCGCCGGCGAGGCGATGAAGCTCCCCTTGCTGGTAGAGCGCCCGCCCCGCCTGCGTCGGCGAACCGGGTGACAGGAGCTCACCCGCGCGTGCCGATTCGACCCGCGCCGCCGGCCAGTCCCCCTTGAAGCGCATGAGCTCCGCGCGGTGCACCAGGCACTGACCCCGAAATGCGATCAGTTCCGGCTGGGCGTCACACCACCGATCCAATGCGAGAGTCCATTCATGCGCCCGTTGAACGTCGAAGGCACGTTCGCAGAACAGGATCACGGCGCAGTACACGATGCCGACCATGATCGGCGACACTCGTCCTGACGTCACCACGACCATGGCTTCGTCCAGCAGGCGAACGCCCTCGTCGGTGCGCTGCATCTGGATCAATGCCTGCCCGTGGGAGAGTACGGCGCAGGCCTTGAGATCAGCGTCGCAGAATCGCTCGCCCAGCGCCGTCGCCTGCTGGAACGCTTCGCAGGCCGGCTCGACGTCGCCCTTGAACAAGGAAAACAGGCCGCCGACGACCAGCACGAGTCCCTGTTCGCCGCACTCGCCTTCCCTATCGGCAAGTAATCGTTGCGTCCGTGACCACCACCCTGAACTCTGCGCCTGCCTGCCGCCCAGCAGCAACCCGAGACTCAGCCAGAAGCCTGTTCGCGCCGCGCGCAGGCATTCCTTGCGCGCAACGAACGCCTCGAATGCCCGGGCCCAGGCAGCCACCGCGGCATCCTCGTCGCCGACGAGGTACGCCGCATCGCCGAGTCGCTCGAGGTCCGCTGCTTCGAGCCCGGTATCCCGATCGGCAGCCAACAGCTGCTCGACTGCCGCCCGCCACTGCCAGGCGGCAAACGCCCGCCTGCCCTGGATCAGCGCGCTAGCCATTGATCCTGGCGGCCACGCTCGCGTCGTTCGCGCCCGCAAGAATGGCGATCACCGGCCGCTAGAACGGCTCCACCCAGGGCCGCAATTCGATCTCCCAGCTCCAGGCGCTGCGTTCCTGGCAGTGCAGGTTCCAGTAGGTCCGGGCGATGGCATCGGCATCGAGCAGGGCGTCGGGGTGGTCGGGATCGGCGGGTCGGCGTTCGGAGCGGATGCCGCCGTCGATGACCACGTGAGCGACGTGAATGTTCTTCGGCGCCAGCTCCCTCGCCATGCTCTGCGCCAGGCCGCGCAGGGCGAACTTGCCCATGGCGAACGGGGCGGACTGCGAATAGCCTTTCACGCTGGCGGAGGCGCCGGTGAAGAGGATGGTTCCGTGGCCCGTCGCCAGCATGGACCGGGCCGCGCGCCGACCGACCAGGAATCCACCGAGGGCCGTCACCGACAGGCTGGTCGAGACCTCGGCCGGCTCGAGATCGGCGATCGGACCGCGCACCCTGGCGCTGGCATTGAAGATGCACGCGGTGACCGGGCCGGTATCGGATTCCGCGTCACCGAACAGGTCGTCGACCGACCCGGGTTCTGCGGCGTCGCAGACATAGGAACGGGCGCCGATTTCTTGGCACAGAGCCGACAGGCGCCCCGGATCGCGGGCCGCGACGGAGACCGACAAGCCGCCCGCGGCGAATCGCCGCGCCAATGCCGCGCCGAGCCCCGGCCCGGCGCCGACGATCAGCGCATGTCCCCTGCCGTCGCGCGAGGTCATTTGCGGGTAAGCTCCATCCGCTGTCCCGCGCGCTGCATGTCGACCTGGTTGAGAAAGCTGGCGCCGAGCAGGGGCACCGCCGGATGGTTGCCGTCGATGACGCCCGCATCGACGTTGTAGAGCGTGATCGACCCCACCGACACTTCATCCAGCTTCACCGACGTCATGCCGACCAGCCCGCTGGCCGTCTGCGCAATGCCGCGCGTACCGTTCGACAGGTCGAGGTCGAGCGCACGCGCGTCGCGACCGCTGATCGCCACCGTGGTGGCCCCCGTGTCGACCAGGAATTCCACCGGCCGGCCGTTGATTCGTCCCTCGGCGTGAAAAAAACCGCGCGAATCGGCCCATAGCACCACGCTGCCGCGACCGTCGGCGCCGGCATCCACACTCACGCCCACGGGGCGCGTCACGGGTCCGGGCTCGAGTCGCTGCTCCTGTCCATCGATGGAAACCACCGCGTGTGCGCTGGTCGCCTCGACCAGGCGCACGCCCTCGGGACTCTCCTCGCCCACGCGCAGCACGCGTCGGGCACCGTCGATGGAGAGGATGACGCGGTCCCGTGTCAGGGCCATCACCTGCAGCGTGTCGACCGCGGCGGCCGGCAGCGTGGACAGGAGCAGACATGACGCCGACATGATGCGCGTCGTGACTGCTAAAATGCGTTGGCGGCGCGCTTTCATGGCGCCGAACCGGCTGGGTGGGACACCGCCCGCTCCCCGAGGACCGTCGATACGGGACAGTATAGCGCCGCGCCATGCGCATAGGAATCGACCTCGGCGGCACCAAGACCGCCGGCATCCTGCTCGCCGACGACGGCCGCGTGCTTGCCGATCGACGCAATCCGACCCCGGTGAATCGCGGCTACGATGCCATTTGCGACAACGTCTGCGCCATGGTGCGCGACCTCGAGCGCGAAGCCGGGCAGTGGTGCCCGGTCGGCGTCGGCACGCCGGGCGCCTTGTCGGCCCGCACCGGTCGGATTCGCAACTCGAACACCACCTGCCTCAACGGCCGCCCGTTGCGCGAGGACCTCGCGCAGCGCCTGGACCGCGAGGTGCGCATCGAGAACGATGCCAATTGCTTCGCGCTGTCCGAGGCCGTGGACGGGGCAGGCGCGGGTCATCGCGTGGTATTCGGCGTCATCATGGGCACTGGCGTCGGCGGAGGCATCGTGGTCGACGGCCGCCTGCTGCCGGGCCGGCACCACGTCGCCGGCGAATGGGGCCACAACGTCATCGACCCCGAAGGGCCGGCGTGCTACTGCGGCCGGCGCGGCTGCGTGGAGACCCTGCTGTCGGGACCGGCGCTGGCCGGCGCCTACGATCCGGCGCTCTCCACGGACATCGGAGACGCCCGCGCCATCGTCTCGGCGTATGAAGCCGGCGACGAGCGGGCCCGGGCGGTGCTCGAGCGATTTCTCGACCACTTCGGCCGCGCCGTGGCGACCGTCGTCAACATTCTCGATCCGGACATCATCGTGCTGGGCGGCGGGCTGTCCCACGCCAACGCACTCTACGCGCACGGTCCCGACCGCATCGCCCGGCACGTCTTCTCCGACTACTTCGACACGCCGGTGGTGCGCAACCGCTTCGGCGACAGCTCGGGTGTTCGCGGAGCCGCCTGGCTCTGGCCGGCGGCGCCGACAAACGGCGCGGCCTGATCCGGCGGCGCCCGACCTCACCCGCTACAGGCGTTCGAAGATGGCGGCAATGCCCTGGCCGCCGCCGATGCACATGGTCACCAGCGCCCGTCGGCCACCGGTGCGGTGCAGTTCGTGCACGGCCTTGACCGTCAGAATACACCCGGTGGCGCCGATCGGGTGCCCCAGCGAGACGCCGCTGCCGTTCGGGTTGGTTCGATCCTCGGGCAGGCCGAGATCGCGGATCACCGCCAGCGCCTGGGCGGCGAAGGCCTCGTTCACCTCGAACAGGTCGATGTCGTCGATGCCGAGTCCGGTCTTTTCGAGCAGGGTTCGAACGGCCGGCACCGGCCCGATGCCCATGTACTTCGGCTCGACGCCGGCGAATGCGTAGCCGACCAGCCGCGCCATGGGCTCAAGCCCCTTCGCCTCGGCGGCGCCCCGCTCCATCAGTACCACGGCGGCGGCCGCGTCGTTGATGCCCGACGCATTGCCCGCGGTAACCGACCCCTGCTTGTCGAACACCGGCCGCAGCTTGGCCAGGGACTCGACGGTGACGTCGGCCCGCACGTGTTCGTCGGTGGCGAATTCCACGGTCTCGCGGCGCTGCTTGACGGACACGGGCAGGATCTGTCCCGCGAAATGGCCGGCCTCGGTCGCACGAACCGCCCGCTGGTGACTCTCGACCGCGAGGGCGTCCTGGTCCTCTCGCGAAATGCCCCACTTCGACGCGATGTTTTCCGCCGTCACGCCCATGTGGCAGGCGTCGAAGGGATCCGACAGGGCTCCCACCATGGCATCGACGAGTTTTGCGTCGCCCATTCGCTGTCCGAAACGGTTCGTCGGCGCCCAGAACGGCACGCGGCTCATGGACTCGGCGCCACCCGCCACCGCACTGGTCGCGCTGCCTGTCTCGATGAGCTGGGCCGCGGAGACGACGGCCTGCAGGCCACTGCCACACAGGCGGTTGAGGGTGAACGCCGGCGTTTCCCTGGGCAGGCCGCCGTTGATGGCGGCGACACGGGAGAGGTACATGTCCTTCGGCTCGGTGTGAATGACGTTGCCGAACACGCAGTGACCGATGTCTTCCGGGGCGAGTTTCGAACGCTTGACGGACTCGGCGACCACCGCCGCGGCCAGCTCGGTTGGAGGAACATCCTTCAAACTTCCGCCAAAATCTCCGATCGCGGTTCGAACTCCGCTCA
>JAUIDF010000198.1 GCA_030429125.1 Gammaproteobacteria bacterium | reverse complement strand
ATGGATGTAGGAGATCTCCTTGAGCTTGAGCGCGCCCTCCATGGCGATGGGATAGTGCATGCCGCGACCGAGAAACAGCGCGTGCTGCTTGTCCGAGAACTGTTCGGCGAGCGTTTCGATGGCGCCATCCATTTCGAGGGCGTGCTCGATGCGACCCGGTAGCGAGCGCAACTCGCCGACGATTTCATTCTCCGCGGCCTCGCTCATGCCGTGCCGCCGCCCCAGCGCGATAACCAGCAGCAGCAGGGCGGTCAGCTGGGTGGTGAACGCCTTGGTCGACGCCACGCCGATCTCCGGCCCGGCGTGGGTGAGCAACGACAGGTCGCAGTCGCGGACCATGGAACTCTCGGCCACGTTGCAGATGGTCAGCGAATTCTCGAAACCGATTTCCCGCGCGTGGTGCAACGCGGTGAGCGTGTCGATGGTCTCGCCCGACTGCGAAATGGTCACCACCAGCGTACCGGGCGCGACCACGTGGGGGCGGCTCCTGAACTCGCTGGCAATCTCGACGTTACACGGCACGCCGAAGCGCTCGAACCAGTGGCGCGCGACGAGACCGGCATGGAAGCTGGTGCCACAGGCGATGATCTGCACCGCGCGCGTGCGATCGAAAACCGACTCGGCCTCGGGGCCGAAAACCTGTTCGAGCAGGTGCCGGCTGGAGATGCGACCTTCCAGGGTGTCGGAGACCGCCTGTCCCTGTTCGAAAATTTCCTTCTGCATGTAGTGTCGGTAGTCGCCGAGTTCGGCGGCCCCGGCAGCCAGGTTGCTGCGTCTCACGGCGCGTTCGACCACCTCGCCCGCCTCGTCGGTGATGCGCACGCGACCGCCGTCGATCTCGGCGACGTCGCCATTCTCCAGCACCATGAAATCCCGCGTCACGCTGATGAGTGCGGAGATGTCCGACGCGAGGTAGGCCTCCGACTCTCCCAGGCCGACGATCAACGGACTGCCGCGCCGCGCGCCGACCAGTCGCCGCGGCGACTTCAGGCAGACGGCGGCCAGTGCGAAGGCGCCTTCCAGGTGGCGACAGGCAGCGCGCATGGCGTCGAACAGGTCGAGCCCCTCGCGCATGTGCCAGGCAATCAGGTTGACGACCACCTCGGTGTCCGTATCGGACTGGAACTCGAAGCCATGGTCGAGTTGCTCGCGGCGCAACGCCTCGTGATTCTCGATGATGCCGTTGCAAACCAGCGCGACGTCGTCGCTGACCTGCGGGTGTGCGTTCCGCTCGCTCGGCACGCCGTGCGTGGCCCAGCGCGTGTGGGCGATGCCGGTGGTGCCCTTCGACGGATAGGCCTCGAGGGCCCGTTCGAGTTCGCGCACCTTGCCTACGGCGCGGGTGCGGCGAAGCTCGCCGCCATCGATCAGGGCCACGCCGGCCGAGTCGTAGCCCCGGTACTCCAGACGCCTCAGACCGTCCATGAGCACGGGAAGGACGTTGCTATCGCTCACCGCACCGACGATGCCGCACATGTTATTTGCCGCTCCTCGAGTCGCTTGGGTTCATTCGGATCAGCCGGGCTTCCTGGCGGGTCGCCGCCAGTGGGCGAGGCTGCGCTGGGGACTGCGTCCCACCGTCAACTGGTTGGCCGGGGCGTCGCGCGTCAGGGTGGTGCCGGCGCCCACGGTCGCGTTCTCACCGATCGTCACGGGTGCAACGAGCTGGCAATCGGAGCCGATGAAGGCACCGTCGCCGATCACGGTGCGGTGCTTGTTAACACCGTCGTAGTTGCACGTGATCACGCCGGCACCGATGTTCGCCTCGCGCCCGATCTCGCAGTCTCCCACGTAGGCGAGGTGGTTGATCTTCGAACCGGCGCCGACGGCGGCCTGCTTGGTCTCGACGAAGTTGCCAAGCCGCGCGCCCTCGTCGAGCGAGGTACCGGGCCGAACACGCGCGAACGGACCGATACTGCAACGCCCGGCGATGCGCGCACCCTCGATCACGCTGTGGGCATGAACGACGACATCGTCTCCGAGCACCGCGTCGCGAATGACGCAACCGGGCCCGATGCGCACGCGGTCGCCGAGTTCGACGTTGCCCTCGAACACCACGTTGACGTCGATGAAGCCGTCGATACCCGCGCTCAGCCGGCCACGCACGTCGAGACGGGAAGGGTCCGCCACGGAGGTACCGGCATGCATCAGCGCCTCGGCGAGACGGCGCTGCCAGGCGCGCTCCATGGCCGCCAGTTCGACGCGGCTGTTGACGCCGCGTACCTCGAGTTCGTCGCCGGCCTGCACGGCGCGAACCGCGACGCCGTCGGCAACCGCCAGCCCGGCGATGTCGGTCAGGTAGTATTCGCCCTGGGCGTTGTCGTTGCGAAGGCGGGACAGCCAGGCCGTCATGAGCGAACGTGGCGCGGCCATGAAACCGGTATTGATCTCGCCGATGGCCAGCTGCTCGGGGTTGGCGTCCGCGGCCTCGACGATACCGGTGACGGCGCCATCGTCGTCGCGCAGGATGCGGCCGTATCGACCGGGGTCGGCGAGCTCCAGCGTCAGCAGCGCGAGGGCGCCGGCGGCCGCCGCCGAAAGCGACGCCAGGGTGTGGGCTTCAATCAGCGGTACATCGCCGTACATGACCAGCACGGTGTCGTCGGCGTCGCCTGAGACGCCGTCCAGGGCGAGTCGCACCGCGTGACCCGTGCCCAGTTGCTCGGCCTGGTGGACCCAGCGCATTGCGCCGTCGTCCACTGCGTCGCGCACGGCGTCGGCGCCGTGGCCGTGAACGACGGTGACCCGGTCTGCGCGGAGTCCCCGGGCGCAGGCCAGCACGTGGGCGATCAGCGGCTGCCCGGCGAGCGGATGCAGGACCTTGGGCAGGGCGGAACGCATGCGCGTGCCCTTGCCGGCGGCGAGTATGATGATTTCCAGCGCCATGGATTGCGGTCGCGACGAATGCCGTGCGCGCCTGTCGCGCGAAGGGTGAGTGACCGGGCGGTCATTATAGGATGATTCGCGTCACCACGAGCACTCCCGGCGCGTTTCTCCGGCGCCGACGCGGCAGGCGGCGCCGTGCCCGGCTGGCGCGGCGCGAACGTCGGTGTCAGCCCGAGCTGCGCTTGCCGCGCAACTTCTGAATGGCGCGCAACTGTGCCGCGGCCTGTGCCAGTTCGGCGCGCGCCTTGGCCAGCTCCATGGAACTGGTGTTGTCGCGCATCGCCTGCTCTGCGCGCTTCTGCGCCTCCAGTGCCCGCGCCTCGTCGAGATCCTCGGCACGCAGCGCGGTGTCGGACAGGATCGTGACCAGGTGCGGCTGCACCTCCATGAGGCCGCCGGAGACGTAGAACACCTCCTGCTCGCCATTTTCCTTCTGCACCCGCACGTCGCCGGCCTTGATCGGCGACAGCATCTGCGAGTGATTCGGCGCGATGCCTACTTCGCCCATCATCGCCGGGGCGAAGACCATGGTGCCCTCGCCGTCCCACAGCGCTTGCTCGGCGCTGACGATTTCGACCCTGATCGTTGATGCCATGTCGGTAGTCGCTCGTCGGTGGTTAGCGATGGATCAGCTCAGCTGCTTGCCTTTCTCCACGGCTTCCTCGATACCGCCGACCATGTAGAAGGCCTGCTCGGGAAGGTCGTCGTGGTCGCCGTCGACGATGCCCTGGAAGCCACGGATGGTGTCCTTCAGGGAGACGTACTTGCCGGGCGTGCCGGTAAACGTCTGTGCCACGGTGAACGGCTGCGAGAGGAAGCGCTGGATCTTGCGCGCCCGGGCGACGGCCCGCTTGTCGTCGTCGGAGAGCTCGTCCATGCCGAGGATGGCAATGATGTCGCGCAGCTCCTTGTAGCGCTGCAGGATGCCCTGCACCGCGCGCGCGGTGTCGTAGTGCTCCTGTCCCACGACCAGCGGATCGAGCTGGCGCGAGGTCGAGTCGAGCGGATCCACGGCGGGGTAGATGCCGAGCTCGGCGATCTGCCGCGACAGCACCAGGGTGGCGTCGAGATGCGCGAAGGTGGTCGCCGGCGACGGGTCGGTGAGGTCGTCCGCGGGCACGTACACGGCCTGGAACGAGGTGATCGATCCATCCTTGGTGGACGTGATGCGCTCCTGCAGCGCGCCCATCTCGGCGGCCAGGGTCGGCTGGTAGCCCACCGCCGACGGCATGCGGCCGAGCAGCGCGGACACCTCGGTGCCGGCCAGGGTGTAACGGTAGATGTTGTCGATGAACATCAGCACGTCGCGGCCCTCGTCGCGAAAGTACTCCGCCATGGTCAGGCCGGAGAGCGCCACGCGCAGGCGGTTGCCCGGCGGTTCGTTCATCTGGCCGTACACCAGCGCCACCTTGTCGAGCACGCCGGCCTCGGTCATCTCGTGGTAGAAGTCGTTGCCTTCGCGGGTGCGCTCGCCGACGCCGGCGAACACGGAAAGGCCTTCCTGCTGCACGGCGATGTTGTTGATGAGCTCCATCAGCGTCACGGTCTTGCCCACGCCCGCGCCGCCGAACAGTCCGATCTTGCCGCCCTTGGCGATGGGCATGATGAGGTCGATGACCTTGATGCCGGTCTCGAGGATTTCCACCGCGGGCGCCTGGTCGGCATAGGCCGGCGGCTTGCGGTGAATGGGATGGCGCTCCTCGGATTCCACCGGCCCGATGTTGTCGATGGGGTCGCCGAGCACGTTCATGATGCGGCCGAGGGTCTTCTGCCCCACCGGCACCGAGATCGGCGCACCGGTATTGCTGATCTCGAGCCCGCGGCGCAGACCGTCGGAGGAGCCCATGGCGATGGTGCGGACCACGCCGTCACCCATCTGCTGCTGGACCTCGAGAGTCAGGCCGGTTTCGGTCACCGTCAGCGCGTCGTAGACCTTCGGGATGGCGTCCCGCGGAAAGCGGACGTCGACCACCGCGCCGATGATTTCAACGATTTGTCCGGAGCTCATAGTCCTTCTAACCTCAATTGATTTTCTGAATACGGGCGGCGCGAGGAGCGAGTCGCGCCGTTCGAATGGGGCATGTCACGGTGCGTCACACCGCCGCCGCGCCACCGACGATCTCCGAGATCTCCTGGGTGATCGCCGCCTGCCGGGCCTTGTTGTAGACGAGCTGCAGCTCGTCGATCAGGTTGCCGGCGTTGTCGGAGGCGGCCTTCATGGCGACCATGCGCGCCGCCTGTTCCGAGGCCACGTTCTCCACCACGCCCTGGTACACGAGGGACTCGACGTAGCGCGTCAGCAGCACGTCGATCACCTCCTTGGCGTCGGGCTCGTAGATGTAGTCCCAGTGGTGATCCAGCCGCTCGTGCGGGTTGTCCGCGGCGATCGGCAGGAGCTGTTCGACCACCGGCTTCTGCGTCATGGTGTTCACGAATTCGTTGTTCACCATGTAGAGGCGGTCGATGCGCGCCTCGTCGAAATTGTCGAGCATGACCTGGATCGCACCGAGCAGGTCGGCAAGGGAAGGCGCGTCCCCGAGGTGGGTGGCTTCGGCGACGATGTGGGTGCCGAAGCGCTTGAAGAAGCCGAGTCCCTTGGAACCGATGCAGGCGACGTCGATCTCGACACCGCGATCGTGCCAGTCGCCCATGGCATTGATGGCGCGCCGGAACAGGTTCACGTTCAGGCCACCGCACAACCCCCGATCGGTGGAAACCACGATGTACCCGACGCGCTTGACCTCGCGCTCGATCGTATACGGGTGCTTGTACTCGGGATGGGCCTGGGCCAGGTGCGCGATCACGTTGCGGACCTTCTCCGCGTACGGCCGCGCGCTCTGCATCCGGTCCTGGGCCTTGCGCATCTTGCTCGCCGCGACCATTTCCATGGCCTTGGTGATCTTCTGCGTATTCTGGATGCTCTTGATCTTGGTACGGATCTCTTTGGCGCCCGCCATGGATAATTGCCTCCGCTGGTCAGGTCCGTCGCGTTACCACGAACCGTTGGCCTTGAAATCCTCGACCACCCGCTTGAGCTCGCCGGCGGTCGCGTCGTCGTACTTCAGATCCTGGTTGATCTTGTCGAGTACGTCGCCGTGATTGGATTTCACGTAGGCCTGCATGGCGGCCTCGAAGTCCACCACCTTGCCCACCTCGACGTCGTCGAGAAAGCCTTCGTTGACGGCGAACAGCGACAGCGCCATTTCCGCCACGCTCAGGGTGGAATACTGTTTCTGCTTCATCATCTCGGTCACGCGCTGGCCGCGCTCGAGCTGCTTGCGGGTGGCCTCGTCGAGGTCGGAGGCGAACTGCGAGAACGCCGCCAGCTCGCGATACTGGGCGAGTGCCAGCCGGATGCCGCCGCCGAGCTTCTTGATGATGCCGGTCTGCGCGGCACCACCGACGCGCGACACCGACAGGCCGGCGTTGATGGCTGGCCGGATACCGGCATTGAACAGGTCCGACTCGAGGAAGATCTGGCCGTCGGTGATGGAGATCACGTTGGTGGGCACGAAGGCCGAGACGTCGCCGGCCTGGGTCTCGATGATCGGCAACGCCGTCAACGATCCGGTCTTGCCCTTGACCTCGCCCTTGGTGATTTCCTCGACGTGCTCGGCGTTGACGCGCGCGGCGCGCTCGAGCAGGCGCGAATGCAGGTAGAAGACGTCGCCCGGGTAGGCTTCGCGACCCGGCGGACGGCGCAGCAGCAGGGAAATCTGGCGGTAGGCCCAGGCCTGCTTGGTGAGATCGTCGTAGATGATCAGGGCGTCTTCGCCGCGATCACGGAAGTACTCGCCCATGGTGCAGCCGGCGTAGGGCGCGATGAACTGCATGGCGGCGGAATCCGAGGCGGTGGCGGCAACCACGATGGTGTGCTCCATGGCGCCGTGCTCCTCGAGCTTGCGCACCACGTCGGCCACCGACGAGGCCTTCTGACCCACGGCCACGTAGATGCACTTGATGC
>JAUIDF010000197.1 GCA_030429125.1 Gammaproteobacteria bacterium | reverse complement strand
CGCCATTTTCAACGCGTGTGACTCGCTCTCGATGGCGCATGGACCGGCAATGATCACGAGCTGTGAATTGTTTCCGATGACCGCCCGGGCGACGCTGTCGTCGCCCACCGTCACTTGCTTACTCGGCTTGAATGTCATGTCTGAATGTACCGTCAGGTTGTTTACCCTACGAAGATTAGTGAATTTCGTTGCGAATCGATCTCATTTCATACTGCCAGACGTGCGGCGCGCGAACAATCACGCCCGGCCGGCGGTTTCGCCATGGAGCCGCTCCAGTTCCCGCGCGATGCGTACGTGTACCTTGCCGTCGGCGGGTCCGTCGTTGACGGACGATTGCAGGCGTTCGATGTCGGTCGCATCAAGGTAGTGGCCGTGCGTCACGATCCGGGCGAATCGCTCGACCAACTCGTCGTGGCAACGAACGAACACGTCCACCCCCCCGTAGTCCCAGGAATGACTCACGGTTCTCGCGGCATTGGGAAGGTGGTCGCAAATGAGGGTCGGTTTGCCCGCCGCCATGCATTCGTCCGCGATCGACGTATGGCGGGCGATGATCGCGTCGGCTCGCGCCGCAAGGCGATAGGACGCCAGCATCCTGCCGTCATTGCGATCGATGTCGATGTTCGGTCGGCGGTCAATGGCTTCGACGATGTCCGCGAACTCGTCCATGTTCAACCAGTCGCTGTTCTTGCTGCGAATCGTGAATCGCGCCGTCGTGAACTCGTCCGCCAGTCGGATGATATCCTCGTAGAAGGCACGGTTCGATCGCCAGTTGTTGACCAACGTGCGAGAGTTGGTTTCGCGATCCCGAACGGAGTGAAAGTCGAAAACGACGACCTTCGTCAACGGCTCGTGTTGCGCATCGAGAGTCGCGTCTTCATCCGGCGCCTCCAGCTGGAATTGCCTGATCAGGTCGCTGCGTACCAGGCCGATGGGAATCAACGTCTTCACGCACTTTCCGGGATCCGATTCGATCTGGCGCGCCACCCGCTTACTGGCGACGAGATACGTTTCCACGATGTAGTTCCAGTTTCGATAGCAGGTGGAGGCGAGCAGGCGTTCCTGCGTCGCGACGCTGTGAATGCCCCTGGATTCCAGGGCAAGGGACAACGGTGCCGGGAACAGCATCTCGTAGCCGACGAGGGCGATCCGCGCATTCTCGAAGCGATGCAGGGAAGTACGGTATGCCTCGAATCGGCGCCACTGCCTGAATAGGATATAGGCGAATCGAGGTGAAGCGAGCGCGGCACGTACGGCACCAAGGTGTCGAATGCCGGCCGCAAACTTCGTCGCGGCGCCGACGACCGACGCGGACCGGCGCGTGTCGAGATAGCAGTACCGGATCCCGAGCTGCCGGTAGACCGCCGATAACTCGTCTGTACACCACGCGGGCGCAATCGGCTCGAGTTCGACGTGCATGATACGCGCCGGATGAAACGGTGAATCCGGTTCCCCGGCGTAGAACTGGTTCTTGAGAAACAGCCCGCCGTAGCTGATTGTCTTGTGCGGAAAGAACAGTACGGGAGAATCGATGGGCGCCGTCCCGGGCACGAACCCCGGCAATCGGGGTCTGCCGTCCACCGACTGATTTCGCGTGCGCCTGGTGATTCGACTCGCCAGCCGCCGAACGATCCGCCCACCCAGGTCGACGAACTGGTGGACGCTGACGAACACGGCCGGGCGGATGTTGGCGGACACGTGCGACAGGTATGCCGCGCTGACGCGGTCCAGCGGACCCGTTACCGTGACACGGCGATGGTGGATCAGCGCGCTGCGGGACCAGGTCGCCGCCAGCGCGGCCTCGCTGCACCGCGCGTCGACGAACGTGCGCAACAGGACGGCGATCTTGCGCTCCGGCGTGTCGACACCGGGAAACAGCGGCCCGAGCCGCCGTGCCAGGTCCTCGTTCCACAATCCCCTTGCCGTCTGCGTACCGGCGCCGTGGGCATCGCCGTAGACGTCGCGCGTATCCAGGTCATCGAGGGCGGGAAAATCCACCGGCGCCGCGCCGGTCCGGTAGGCGAGATGATTCAGCAACCGCCACGACGACTCGCGCAGAATCGTCACTCGTTTCCCGACCAGTCGATTCAGGATGACCCCCGGCAACGTCGTGACGCCGAGCTTCATCACCAGCACGGCATCCTTCGAGCGCGCCGTTGCAACCGAATCCATGGTCCCGGCGTGTGTCAATCGAGCAGATCCCAGGACATCGGTGTACCCCGGCGGACGTCGCGACAAACCTTCTTGCCGAGGACCACGTCGATGTGCTTGACGGCAAGACCGAATCCCGGGCGAATCGCGCGCAGGTTGGCGGTCGACAACACGTCACCCGCCGCCATGTCCTCGATCACGTACAGTGAACGGCGGTGCGCGAGCGACGGGACCTCTGCCTCGGTCGGCCCGTAGTGCACCCGTCCCAGCGATCGCCACGCCGACAGCGTCTCCTGCACCAGCGCGGTCATCTCCGCCGGCTCCAGGGAAAAGGACGCGTCCACGCCACCATCTGCCCGTCCCAGCGTGAAGTGCTTCTCGATCACCGAACCGCCCAGTGCGACGGAGGCAACCGCTGCACCCAGTCCGGGCGTGTGATCCGACAGGCCAACCGGGCACTCGAACAGGCGGGCAAGGTGTTCGACCGTGCTGACGTGGCTGTCCTCCGCTCTTGCCGGATAGGTACTGGTGCATTTCAACAGGACGAGTTGCTCGCATCCCGCCGATCGCGCCGCCCGCACGGCCTCGTCGATCTCGGCCACTGTCGCCATGCCGGTGGAAATGATGATCGGCTTGCCGGTGGCGGCGACCTTGCGGATCAGCGGAAGATCGATCACTTCGAACGAGGCAATCTTGTAGGCCGGCGCGCCCAGCGATTCGAGGAAGTCGACGGCAGTGGCGTCGAATGGCGAGGAAAACGCCAGCATGCCGAGCGACGCCGCCCGCTCGAAAATCGGACCATGCCATTGCCAGGGGGTGTGCGCCTGCTCGTACAGCTCGTACAGGCGACGGCCGTGCCACGGGCTGTGCTCGTCGGCGATCGTGAATTCCGAGCGGTCGCAATCGATGGTCATGGTGTCGGCGGTGTACGTCTGCAGTTTCAACGCGTGCGCTCCGCATCGGGCCGCCGCGTCCACCAGCGCCAGGGCCCGCTCCAGCGAGCCGTTGTGATTACCGGACATCTCCGCGATGACGAACGGTGGATAGTCGCGTCCGACCCACCGGCTCCCGAACTGAACTCTCGCATTCATCGGCCTAGACCTGCTTGATGTAATGTACCCGCTGCGCCTTGAATCCTGCTTTCTCGAACGCCCGGCGCGAAACTTCGTTGGTCGCGCCGATCTCCGCACGAAACCGGCGAACGGCCGGGCGCGAAGTCCCCATCCATCGCTCCCCGGCCTCGAGCAGCGCGGTACCGATGCCGATGCCGATCGACGCCGGATCGAGGTAAATCGAGATCAACGCGCAATCGCCGTCGATGTCGTAGCGAACCACCCCCACCGCGTGACCACGACGTTCGCCGACCAGCAGGCACCGGTGGGGATCCGCCAGCGCGGCGGCCATCCAGGCCTCGTGCTCGTGCGCTTCGATCGGTCGCGAATCGTGCGAATGCCGTCGCGCGGTATCGGCGTTGCGCCACTGTCGCATCCACCCGGCGTCGGACAGCACGGCCGGCCTGATCGACAGGTCGCGGTTGAGGATTGCCGCGGCGACGCGCCGGGCGCCCAGGCCGTCGACCAGCATCCGGCCCTGCCGCGACAGGTGCGAACGCAGATCGGCATTGTGCCAGAGCAGGCGAATCCCCGACTCGAGCATCCGATCCGCGTCGCCGTCAAGCGGACCGAGGTACAACTGGCAGCCTCGTCGCGCGAGCTCGGCGGACGGACCGACCTGGTTGTCCGCAATGGAAACGACCGCCGACGGAACCCCCAGGCAACATCGCTCCAGCGAGGAGACGCCGCCGGCACCAACGGCGAGATCCGCATCGGCGAGCAACGCGGCCATGTCCTCGACATCGGAACGCAGGGTACATCCCGGCAGTGCGTCACATCTTGCGCGCAGTCGAGCGTCTTGCGCCGTCCGCGCACTGGCGACGACGGTAACCGCCTCGTCCGTCGTCATCGCTCGCAACTGTGAAACGATCCTTGCAAGCGGCTCGGCGCAGTCGCCGCCGCCAAGGGACACGACAATCGACCGAACCACGTCCCGATGCCGGTACGCTGCCCGATTCTCGGCGAACTGTGGCCTGAGCAATGCATGGGACGGCCCGAGCAGCAGCCGGCAGTGCGCCGGCAACGGTGCGCGTTCGACCCGACCGGCATGCAGGTTCTGGTCGAGCAGTATGTCGCAGTGGTGGAGCCGATGCGGTAGATCGTCGATGACCATCATTGCCTGCGTAACCGCACCCGCGCGGCGTTCCCATTCGACCGACAGCGCGTAATGGTCCACGACGACGAGATCGGCCGACCACTCGCGCAGCGCGTCGGCGCTCGCGCGGGCGTCGTCCGACTCGCACAAAGGCTGACTCGAGTCGAGCATTGCCACTTCGAATCCGCGCCGGCGCATCAGCGGACACAGGTTGCCCGGCTCGTCGCGCGACAGGAACAGGATGTCGCAGCCTTCCTCCCGGAGCGCCTCGGCCAGCGTGAGACACCGCATCGCGTGACCGGCGCCGATCCGGCTCGATGCATCGACCCGAAAGGCGACTTTCAATCGCGGCCCGAATCCCCGACCCGCCCGCGACGCGCGACGGCATCGCCATCGCCCGCGGTTCGCCGAACCATCATGCGACGAGGCCCCTGCGTTTCAGGATGTCGTATTGAACCTCCGCACGAATCCAGTCCTCTTCCGTGTCGATGTCCTGCACGAGATAACGCGGCAGTTGTATGCCCACGGTGTTGTCCGCGTACATCGGCACCCCGTCGGCAAAGGCAGCTCCCCGCCCCCAGTAGAACTGGGCGGCGTCGTGCATCGCAGGCTCGAGATCCTGGGACCGGGAACGGATCGCTTCGCGGTCGAACGGCGAGACGAGTCCGTCCGGCGAGCGCCTCAACGCGCGCTGGATCGGGAACCCGAACGACGTCACCGACATGGCATAGTCGATCCCCTCGGCGTCCAGCGCGGCGCGGCCCTCGCGCAGGTAGCCGGGGTCGAGCAACGGCGACGTCGCGTAGATACAACAGGCGACGCTCACGTCGTCGCCGCACTCGCGCAGCTTCCGGACGACCCAACCGACCACTTCGTTGGTGCCGGTATGGTCGTCGGACAGCGCCGCGGGGCGCAGGAACGGCACTTCTGCGCCACAGGCGCGGGCGACGTCCGCGACCCGCTCGTCGTCCGTCGATACGATGACGCGTTGGAAAAGCCCCGACGCGCGCGCCGTATCCACCGGGTACGCCAGCATGGGCCGTCCCGCGAACGGCTTGATGTTCTTGCCGGGGATGCGCTTGCTTCCGCCGCGAGCGGGAATGACGCAGACGTTCACGCGAGCAGCTCACCCAGGTCCCGAATTACGCGATCCTGTTCCCCGGGCAGGATGCGCGGAAACATCGGCAGGGACAAGGCACGGTCGTAGTACCACTCGGCAACCGGGCAATGGCCCGGCCGGAACCCCAGGCGACGATAGTACGGCTGCAGGTACACCGGAATGTAATGCAGGTTGACACCGACACCGCGTCGTCGCAGTTCGTCGAACAACCGGTTGCGCCGCGTGTCGCCACCGTCGACCAGCACCGGGTACAGGTGCAGTGCGGAGCGTCGACTCTCACGCTTCGCGGGCAACTGGAGCGGGAGGTTCGCCAGCGCCTCGTCGTAACGTGCCCTTACCTGTTCTCTCCCCTCGATGTACTCATCGACGCGCGACAGTTGGCTGACGCCCAACGCCGCGTGGATATCGGTCATGCGGTAATTGAAGCCGAGAACCTGCTGCTCGTAGTACCACGCCCCGGGGGAATCGCCTTCCAGGCGCTCCGGCTCACGGGTGATGCCGTGACTGCGAAACTGCTCCATGCGCGCCTTGAGCGTCTCGTCGTCGGTCGTCGCGATGCCACCCTCGGCGGTCGTGATGATCTTGACCGGATGAAAGCTGAAGACGGTGATATCCGAATGACGGCAGTTGCCCACGCGTTCGCCGTCATAGGTCGCCCCGATGGCATGGGAGGCGTCCTCGATGACGCGAAAACCGTACTCCCGGGCAAGCGCGGCAATACCCGCCATGTCGCAGGACAAGCCGGCAAAGTGTACCGCGACGACGACCTTGGGCAGCCGGCCGTCGCGCGCCGCCTGGGCGAGCCTGTCGCGCAATGCGTCTACCGACAGGTTGTAGGTATCCGGCTCGATATCGACGAAATCGACCGAGGCCCCGCAGTAGAGGGCGCAATTCGAGGACGCCACGAACGTGTTGGGCGACGTCCACAGGACGTCGCCCGGTCCGAGTTCCAGTGCGTGGCAGGCCGCGTGAAGCGCGGAGGTGGCGCTGTTCATCGCCACCGCGTGGCGCGCGCCGACGAACCGGGCGAGCGCCGATTCGAATTCGGGCACCACGGGGCCCTGGGTGAGGAAGTCGGAACGCAGCACGCGGATCACCGCGTCGATGTCGTCTTCGGTGACGTCCTGGCGGCCGTAGGGAATGTACTGGCTCAATGCGACATCGCCCGGATCTCCTCGATATCGAGGAAGCGGGGATTACTGCCGGAGCTGTACTCGAAATCCTCCGCGACCGGCACGCCGGTTTCCCCCGCCCGATTATTCAGGTAGTCGACGTTCGCACTGTGAAAACGGATGCTCGGACGAATGACGAAGTGGTCGTCGAACTCGATGGTGAGATGTGCATCGTCGCGCGGGCACATCGTCTCGTGCAACTTCTCTCCCGGTCGTATGCCGATGATCTTCGTCG
>JAUIDF010000196.1 GCA_030429125.1 Gammaproteobacteria bacterium | reverse complement strand
GAAACCGCGTGTTACATTCACCTAGAATCCCGGAAAGCCCGCGGCCCGTGGATGTCCCGGGGGGAACCTGAAACAAGCGCCGGCAACGGATAGCGGCCTATCGTCGAGGCAGGACCATTTGACAACAATCCAGGCAGGCATTTCGGTCGTCATCCCCGTCTATCGCTCGGGTGAGTGTCTGCACGAATTGCACCAGCGACTGACCACGTGCCTCTCCAGAACCAATCGCGAGTTCGAACTGATTTTCGTCGAGGACTGCGGCGGCGACGATTCCTGGTCCATCGTCGCCGGGCTGTCGCGCACCGACGAGCGCGTGCGTGGCATTCGCCTGCGTCGCAACTACGGGCAGCACAATGCCGTGCTTTGCGGTGTGCGCCATGCCCGATACGATACGACGGTGACGATGGACGACGACCTTCAGCATCCACCCGAAGTCCTGGATCGTCTTCTGGACAAGCTCGACCAGGGCTTCGATGTCGTCTACGGCACACCGGAACGGGAACAGCACGGATTGTTTCGCGACCTGGCATCGCAAATCACCAAGCTCGCCCTGCAACAGTCCATTGGCGCATCGACCGCCCGGAGCGTCAGCGCCTACCGCGTTTTTCGCACGGAACTGCGCACAGCCTTCACGGAGTATCGAAGTCCCTCGGTGAACATGGATGTCCTGTTGACCTGGGGTACATCGGCTTTCGCCGCGGTACGCGTACCGCACGAGCCCCGCCGACACGGCGAGTCGGGCTACACGTTTCGCAAACTGGTTCGACACACGCTGAACATGATGACGGGGTTTTCCGAACTGCCGCTGCATATCGCCAGCGTCATCGGCTTCGGCTTCGCCGTGTTCGGTGTCCTCATCCTGGCGTTCGTCCTGTTACGCTGGCTCATCGAGGGGAGCACGGTACCGGGGTTTGCATTCCTGGCGTCGATCATCGCGATATTTTCCGGCGCCCAGCTCCTCGCCCTCGGGGTCATTGGCGAGTACCTCGCGCGGATGCATTTTCGCACCATGGAAAGGCCCGTCTACATCGTCGGGGAAACGGTCGGCCGGCGCGAAGAGGCATGACCGGCGACACGCGGACGTTTCGGCACGACTCGCCAGGTGCCGAACTGCTGGCTCGCCGGGTCGCCTGGGACGAGACGGCATTCGGCATACCGGTTGCCAGTATCGATCGTCTTCGTGTGGTTAATGATGCCGACGCGAGAAAGGCGTTCGAGGCATTCGAACAGTGGCGCGACGAGCAGGGTGTCGCCATCGTCAGCTGCCGCCTTGCACTGTCGGCACTCGATGAATCCATGTTCCTCGAGGACCGCGGGTTCCGCTTCATCGAAACGATTCTCCTGCCCAGGCTGGAACACATCGACAGGCAATTCGGCGACGATGCCAACGACGAGGATCTCGTGGTCGGGCACGCCGACGAGGCCGATCTCGCGAGCCTCAGGCAGATCGCGACAAATGCATTCGTCAGTCAACGCTACCACGTCGATCCGCGCATCGACACGCACGATGCCGACCAGCGCTACCTTCGCTGGATCGACGATGCACGACATCATCCGACGCAGCAATTGCTGAAAATCGCGAGCCGCGAAGGCGTGGTCGGGATGTTCATCGTCGAGCGAGTCGACGGTCGGCGCGTGTACTGGCACCTGACCGCCCTGGGGGAGGATTTCAGGGGACGGGGCATGGCAAAGCGCGCGTGGCAGGCCGTTCTGACGCATCACCGCGCCGATGGTATCGACGCGGTGTCCACCCGGATTTCCGCCTCCAACCTCGCCGCCCTGAATCTCTACGCATCGCTCGGTTTCCGCTTCGGCCCCGCCGAGATGACCTTTCACTGGGTCGCGGATTCAGCGGACGACACCTGCGGACAATCGTGACGACGAACCGAACGCCATTGCAAACAAGACATCCGTGAACCACATCCCCTTCAATCGACCCTACCTGTGCGGCGGAGAACTCGAGCAGATCGCCCAGGCCCATCGAGACGGCCAGTTGGCCGGCGACGGCGGGTTCACCCTGCGCTGCCAGGCCTGGATCGAAGAGCAAACCGGCTGCGCGCGCGCCCTGCTCACCCACTCGTGCACGGCCGCGCTGGAGATGTGCGCCCTCCTTGCCGGCATCGGACCGGGCGACGAAGTCATCATGCCGTCCTTCACCTTCGTCTCCGCTGCCAATGCCTTCGTCCTGCGTGGCGCGGTACCGGTGTTCGTGGATATCCGCCCGGATACCCTGAATATCGACGAGAACCGGATCGCGCGGGCAATTACGCCGCGAACCCGTGCCATCGTTCCCATGCACTATGCGGGCGTCGGATGCGCCATGGAGTCGATCGTCGATATCGCCTCGCGCCACGACCTCGTCGTGATTGAGGACGCGGCCCAGGCATTGCTGGCAACACACGGGGACAGGCCACTCGGCACATTCGGTCAATTGGGCACATTGAGCTTTCACGAGACCAAGAACATCATCTCCGGCGAGGGCGGCGCGTTGCTCATCAACGATCCCGACCTGGTCGACCGCGCCGAGATCGTTCGTGAGAAAGGTACCAACCGGGCAAGGTTTTTCCGGGGCCAGGTCGACAAGTACACCTGGACCGACGTCGGCTCCTCGTATCTGCCCGGCGAGATCATCGCGGCTTTTCTGTGGGCGCAGCTGCAGGTGGCGAACGAGATTACCCGTCGGCGCAAGGCCATGTGGAATCGATACCACGAGGCCTTCGAATCGCTGGAAGCGGAAGGTCTCGTGCGACGTCCTCGTTCGACGGCGAATGCCGAGGCGAACGGGCACATTTATTACCTGCTGCTGCGCGATCTCGATCAACGAACACGATTCATCGAGTTCATGAAGGGCGCGAACATCCAGTGCGTCTTCCACTACGTACCGCTGCACTCATCGCCCGCCGGCCTCGCGGCAGGTCGCGCGCCCGCCGAGTTGCCGGTAACGAATGCCGTCGCCGATCAACTGGTTCGGCTGCCGTTGTGGATCGGGCTGGAAGACGAGCAGGATCGTGTCATCGATCGCGTGCGGGCGTACTTCGACCAGGTACCGGCTCGCTCCCGTGCGATCTAGGCGGCCGTCAACACGACGTGATAGCGCGCCTGGCGAACCGGGGACAACACGCTGGTCCGCGACACCTTCTGGCATTCCTCGATAACGAACCCATTCCCTACCAGTTGTTCGATACGGGCGAAGTTGAAGTAGCTTTGCACCGTGTCCTGCTCGTGCGTCGTGGCAACCACCTCCTCGCCGGCGAACTCGGGAAAGTGTCGATGGTCGTCACCCGAAATCAGGTCCAGGTAGAAGCGTCCCGACGCCGAAAGGACGCGCCGGCAATCGCGCATCGTGCGCCTCGCCACGTCGAAGGGCATGCTGTCGAGCACGCCATGCGAGACGATGAAATCGAAGGCGCCGTCGGCAAACGGCAGGCGTTCGCCATTGGCAACGACGAAGCGGCCGACCAGGTGCCCTCTGCCCTCACGATCGCAGATCCTGCCGGCCTCGCCGAGGGCAATGCGTGAATGATCGACGCCCCAGGCTTCGAGCCTGAGATCGTCGCAGAACCGCACGTGCCGCCCGATGCCGCAGCCGAGGTCGAGCACTCTCGGATTCCGTTCCAGCCCGTGTCGGTCCTCGAACTCTTCGAACCCGACGCGCTTTCGCACGTGGCGGGCCATGAAGCGGACGATCTCCTCGTGTGGGTAGAACAGAAAGTTTTCGCGGCGGTCGTAGGAACGGTCCCACGCCGTCGTTCGCAGGTCTGCCTTCATGCCGGCTGCTTCTGAATCTCGATGGTCCACGGTGACGGCGTCGCCGACGCGTCCGTGGGCAGGTGGTTGGTGTCGAGCCGGGGCATTTCCAGGGCCTGGGACGTCTCCATCCTGGCAATCGCGGTTTCCGTCGTCACCCCCAGGCCGCACCCGGCGCCGGCGCAAATTCGCCTCAACGACTCGTTGTGGGCACCGTATGGATAGCACATGACCCAGCGCTCCATCGACACCCCGAGAGACTCCAGAAACGCCACGCTGGACTCGATCTCGAAGGCCTGCTGGTCTTCCGGCAGGGTATCGAGCCATCGATGCGAGTATCCGTGCCCGCCGATCACCATGCCGTGGCGCCGCATCGTCAGCAACTGGTCCCGCGACACGTACAACTCGCGCGCGAAGGCCGTCTCGTCGTCGGTGACGAAGTGCCGGAACAGGTCGTCGACGACGGCTGCGCGCGGCCGCTCGGGAAGTTCTCGTTGCAGCAGCCGCTTGACGAAGACCAACTCGGGACCGTCGAAACGGCCGGCAACGGCCAGGCGCTCGAACAACGCCTCGTTCGACTCGATCTCGTGACCGTCGACCCGAAGCCGGTCGAGTCGCGCGAACACGGAGTCGAGCAGTTCCCGGGTCGACTCGACGCTCGCGAGAACGAAGTGAATCTTGTTGACGTCCAGCACGCGTCGCTCATCGACCGCGCATACCGGCGGGAAAAACCATCCCTGGATCCCCATCCGGTCAAGCAAGGGAAACACGTTGGTATAGTGGTCCAGGTAACCATCGTCGAACGTCAGCACTGCCGCATTGGGCGGCAGCTCGCGGCTGCCGTGGCAGGCATCGAGCACTTCGTCGAGCGTCACGAAACGGTAGTGACGTGCCAGGTAGTCGAGCTGACCGCGAAAGTTCGTCTCGGTCAGGCCGCAGATGCGGGGATAGCGGGTCTCGGATAGTTCCCTGACGTAGTGGTAGGTAATGATCGAGCAGGTTCCCGGCATGGTCAGCTCACGCGGTTGGGTCGGTCCTGGTCGGCGTCGGCCTTGAAGGATACGACCGCTTGCCCGCTTCGCGGCTTGTACGCCCAGGTCAGATCGCTGTTCTTGCGCACCAGCGGTTCGAAGTAGTTCGGCAGCACGATGTTCTCTTCGCCCTCGTTCAGTTCGAGCAACCCGCTCTGGAGCAGTGCCTCGTCATCGAGCCCCGTCGCCAGCAGATCGACGGCCTCGGCATCTCGCGATACCGCCAGCGACTGCAACGCGGCGCCCAGGCCCGGCAGTGCGGGCGGCGGCAGAAAGCCGTCGACGATGCGTAGCATGCGGGCGTCACCGACGTCGCAGGATCGCACCACGATGATACCCTGCATTCGACCGTCCCGCTCCACCGAGTAGACGACGTAGCGATAGAACGGACTGTGCCGGAATCGCTCGACAAAGTATCGCGCCGTCTTCACCGGTACCATGTCGGGCGGCCAGGCGTCGTCCAGCCATGGCTGCAATGCCAGCAGGGAATCGGCGTCCCGCGAAGTCAACGTGGGAGCGCCGGCATCGAGCCCGTCGCGGATGGTCGGCGCGTCGGCGGGCGCCTCGACGATGGAGAACGTCTTCGGGCCCGGATGCAGCACGTAGTGACGCCGCATGCGACCGACCTGGTATCCGAGCGCGCGATAGAGCCGGGTAACGTCGCCGCGCACGCCGACGCTGCCGATGAGGACGTGGGGTACCCGCTTCTCGAGGAAGGTCAGCATCTGGATGCCGAGTGCGCCCGGTGCGCCGTGCTTGACCTTCCACAGCGCCAGCCACAGCGCCCGCGCATCGACCAGGCGCGAATCGTACCGGCTGGTGAGTATGAATCCGAGAATGCCGAGCACGTCGTCACCTCGCACGGCCACGACATAGTCGTAGTCGCGTCCGTCGGTGCCGCCGTGCTGCCAGTCCAGCAGCTTGCGACTGGTGGCCAGCACGTGGCCGGCCGACCAGTGCTCGTCGATGAATGTCATGAGTGACTCGACGTCCGCGCGCACGGCGAAGCGGATGTCCACGCGCCCGGTGTCGCCGGCGGCGGCGTGGGTCACGAGTCGCCCTGCCCCAGCAGCGTCACCGCGCGGGGCGCGGGATAGTCCTCGGCGAGGTTCCAGCGAAAGCGGTGTTCCGCCTCCTCGACGAAGCCGGAGCGGCGCCAGAAGGCAAGGCACGGTGCGTTCTTTCGCGTCGGCAGGAATTCGGCCACGAGCGTATCCGCACCGAGTTCGCGCGCCGACTGTACCAGCTGGTAGACGACCGACTCCTCGACCCGACGTCCCATGACGCGACAGCTGAGCAGGTAGTCGGCCACCCATGCGCGATCGCCGTCCGTCTCGACCGAGGCGATGGCGGTCAGGCCGGCATCGCCGAACCGGTCCGCGACCCGAAACGTCCACAGGCGTCGTCGCGGATCGTCGGCCCACGCGATGAGTTCGCGATCGGTCATGCGGCGGGTGCGCAGGTTCATCTGGTTGGTCTTGTTGAACAGCTGCGCGGTGCGTTCGAGATTGGCGGCGGTCACCGGCTCGACGCGAATCGTGATATCGAGCGAATCCAGCCAGTCGTCCAGCGACTCGACGTCGGCGGCCCCCGCCGTCGCCGCCCGGCGCTCGCTCTCGGCACGGTACAGGCCCGCGCGGTCGCGATCCTCGTTGCTGACGGTGGCGGTGTCGAAGCAGTCGAGCCGCCGCAAGACCGTGACGCACATCATCCGGTCCGGCGGCAGGGCCGGCACCAGCACCTGCGGCAGCGCGTGCATCACGCGTTCGCGCTCCAGCGGGTTGTCGTCGAGAAAGACGGCGGCATCGAGGCCGAGACCGAGTTCCTGCATCACCTCGGCGATATTGCCGGCCTTGTCTTCCCAGTTGATGCGCCAGGCGGCGAAGTCGGACCGTCGAAGTACCATCTCGGGATGATGGTCGATGGCCTCCAGCGCCACCGATTCGGTGTTCTTGCTGACAATGGCGAGCAGCACGCCGCGCCTCGTCAACGCCTTCAGCTCGCGCTGGAAATCGACGAAGGCCTCGCCGACGGCATCGTGTCCGCCAAGGCGCAGGCCGTCGGGTCCGGTTTCGCCCACCGTGCCGCCCCACAGGGTGTCGTCGAGGTCGCAGATCACGACCTT
>JAUIDF010000195.1 GCA_030429125.1 Gammaproteobacteria bacterium | reverse complement strand
CATCAGACGTACGGGCGAAGATACAAAGATACTGGTCGTCGTAGGCGGACTCGATGGATTCGACCGTGAAGCCCGACGTCGCGAACAGGATTTCCAGTGCCGGCGCCGTGAAATAGTTGCAGTGCTCGTAGTAGATATCCCAGAAAGCCGCCTGTCGATAGATGCGCTGCGCGTTCGGGACCTGGAAATAGACCGGCACCCCGCTACGCTCGATCGCCTGCCGGACGTTGCCGAGAAAGCGCCGCGGCGTCGCGATGTGCTCGAGCGTCATCACGCAACAGAGCAGGTCGACGGCATCGAACCGTTCGTCACCCTCGAAATTGACGGGATACACCTGCACACCCGCGGGCAGCTCGACCCGGCCGGGAACGAAGGCGGGATCGAACCCGGTACCCCGGCTGCCTGCACGGGCACACAGTCGCGCCAGGAACTCACCCTTGCCGCAGCCGATTTCGACGACGTGTCCACCGTCGAGCCGGCAATGCGCCACCAACCGTCGCACGACATCTTCCTGGAAGGCGCCGAAGATGCCGGAACAGCTCTGCGTCTCCTCGCACTCCCCCGAGTAGCGTACGCGTTCGGGTTCGAAGGCGACGTTTTCCGCGTAACCGCAGTCGTGGCAGAAGCCGAGCTCGATATGGCCGGTGGGGAACGTCCTGGCCGTGTCGCGGTCGCGGATCAGCAACACGTCCTGCACCGGCACGTGGCGCTGTTGGTAGATCGAAACCACGGGGCCGCGGCCACAGTTCGCGCACGAGCGCGTCGTCCCGCTCACGACGTCTCCACCACGCGAGGTTCGGGCAGCGGCACGATGAACCGGCCGCCCGATTCGAGGTAGGACGACATCTGCACCGCGATTTCCGCGTGCAGGTTCCAGGGCAGCAGCAGGACGTAGTCCGGACGGTCGCTGAGCAGCCGCGCCGGGGCGTGGATCGACAGGCCGCTGCCCGGCATTCGCTTTCCCTGCTTGAACGGATTGCGGTCGACGACGTAGCCGATGGTCGACGAATCCAGTGCGCAGAAATGCAGTAGCGTGGTGCCCTTGGCCGCGGCGCCATAGGCGGCAACGCGGGCGCCCGAGTCGATGCGGTTTCGCACCAGGTCGGCGATCTCGCGTTTCAGGCGCCGGGCGCGCCGGGCGAACCGCTCGAAGGTTGCGAAGTCGTCCAGTCCGGCCGCCGCCTCCGCCAGTCGCAGCGCCGCCAGGCGCTTCGTCGGCGGTCGGGCCCGCGCGGCGAACACGCGTAACGATCCGCCCTGGGTGGGCACGTGCTCGGCATCGAACACGTCGAGACCGTGAACCGACAGCAGTCGTGACAACGTGGCGAGTGAGAAGTAGCACTGATGCTGGTGGTAGACGGTGTCGAAGACGCACTCGTTGACGAGGTCCGCCGCATAGCCGGTCTCGACGACGAATACGCCGCCGGGCTTCATGATCGCGGCGACGCCGCCGACGAAATCTTCGGGGTCGGGCACGTGGGCGATGACGTTATTGGCGATGACGAGATCGGCGGCAATGCCTTCACTCGCCATGTCGGCAGCGAGTTCGCCGTCGAAGAAGCCGAGACGCGTGGGAATGCCGTTTTCACAGGCGCGTTCCACCGGTGCCGGCGCCGGGTCGACGCCCCGGACCGCGATGCCGGCGTCGACGAAGTTGCGCAGCATGTAGCCGTCGTTGCTCGCGATCTCGACCACGAGCGAATCCGCACCGAGACCGAACCGCTCGATCATGCTCCGCGCATGGACCCGACACCGGTCGAGCCAGCTCGACGAGGCGGACGAAAAATAGGGATAGTCGGCGCCGAACAGGAATGACGACTCGACGGCCTCGGCCAGTTGAACGAGTCCGCAGGATTCACAGCGGCACAGCGTCAGCGGAATCAGGATGTCATCCGCCGCCCGGCCGTCGGCGAGGGGATCGACCAGCCGGTCGGCCACCGGTGCATCGCCGTAGGCGAGCACCGTGCGCAGCCGCTCGGCGTGACAAAGCCGGCACGCGGACAGTTGGCGGTAAGGGACAGCCACCTACGCCGACTGCACCACCGGCGGCGCCGGCACGCGAGCCAGCCCGGCGTCGAGCACGCCGTCGTCGACGAGTTGGCGCAGGTGGGCAATGCGGCTGAAGGCGGCCCCCTCGAAGGCCTCGACCGGCAGCGGTCGCCTGGCGAGCGCGTCCAGCAGCTCGCGCGCGCCGTCGTCGGGGGTGCGTGCGGCCATCGAACCCGGCAGCAGCCGTTCGAAACGTTCGCAGCTGACGCGATAGTTGCGCCGGTCGGCCACGGCGTCCGGCGCGACCACGATACGGGCGCCGCGATGCTGCGCCACGACCCGTTCCGCCAGTTCCCTCACACGGTAATTCTGCGCCGTGCGGCCGATATTGAACACGGTGTCGTGCACGAGCGTGCGCGGCAATTCGAGCAGGTGCACGTAGGCGCCCGCCACGTCGGCGACATGCATCATCGGCCGCCAGGCGCTGCCGTCGCTCTTGAGAAACACTTTGCCGGTGGCCGCCGTCCACGCGGCGAGATTGTTCAGCACGAGGTCGAAGCGAATGCGCGGCGACAGGCCGTAGACGGTGCCGGCCCGCAGGTAGACAGGGGAAAAATCGTCACCGGCCAGCGCCGCAATGCCCGCCTCCGCCCGATACTTCGATACCGCGTAGGGCGTAACCGGGTTGGCGGGCGCGTCCTCGGTCAACCAGTCTTCGCCGGCCGCGCCGTAGATGCTGCAGGTGGACGCGAACAGGAATCGCGTGACCCCTGCTTCGCGAGACAACGCCGCGAGGCGCACGGCGGCATCGCAATTGATCGCGAACGTGACGGCAGGCCTGAAACTGCCGAGCGGATCGTTGGACAGCCCCGCGAGATGAATGACATCGTCGAAGCCCTCGAGATCCTCGCGTGCAAGCAGTCGAATGTCACGGCCGATATTCGGCACCTGGACGGGATCTTCCGCGAAGGTGCAGGCGTCGAACAACCCGGTATCGCAGCCGGTCACGTCATGGCCGCGATCGACGAGCAACGGCACCAGCACGGCGCCGATGTAGCCGCGGTGGCCGGTCACGAGAACCCGGCGCGTCATTCCCAGATTCGCCACGGCGCGTTACCGCCGTCCCACAAATCGTTGACGATCTCGAGTTCGTGCAGCGTGTCGACGCACTGCCAGAACCCATCGTGGCGAAACGCGAGCATTTCGCGGCTGTTGACCAGGCGCTGCATGGGCCCGTCTTCCCAGTGCGTCGAATACCCCGAGATGTAGTCCATCACGGCGGGCTCGAGAACGAAGTAGGCGCCGTTGATCCATTCGGCGGGATCCGGCCGCTTCTCGACGAAGCCGGTGATCTCCGGGCCGTCGAGAAACAGTCGGCCGAAGCGCGGTGGCGGATGAACCGCCGTTACCGTGGCGGTGCGTCCGTGTCGCCGATGGAACGTTGCGAGCGCGGACAGGTCGACGTTCGACACGGCGTCGCTCCAGGTCATCATGAAGGTGTCGTCGCCAAGGCGGGACGCGAGACGCTTGAGTCGCCCGCCCGTGCTCGTCTGAAGACCGGTATCCACCACGTCGACGCGAAAACCGCTGTCGCCGTGCGCAAAATACTCTTCGATGATCTCGCCGCGATAACCGGTGGCAATGATGAACTCCTCGAAGCCGTGATGCCGGTAGTGCTTGAGGATATGCCAGATCAGGGGTTTGCCTCCCACCAGCACCATGGGTTTGGGTTTCTCGCTGGTCTGTTCCTTGAGGCGGGTTCCCCTGCCCCCGGCCAGAATGACGACTTTCATTATTGTGATCCCGCGGTGACTGCGCGTCGCGAGAGATGTTCGGCGCGACGTCGGCGGCGGGATTATAGCGACCGAAGCGGCCCGACCAAAACGAGGCCGTTGCGATCGGCTCGTTCAGGACTTCGGTCCGAACGGATCGGCGCCGGCGCTACGCCTGGTCCGGACCGGCGTTTGCATCGACGATCCGTTGCAGGAGCGGTGCATAATCCGCGAATGCCGGTGTCGGGGCGCCGGCCACCTTGGCGTCGTCGTCGCAGCGCCGCACGGTCACGATGGCGTCGAGATGCGGATGCGCGGCGAAGGCGTCCACCTCGGCTGCATTCATCGGCCCGCCCTGCAGATTCAGCGAGTGAACGGATGCCGGCGACAGGCGCGAGAAGTAGTCAGGGTCGGTGGCGCACAGGTAGCGCTTGGCGGCGACATGCTCACGCACGCAGGCGACGACCAGCGGCGGGAAGAACCGCTCCAACACCTCGGCCCCCGAGACTTCGTGCCGGCGGTCCATGGTATCGGTCATGGAAAAGCGGCCGAGCGCACCGGTGAAGTGTCCGACGTCGTGCACGAGGGCGGCGGCCACCACCGCGTCGTCGGCGCCCTGGCGCTGCGCGTTGCAGGCCGCCTGGAGCATGTGCTCCGCCATGGTGACAGGCTCCCCGAGATACTCGCTCCCGCCCTCGCGTTCGAACAGCGCGGCGAGAAAGGGCACGATGCGCTCGCGCGTCAACACCGGGGAACCCTGGACAGCAACCGTTTCATCATGCGCGTTGCTCATGCCGCATCCGCCGCAAGGTTTCGCGCCCGCAGGACCGAGAGCGTGGACAGCAGACCGTCCTTGTCCGCATAGCAACCCTGGAACCAGCGCGTGCCGCCGCTCGCCGCGTAGCCGGTGCGACCATGCAGCACGCGCGTGTTGTCGACGATGAACGACTCGCCCGGCGCGAGGTGAAACGTCACCGCCATGGCCGGGTCCTCCACGATCTCGCCGAGACGCCGATAGGCGGCGTAGTAGGCCTTCATGTCGGCGAACGGCACGTCGGTGATCGGGGCCGTGCTGCGGTTGTTGAAACGCACCGCGACCAGCTCGCCATCCGGTGCGAGTTCGATCATGGGCCGTCGGGCCGAGAGGCGGACGTCGCCTGCGCCCCGATACTCGAACCGGGCGCAATGATGCGACAGCAGGTCGAAGCCCGCCGGATCCTCGTCGCGCAGGCGCCGCGCGGCGCGAAACCCGTCGACGACGGCGGAATCGCCGCCCGCGGCCGAGTTCTCCAGGCAGTACAGGATCTGCAGCGTGGGCACGGGATCGCGGTAGGGATTGTCGGTATGCGGTTGCAGACCCGCGCCGGTGTAGGCCAGGTTGGTCGGGTTGACCTCGGTACGCACCTCGAACCAGCGACCGTAGTTGGTCTCGCGGACGTAGCCGAAGCGCTCCGCGACCTCGATCAGGGCGCCGCTGCGCACCGGTCCGCCGGTCAGCTTGGCGAAGCCGTAACGCCGCACGTGTCCGAGCCAGGCTGCGAGCGCCGCCGGCTGGCGGGCGATGGCCGAATAGTCGCCGGTGACACGCGCCGCGTCCAGCGCCGCGTCCCACGTCTCGACATCCGGCGCGGCCCAGCCGGGCGATCGCTCGTGATCCCGGTCGTAGGCGTTCTCGCGCAGCCACCGAACGGGAAAACTCACGCTCCGGCCCTCCGGCGCGAAGCGCACGGTCAACGATGCCGGCGCCGCCCGCACCCGGTCGATGGTGGTCGAGGGCGCAATGTCGTTGAGCGTGATCAGCCGCTGGCCGTTGGCGGGCGAACGGGTTTGCTCGTCGAGGGCATTGTCCCGCAGCCAGACGGCGTGAAAGCGGGTCACCGCGCCGTCGTCCCATTCGAGGGCGACCGCATCGCCGTGTTCGATGGAGCGGGCAGAAACCAGGGTCGTCATGAGGCGTCTCCGGGAATGGCGTGACGGCACGATTTGTACGCCCTCGCACTCATAACTACAATCAATATTTTTATCGCCTGAGAGTCGATTTTCATTATGCCTCGATCCGACCTCGCCGCCGCCCGTGGCGCCGGCGCGCTGCCGCCGCTGGAGTGGCTGCGGGTTTTCGAAGCCGCCGCGCGCACCGGCCGCTTCACTGCCGCGGCCGACGAACTGGGGCTGACGCAGGCCGCCGTGAGCCAGCGTATCCGCAATCTCGAATCCCACCTCGGCACCACGCTGTTCCTGCGCCAGGCACGCGGCGTCGTCCCGACCACGGAGGCCGAGGCCTACGCCCCGCACGTGCGCGCCGCCCTCGCCGCGCTCGGGCGCAGCACCGCGGACCTCTTCAGCACGCCGCGTCGGTCGTTGACCATCGCCGCCACCGCCTCGGCCGCGCAGCTGTGGATCATTCCGCGCTTGCCGGCCCTGCGCGAGAAGCTGCCGTCGGTGCAGATATCGCTGCTGACCGTGCAGCGGTTCGCCGACCTGGATGCGACTGGTGCGGACTACGAGACCCGCTTCGGCACCGGGCACTGGCCTCAACGGGCCGCGCGCCAGTTGTTCGAGGAATCGCTGGCGCCGGTTGCCGCCCCCCACCTGGCGAAGCGCGACGCCGACTGGCGGCGCCTGCCCCAGATCGGCATCGCCGGTCCTCGCGACGGCTGGCACGAGTGGGCCGCCGCCGCCGGCGTCGCGCCCCCGCGTCCGCCGACACTGCGATTCGACACCTTCGCCCAGGCGCTGGCGGCGGCGCGCATCGGCGCCGGCGTGCTGCTCGGATCGCTTGCCCTCATCAATGAAGAACTCGAGACCGGGCGGCTCGTGCGCCTGCCCGAGCCCGCCGTGCGAACGGCCGGCGCCTACTGGCTCGCCTGGCCGGACGAAACGGCCCAGGCCCGCGACCACGGCATCGTCGTGGATACGCTGTGCGCGACGGTGTGAACCCACCCGCCATGAAAAGAGCGGCTGAAAGGCCTGCGGCAGCGCCGGTCGAACCGGCCCGTCAATCCAGCGAAGCCACCCGGCGGCGCTTGTAGATTCTCACCAGCACGGGGATCAGGGCGGCCACGCCCACCAGGGCGATCGCCGCCACCATCTTGCCGATGGTGCCCTCGCCGCCGCCGACCGCCTCGAAACCGACGTGACCGGCATAGGTGATGGCGACCAGGGA
>JAUIDF010000194.1 GCA_030429125.1 Gammaproteobacteria bacterium | reverse complement strand
CGCTGCTCGCCGTGTTTTCGCTGACGATGTGCTACCACCTGTGCAACGGAATTCGCCACATGGTCTGGGATACGGGTCGGGCGCTGGATCTCGACTCGCTGCGCAAGAGTGCGCCCGTCGTGTTCGTGGCGGCAGTCGTCGTCTTCATCGCCGTCTGGATCTGACACGAGGAGATTCGTCATGAACTATCGTTCGCCACTGTCCCGCGCGCGCGGCCTGGGATCGGCCGGGGAGGGTGTTCACCACTGGCGCGTGCAGCGCTACAGCGCCATCGCCCTGGCGCCGCTTACGCTGTGGTTTCTGTTCTCACTGGGCACCATGGACAGCTTCACCTACGACGCCATCACGGGCTGGGTCGCACGGCCCTGGGTGTGCGCGTTGCTGGTGTTGTTTTTCGCCGCGGCGTACTACCACGCCTCGCTCGGGATCCAGGTGGTGATCGAGGACTACATTGGCGACGAGTTCGTGCGCAATGCGCTGATTCTGGCCGTGAAAGGCTTGTTGCTCCTGATGGGAGTGACAACCGTCGTCGCCGTGCTGGTGACCGCACTGTAAAGGAGCCCATCTCTTGACGAGCAATTCCTACGAGATCATCGATCACAATTACGACGTCGTCGTCGTGGGGGCCGGCGGGGCGGGGCTGCGCGCGGTACTTGGCCTGGCCGAGGCCGGACTGAAGACCGCCTGCATCACCAAGGTATTCCCCACGCGCTCGCACACCGTCGCCGCCCAGGGCGGCATGAGCGCGGCGCTCGGCAACATGGGCGACGATGATTGGCGCTGGCACATGTACGACACGGTCAAGGGCTCCGACTGGCTGGGTGACCAGGATGCCATCGAGTACATGTGCAAGGAGGCGCCCGACGCCGTCATCGAGCTGGAACACTACGGCGTACCGTTTTCACGCACCGAGGCCGGCCGGATTTACCAGCGCGCCTTCGGCGGCATGACGACGCATTTCGGCGAAGGCCAGGCGCGTCGCACCTGCGCGGCGGCGGACCGCACCGGTCACGCCATTCTCCACACGCTCTACCAGCAGTCGCTGAAGGAGCGTGCCGAATTCTTCATCGAGTACTTCGCCCTCGATCTCATCATGGAGGGCGGCGAGTGCAAGGGCGTGATGGCCTGGTGTCTCGACGACGGTACCCTGCACCGGTTCGCGGCGCACACGGTGGTTCTCGCCACCGGCGGCTATGGTCGGGCGTATTTCTCGTGTACCTCGGCGCACACCTGCACCGGCGACGGCAATGCCATGGTGCTGCGCGCGGGGTTGCCGCTGCAGGACATGGAGTTCGTGCAGTTCCATCCCACCGGCATTTACGGATCGGGCTGCCTCATCACCGAGGGCGCCCGCGGCGAGGGCGGCTACCTGACCAATTCCGATGGCGAACGTTTCATGGAACGATACGCGCCGAACGCGAAGGACCTGGCCTCGCGAGACGTCGTGAGCCGCTCCATGACCATGGAGATTCGCGACGGCAAGGGCGTGGGACCGGAAGCGGATCACATTCACCTGCACCTGGAACATCTCGGCGCCGAGGTGTTGCACGAGCGCCTGCCCGGCATTTCGGAAACGGCGAAGATCTTCGCCGGCGTGGATGTCAACCGGGACCCGATTCCGGTGATACCCACCGTCCATTACAACATGGGCGGTATTCCCACGAACTACCTGGGCGAAGTGCTCACGCTGGAAAACGGCGATCCCGATCACGTCGTGCCCGGCCTCATGGCCATCGGCGAGGCGGCCTGTGTCTCGGTTCACGGCGGTAATCGCCTGGGTTCCAACTCCCTGCTCGACCTGGTCGTGTTCGGTCGCGCCGCGGCGATCCGCGCCACCGAACTGGTGGGGCCGAAGAAAGGCCGGCGGCAGAAGCTGCCGTCGAGCGCCGGCGAGGAGATCATCGAGCGATTCGACAAGACCCGCCACGCCAGCGGCGACACGCCCACCGCGGAAGTGCGCCTGGCCATGCAAAGGGCCATGCAAACGCATTGTGCCGTGTTCCGCACCGAGGAAGTGCTGGCCGAGGGCATCGAGAAACTCGGTCCGATACAGGACAGCCTCGGCTCGTTGAAAGTCTCCGACCGCTCGCTGGTCTGGAACACCGACCTCGTTGAAACCCTCGAGCTGCAGAACCTGGTGTCGCAGGCCATCGCCACGGCGCACTCGGCCATCAACCGAAAGGAAAGCCGCGGCGCCCATGCGCGCGAGGACTGCCCGGACCGCGACGACGAGAACTGGATGAAGCACACCCTGATCTGGGTCGACGACGCGGGCGAGTCCCGCATCGACTACCGTCCGGTGCACTACTACACGTTGACCGACGAGGTCGACGTCGTGCCGCCCAAGCAGCGAACCTACTAGTTCGCGTTCACCAGGATTCGTTTTCGAGGATCAAGGAGCTAGCATGGCTGAACTGACACTCCCGGCCAATTCCCGCGTCGGCACCGGGAAGACCTTCAAGGCGAAGGACGGCAAGCGCGTACGCGAATTTCACGTCTATCGATTCGATCCGGATGCCGGAAACAATCCGAGCGTGGACGTCTACGAGCTCGACCTCGTCGAGTGCGGGCCCATGGTGCTCGACGCCCTGATCAAGATCAAGAACGAGGTCGACTCGACGCTGACCTTTCGGCGATCTTGCCGCGAAGGCATCTGCGGCTCCTGCGCGATGAACATCGATGGCGGCAACACGCTGGCGTGCACCAAGGCCATCGACGAGGTCGATGGGCCGGTGAAGATCTATCCGCTGCCGCACATGCCGGTGGTCAAGGACCTGGTCCCCGACCTCACCCACTTCTACGCCCAGTACGCATCCGTCGAACCATGGATGAAGACCGACTCGCCGGCGCCTGACCGCGAGCGGCTGCAATCGGTGGACGACCGGGAGAAGCTCGACGGACTGTACGAATGCATCCTCTGTGCATGCTGCTCCACGAGCTGCCCGAGTTACTGGTGGAACAGCGACCGCTACCTCGGTCCCGCCGTGTTGCTGCAAGCCTATCGCTGGATCGCGGACAGCCGCGACGAGGCCACCGGCGAGCGTCTCGACGCGCTCGAGGACCCGTTCAAGCTGTACCGCTGCCACACCATCATGAACTGCACCAACACCTGCCCCAAGGGCCTCAATCCGGGCAAGGCGATCGCCGAGATCAAGAAGCTGATCTACCTGCGCAGTCAGTGACCGCGACGGTGGACGCGGCCGACTACAAGCGGCTTCGCTGGCGCTGTCGTCGCGGCGTGCGCGAACTCGACATCCTGCTCACGCGCTTCCTCGACGAACGTTTCGACTCGCTGGATTCCTCCGTGCAGGAAAGTTTCGCGGCGCTGCTGGAATGCCAGGATCCGGACGTCATGGACTGGGTCATGGGGCGGCGCAACGACTATCCCGAGCGGTGCCGGCAGGCGCTTCGCCTGCTGGTCGGGGAGCGCGCCTAGTTCGTGCCCGGGCGATGGTGGCGGGCGAGGGCCCAGGCCACGTGTCGCCGCACCATGGCCGAGGGAAAATCGCGCCGTGCCTCGAGGGCGCCGACCACGGCGTCGGTAGTCGGTGCGTTGCCGAGCGCCACTGCCAGGTTTCTGAGCCAGCCCTCGTAGCCGGTGCGTCGAAGCGCCGAGCCCTCGGTGCGTGAGAGCCACGTCGCCTCGTCCCAGGAGAACAGCGTTTCGAGTGCGGTCGAGTCGAGGCCGTGCCGTGGTTTGAACGCTTCGTGGTCGGACTCTCGCGCGAAGCGGTTCCACGGGCAGAAGATCTGGCAGTCGTCGCAGCCGAAGATACGATTGCCGATCAGCGGACGCAGGGGCTCGGGAATATCGCCGCGGTTCTCGATGGTGAGATAGGAAATGCAGCGGCGCGCGTCGAGCACGTAGGGCGCGACAATGGCGCCCGTCGGACAGACCTCGATGCAACGCGTGCAGCTGCCGCAGTGATCGGCCACCGGCTCGTCGGCGGCCAGCGGCAGGTCGGTGTAGATCTCGCCGATGAAGAACCACGAACCACGCGAGCGGTCGATCACGTTGGTGTGCTTGCCGATCCAGCCGAGACCGGCCTTGCCCGCCAGCGGTTTTTCCATGACCGGCGCGCTGTCGGTGAACACGCGGTAGCCGAATGGGCCGATCCGCTCGGCGATACGGCTCGCCAGCGCCTGAAGGCGTCGCCGGATGTAGCGATGATAGTCGCGGCCGAGGGCGTAGCGCGCGATATAACCCGCCGACGGCTTATCGAGTGCATCGCGCAGGCGCTGCATGGGCTCAGGCAGGTAGTCCACGGTGAACGACAGGCAGCGCAGCGTGCCGGGCACCAGCTCCGCCGGCCGGTAGCGCCGGGTGCCATGCGCGGCCATGTACGACATGGCGCCGTGGTAGCCGTCGGCCAGCCATTGCTCGAGCCGCTCGCCGGCTGCTTCGAGATCGATGTCGGCGACGCCGAAGGAGGCGAATCCCAGCGAGCGCGCCTCGTCGCGAATGGCGTTCGAGAGGTGAACCAGTTTTGCGTCGGTCGTGTCGCTCATCATCTTCGACGGTATCATACCCGCATGAACGAACTGCCCACGAACCTTTACGACGCGGCCGGTACGCGCACGCTGGACGAAGCGGTCATCACCGGGCACGGCGTCGACGGCTACGAGCTGATGCGTCGCGCCGGCATCGAGGCCTACCGGGTGCTGTGCCGCCGGTGGCCCGACGCCCACCGGCTGGTCATCCTCTGCGGTTCGGGCAACAACGGTGGCGACGGTTACGTGGTAGCCGGGTTGGCCGCGCGCGACGGCAAGTCGGTTCATGCCTGGGCGTTGAAGCCGCCGCGGTCCGATTCGGCGAGACAGGCGCTGCAGGATGCCGAGGCGGCCGGCGTGAGCATCGCCGCGACTCCCGGCGACGCCGTCGCGCGCTGCGACCTCGTCGTCGATGCGCTGCTCGGTACCGGCCTGTCGCGGGCGCCGGAAGGCGAAGCGGCCGCCGCCATCGCCACGATCAATGGCATCGACGCACCCGTGTTCGCGCTCGACATCCCGTCCGGTTTGAACGCCGATACCGGCGCCGCGCGCAGCGCCGTGGTCGAGGCGACGGCGACCAGCACGTTCATCGGGTTGAAGCTCGGCCTGCTGACCGGCCGCGGGCCGGAGGTCGCCGGTACCGTGCACTTTCACGATCTCGGGGTGCCACGCGTCGTGTACGATGCCGTTCCACCGGTGGCCACGCGCATCGGCGGTGCCCGCGTTCGCGCGTGGCTGCCGCGTCGACGACGCTGCGCGCACAAGGGCGACCACGGCCACGTCGTGCTCGTCGGTGGCAACGATGGCATGACCGGCGCCCTGGCCATCGCGTCGCGTGCGGCGGCGCGAAGCGGTGCCGGCCTGGTGACCGCCGCCACGCGGGCGAGAAATACGCTCGCCGTGAACCGGCAACAGGCCGAGATCATGACGGCCGCCGTCGATGATGCCGGCGCGCTGGAGACGGTTCTGTCCGGCCGCGACGCCTTCGCCATCGGCCCGGGTCTCGGACGCGACGCCTGGGCCGAGTCGCTGCTCGCTCGTGCGGCGACGGCGAATTTGCCGTGCGTCGTCGATGCCGATGCGCTCAACCTGCTGGCCGGCTCGGGGATTCGTCGCGACGACTGGGTGCTGACGCCCCATCCGGGGGAGGCCGCGCGACTGCTCGACACCACCACGGCCGCGGTGGCCGATGACCGGCCGGGTACCGTGCGCGAGATCGTTCGCCGCTATGGCGGCGTGTGCGTGCTCAAGGGATGCGGCACGCTGGTCGGCGATCACGACACCCTGTACCTGTGCGACGCGGGCAATCCGGGCATGGGATCGGGCGGCATGGGCGACTGCCTCACCGGCATCATCGCGAGCCTCCTTGGGCAGGGGCTGTCGCCGGTGTCTGCCGCGGCTTCGGGGGCCTGGCTACACGCCACCGCCGCGGATTGCGAAGCGCGCGCCAACGGCACGGTCGGCATGCTGGCCACGGACCTCCTGCCATGGCTGCGCCGGCTCATGGAACCCGCCGATGAATGAATCGCGCTCGCGGTGGCTGCAAGGGGAGGAGGCGATGGTCGATGCCGGCGTGTCGCTCGCCCCGCGCCTGGCGCCCACCGATCTCGTCTTCGTCGCCGGCGATCTCGGCGCCGGCAAGACCACGCTGGTGCGCGGCATCCTGCGCGGCCTCGGTCACGACGGGCCGGTGCCGAGTCCGACCTTCACGTTGCTCGAACCCTATCGCATTGGCGGCGTCGACGTGATCCACGCGGACCTGTATCGCTTGAAAGATCCCGGCGAGTTGGAGATGCTCGGCATGCGTGATTACCTCGGTACCTGCCTTTGCCTCGTCGAGTGGCCGGAACGCGCCGGCGGCTGGCTGCCCGCGCCCGACTGGCGTATCGACCTGTCGGGCAGTGGCGAAGCCGGCCGCACCCTTTGCCTGTCGGCACGGGACTGAATCGATGGGTCCGCGACGCGCCATTGCCGCACTGCTGCTGGCCTGCCTGCTGCCCGTGGCGGCGGTGGCCGCCGTCAGCCTCGACAACGTGCGCATGTGGCATGCGCCGGACAAGAGCCGTCTCGTGTTCGATCTCTCCGGGCCGGTCGATCACCGCGTGTTCGAGCTCGACGATCCCGCCCGCCTCGTCGTCGATCTCGAGCAGGCCGAGTTTCGCGGCGTACTGCCGGACGCGGCCACGGTGGGTCCGTTCCTGCGCGGTCTGCGCCGGGGAACACCGCGTTCCGGCGTGTTGCGCATCGTCCTCGACCTCAAGCGCGCGGTGGCGACGAACGTCTCGGTGCTGCCGCCCAACGACACTTACGGCCACCGGCTCGTCATCGACATCGGCGAGCGTCGCGTCGAGGCGCCCACCGCGGCGCCGCCCGAGCCGCCGCCGGCCCCTTCGGGCGCCTCGTCTGTCGCCGAGCCGTCGCCGCTCCCGGCGCCGCGC
>JAUIDF010000193.1 GCA_030429125.1 Gammaproteobacteria bacterium | reverse complement strand
CCCTGAAGTCGCGCAATTTCTTCGCACTCGGTGTCGTGTACTGGATGTTCGGCCGCGACGGCAACGAGATGTTCGACTGGATCGACCGGAAGTTTGCCCGCAACGAGACCGCCCGAACCGCCAACACCGCCGTTTTTCGAGCGGGAATGGCATGTGGAGATACCCTGGAGCTGGCGGCGTTCCCGGTGCCTGCCGGTGCCGATGGCGCACCGGCGGAGCGCACCATCACCGGCAACGAGGCGCTTTCGCTTGGCCTGATGTCCGCGGCGGCGCTTGCCGACCTGGAACTCGTGGTCGGCTGCTATCCGATTACGCCGGCCTCGGACATCCTGCACTTGCTGTCGCGCGAGGCCGACAATGGCGTGGTGGCGGTGCAGGCCGAGGACGAGATCGCCGCCATTGGCGCGGCGCTTGGCGCGAGTTACGGCGGCGCCCTCGGCGTGACGGCCACCAGCGGGCCGGGCATGGCGTTGAAAAGCGAGACCCTGGGGCTCGCCGTTGCGCTCGAACTGCCCCTGGTCGTGATCGACGTTCAACGGGCCGGCCCCAGCACCGGCATGCCGACGCGCGCGGAGCAGGCCGATGCCAACATTGCCCTGTACGGCCGCAGCGGCGAGGCGCCCGTGCCGGTCATCGCGGCGCGTTCGCCGGCCGACTGCTTCGACGCGGCGGTGGAGGCCGTGCGGATCGCCGTCGAACACATGACGCCGGTGGTGCTGCTTTCCGACGCCGCCCTCTCCAACAGCGCCGAGCCCTGGCGCACCCCCGACCTGTCGACCATGGCGCCGATCCGCGCGCCGCGCGCCCACGCGCCGTCGGACGGCACCGCCTTCATGCCCTATGCCCGGGACGCGCGCCATGTCCGCCCGTGGGCCGTACCCGGGACGCCCGGTTTGCAGCATCGCATCGGCGGCCTGGAGAAGGCCGACGTGACCGGCGGCATCAGCTACGAAGGGGAGAACCACCAGCGCATGACCGAGCTGCGTGAACAGAAGGTCGCGGCCATCGCGCAACGCCTGGATGCCGGCATCGAGCTCTTCGGCGAGGCCGCCGGCAAGCTGCTGATGATCAGCTGGGGCGGCACCTTCGGTGCCGTGCGCCAGGCGGTCGAGGATTCGAGGCGGCTCGGTCACGACGTCAGCCACCTGCACCTGCGCTGGCTCAACCCATTGATCGATGCCATCGGCGAGATCGCACGGGGATTCGACAAGGTGGTGGTCGGCGAATTGAACCGCGGCCAGGTCACCGACCGGATCCGCGCACGCTACCTGGTCGACGCCCGGGTCCTGTCGGTCATGGCCGGGCGGCCCTTCGGGCGCCGCGAACTGAACAACGCAATCGTCAAGGCGATGAACTCATGAACCACGCAGCCACCGAACTGGACGGTACCGAACGGCCGCTGTCGCGCAAGGACTACCAGACCGACAACGACGTACGCTGGTGCCCGGGCTGCGGCGACTATGCCGTGCTCGCGCAGTTCCACAAGATGCTCGCCGTCATCGGCGCGCGCAAGGAGGAGCACGTCATCGTCAGCGGCATCGGCTGCTCGAGCCGCTTCCCGTATTACGTGGACTGCTACGGCATTCACAGCATTCACGGTCGCGCGCCGGCCATCGCCACCGGCCTGAAGCTCGCCAATCCCGACCTGACCGTGTGGGTGGTGACCGGGGACGGCGACGGCCTGTCCATCGGCGCCTCGCACCTGCTGCACGCCCTGAGGCGCAACGTCGACGTCAAGGTGCTGCTGTTCAACAACCGCATCTACGGACTGACCAAGGGCCAGTTCAGCCCCACGTCGCCAAGCGGGTTGCCGACGCGATCGAGCCCCGGCGGCAACCCGGACAGCCCCGTGCATCCGCTGGACTTCGCCATGACCGCGGGCGCCTCGTTCGTTGCCCGCGCCATCGATACCGATACGACACGGTTACAGGCAGTCCTGCTGGCCGCGGCCGCACACCGCGGAAGCGTATTCGTCGAGATTCTCCAGAACTGCCCGATCTTCCTCGACGGCGCCTTCGACGCGTTGAAGCCGGCGCAAAGACGCATCGACCTCGTCGACGGCGAACCGATGCAGTTCGGCGGCGGGGTGGTCGGTCGCAACGCGCGGGGCCGGCTCGAGGCGCTCGGCGCAGGCGACGACCGCGTGCTGGTGCACGACGTCGGCGACAGGGACACCGCGCGTCAGCTCGCCGCCATCGATGAAGCCAGCGACCTGCCGGCGCCGTTCGGGGTGATTTATCGCCGGACGAGATCACTCCATCACGAGATCGTCGCGCCGAAGAAACGGCGACTCGACATCGCGTCGATGCAGCGGCGGCTGGCCACTTCGGCGCCGACCGCTTGAGCGAAGGCGCCGCGGATCGAGTTTCCGGCACCGCGCAGGTCGGAGCGGGCGCGGCCTTCACCCGACGACCAACGGGCGGTGGATTCGGGCGAGGCCGTGTCGAATGATGCCCGTGCGCTCCGCCCTTGTTGTTCGATGGCGACGCGTCGGCGCACACGCGCTGCTTCAACGAGAGTATCCGCGGCTTAAAAGCCGTGCCGCGCGAGTTACACCCACCTTGCGGAAAGCACGTGCGGGCGGGCCCGGTATACTTTTGGTCGGACTAGGGCCTGTTCACACGACGCTGAGCGAGTGAGATTTCGTGCCCCCCGAGAAAACGACCCGTCTGGCATCCGACAAGGCGCATCGAGGCGTCATGGTGGTTCCATGGCGACGAGATGCAACGCCGTCAGGGCGAAATAGGGCCGAAAGATCGCCGCGAACGCGTCGTGTAAACAGGCCCTAACCGACGGTGTAATTCGAAGAGGACGGGCGTTCGCGCCCACCGACGCGTCGTCGGGTTACGCATCCGCCGTCGCGGCTGCTAACCCGACCTGCAATACGCCGTGAACCGAAAACGCGGTGCCCTGCGGACTCCATGCGACCCACGTACGTGCGTCGATCAATCCCACGTCGGCGCGCGCTTGTCCAGGAACGCCTGCACGCCTTCGCGGCCCTCGGGCGACGCCCGCACCTCGGCGATGCGGCGCGCGGTGTAGTCGATCACGGACTCGTCGGTGGAACGCCCGGCGACATTGAATACCAGTTCCTTGGAGATCCGTCGCGCATTCGGTCCGCACTTGAGCAACTCCCCGAGCATGGCGTTTCCCCGATCGGCCAATTCCCCCGCGGGGACGACCTCGTGCACGAGGCCGATGCGCAGCGCGAGTTCGGCGCCGAAGCGTTCGCCGCTCTGCATCAGGCGACGCGCCTGTCGAGGGCCGATGGCGGCGACGACGTAGGGACTGATGGTGGCTGGAATGATGCCGAGTCGAACCTCCGACAGTGCGAAGCGGGCGTCGTTAGCCGCGATGACGATGTCGCAGCAGCTCGCGAGGCCCACGCCGCCGCCCATGGCGGCGCCCTGGATCAGCGCCACGGTGGTGTGGGGCAGCTCGTTCAGCTTTTTCAGCATCAGGGCGAGGGCGCGGGCATCGGCGAGATTCTCCTCGTGAGTGTAGTCCGCCATCCGGCGCATCCAGTTGAGATCGGCGCCGGCGGAGAACGTCTTGCCGCGTCCCAGCAGGCAAACCGCCTTGACCGAGTCGTCTGCCGCCAGTTCGTCGAGGGCATCGGACAGGCTCGCGATGAGCTTGTCGTCGAAGGCATTGTGGACCTCGGCGCGGTCCAGTTCGATGTTCACGATGCCGTCGTCGCGGCGCACGAGTTCCAGTCCGTACATAGAGGATTGCTCCGTGGGTGAAGTCAGGGTCGTCGCCGGCGCGTGTCGACCGGGCGGCGGCTCGAGGCTACCAGGCGCCGTTGGCCCAGCGGATGACGTCGTCGATGCGGTCGTTGCCCCAGAAGGACTCGCCGTCGACGATGAAAAAGGGCGAGCCGAAAATGCCGCGCGCGGCAGCCTCGTCGGTGCGCCGTCGCAGGTCATTTTTCAACGCTTCGTCGTTCAGCGCCGCCACCACCGCGTCGCGGTCACCGCCGACGACGTCGGCGACCACGTCGGTCTTCGAGATGTTCGCGCCGTCGACGAAGTAGGCGTGGTACAGGCGCATGGCGAGCGCGCGCGCCGCGTCGGCACCGTCGTTGGCGGCGACCCAGTAGAACGCGCGGCAGGCCGACGCCGTCACCACCGGGAAGGGCTCGGGAACGGACAGCGACACGTTCAGACGTCGCGCCGTACGCGTCACGTCATGGCGCGCATAGTCCCAGACCAGCGGATGATTCTTCAGCGGCTGGCGCCCGGTGGCCTTGAACACCGCGCCGAGGAGATAGGGCTTGAACTCGAGACCGCGCCCGGTGGCGTGCTCGACGTGGGCCGCGCGGCATGCGGCGAGGTAGCCGTACGGCGACGAGAAGTCGAAGTAAAACTCGATGGGTGCGTTCATGGTCGGTATCGCTCGTGTCGCGGGCGAGTCTCGCCGCGCCGTGTCAGTTCATCAGTTCGAACGCCATGGCGGTCGCCTCGCCGCCGCCGATGCATAGCGAGGCAATGCCGCGCGTGCCGCCGCGCGCCTTGAGTGCGTGCAGCAGCGTTGCGACGATGCGCGCACCGCTGGCGCCGATGGGATGGCCGAGGGCACAGGCGCCGCCGTTCACGTTCACGGCGTCATGCTCGAGTCCGAGCTGATCGATGGCCGCCAGCGTCACCACGGCGAAGGCCTCGTTGATCTCCCACAGGTCGACATCGGACACCGTCCAGCCGGTCTTCGCGAGCAGCGATTCCACGGCGCCGACCGGTGCGGTGGTGAACCAGCGCGATTCGCGCGCATGGCCCGCGTGGCCGATCACGCGGGCGAGCGGCGTGACGCCAAGCTTGTCGGCCGTCGAGGCGCGCATCATGACCAGCGCCGCGGCACCGTCGGAAATGGAGCTCGAGTTGGCCGGCGTCACCGTGCCGCCTTCGCGAAAGGCCGGTTTCAGGTGGGGTATGCGGTCGATCTTCGCCTTGTGCGGCTGCTCGTCGTGGGTCACGGCCCGCTCGCCGCCTCGTTGCTGCACGGTGACCGGCGTGACTTCGGCATCGAAGGCGCCGCTGTCGATGGCTTGCATGGCCCGCGTCAGCGAGGCGATGGCAAACTCGTCCTGCCGCTCGCGCGAAAACGAGTAATGGGCCGCCGTGTCCTCGGCGAAACTTCCCATCAGCTTGCCCTTGTCGTAGGCGTCCTCGAGACCGTCGAGAAACATGTGGTCGGTGACGCTGCCGTGTCCGAGCCGCAGGCCCTGGCGGGCGCGGTCGAGCAGGTAGGGGGCGCGCGACATGCTTTCCATGCCGCCGGCGACGATGACGTCTGCGCTGCCGGCGACCAGCGCGTCGTGGGCAAGCATGGCGGCCTTCATGCCCGAGCCGCACATCTTGTTCACGGTGGTGCAGGTGGTGGACAGGGGCAAATTCGCGCCGAGCGCCGCCTGGCGCGCCGGCGCCTGGCCGAGGCCGGCGGGCAGCACGCAGCCCATGATCACCTCGTCGATTCGCTCCGCCCCGATGCCGGCGGACTCGAGCGCGGCGGCGATGGCGGCGCTGCCGAGGGTGGGGGCGGGCACCGTGGCGAGGTCGCCCATGAAGCCGCCCATGGGGGTGCGCCGGGCGGCGGCGATGACGACGGGATCGGATGACATGTGGAATAAATCTCGGTTTCGATTCGGTTGACGGGCGATCAGGCGGATTCGCCGAACAGCTCGCGGCCGATCAGCATGCGCCGGATCTCGCTGGTGCCGGCGCCGATCTCGTAGAGCTTGGCGTCGCGCAGCAGTCGCCCGGTGGGAAAATCATTGATGTAACCGTTGCCGCCCAGCGCCTGGATGGCGTCGAGCGCCATCTGCGTGGCGCGCTCGGCCGAGAACAGGATCGCGCCGGCGGCGTCCTTGCGGCTGGTGCGGCCGGCGTCGCAGGCGCGCGCCACGGCATAAACGTAGGCGCGCGAGGCGTTCAACGTGGTGTACATGTCCGCCAGCTTGCCCTGCATCAGCTGGAACTCGCCGATCGGCCGACCGAACTGCTTGCGCTCGTGTACGTAGGGCACCACGGCATCCATGCACGCCTGCATGATGCCGAGCGGTCCGCCCGACAGCACCAGGCGCTCGTAGTCGAGACCGCTCATGAGCACGGCGACGCCGCCGTTGACGGCGCCGAGGACGTTCTCCTCGGGCACTTCGCAGTCCTGGAAGATCAACTCGCCCGTGTTCGAACCGCGCATGCCGAGCTTGTCGAGCTTTTGGGCCGTGGAGAATCCCTTGAACGACTTCTCGACGATGAAGGCGGTGATGCCGCGCGAGCCGGCCTCGGGATCGGTCTTGGCATAGACCACGAGGACGTCGGCATCCGGCCCGTTGGTGATCCAGAACTTGTTGCCGTTGAGCACGTAGACGTCGCCGCGCTTCTCGGCCTTGAGCTTCATGGACACCACGTCCGAACCCGAGCCCGGCTCGCTCATGGCGAGCGCCCCGATGGCCTCGCCACTGATCAGGCCCGGCAGGTAGCGGCGCTTGTGTTCCTCGCTGCCGTTGCGACGGATCTGGTTGACGCACAGGTTCGAATGGGCGCCGTAGGACAGTCCGACCGAGGCCGATGCGCGGCTGATCTCCTCCATGGCGATGGTGTGGGCAAGGTAGCCCATGCCGGCGCCGCCGAATTCTTCCTCCACGGTGATGCCGAGCAGGCCGAGAGCGCCGAGTTTCTGCCACAGGTCGTTCGGAAAGACGTTCTCGCGGTCGATGTCGGCGGCGCGCGGCGCGATCTCGTCGGCGGCGAAGTCATGCACGGTCTCGCGCAGCATCGCGATCGACTCGTCGAAGCCGAAATCCAGGCTGGGGTAGGCGGTGGTGCTCATGGTGACGTTTCTCAGGTTACGCAGGCCAGGGTCTGGCTCATGGTGGCACAGGTCTTCATCGCCGCACCGTCGCCGACCTCGACCGCGACCTCGGTGAACACGA
>JAUIDF010000192.1 GCA_030429125.1 Gammaproteobacteria bacterium | reverse complement strand
CGCAGCCGGCGTCGGCCCAGAACTCCGTCAAGATGGCATGGTGGGTCTCAAGAGCGACCTCCAGCAGGCGCTCCGCCGCGAAGGAGACTGCTTGGCGCCGATCGCCGGCTTCGACGCGCAACCAGCCGCCGGAAGCATCGGCCAAGCTCCGTAGCAGCGGCTCCACGCGGCTGCGAACCGCGGGCCGCGTCGCCGCTTCGAAATGGCCTACTGGTACTTCAAGGATTCCACCGAGCAGGTCGATTTCGAACTGTCCTGGCCACTCGCCAAGAAGTGGCAACTGGGCCTGTCAAGCATCTACGATCTCGACGAAAGCGAGAGCCTCGCCAGCGAGGCGAGCATCACCTATGACGCGTGCTGCTGGGCAGCGCGCATCAGCGGCGAAACGCGACGCCGCCACAACGCGGAAGACGAAACGGCTATTTTCTTCACTCTCGAGTTGAAAAACCTCGGCAAGTTCTCCACGAACTATTGAGAAAGTCAGCCGGGTCGTCATCCCTGATTCCGGGGCGGGGCGCCCGTTCCCGCCCGGTACGGCCGACGCGATACGGCCGCCAGAGCGCCGCGAGCGGGTCGACCCTGCCGACCCGGACCCCCGTGGCGAGCGAATTCCGCCCCGAGTGAAACTTCTGCTGGTCCGCGCCTATGTCTGAAAAATTCCTTCGCCTCGCCCGGGTACTGAGCCTGGCCGTCGCGTTCGTCGCCGCTGCGCCGGCTTCGGCCCAGGTCATCGATCGCGTGCTCGTGGTCGTGAACGACGGCGTGATCACGGAGACCGAGTTCATTGCCGCGATGCGCCGGGCGATCTCGGAGGTTCGGGCGCGCGGCGGCCAGGTACCGGAACGACGGGTGCTCGAAGAGCAGGTCATGGAGCAGCTCATCCTCGATCGCATCCAGCTGCAGATGGCCGATCGCCTGGGCATCACGGTATCGGATGCGCAGGTCGATCGCACCATCGACGAGATCGCGCGGCGCCAGGGTATATCCGGCGAGCAACTCATGCGCCAGGCCGAACGCGTGGGTCTCGAGCGCGCCGACTACCGCGACGAGATCCGCAAGCAGCTTCGCATTCAGCGTCTCGTCGATCGCGAGGTCCGCCGGCGGGTTGCCGTCAGCGAAACGGAGATCGACGAACGGGTGGCGACCCTGAGCCGCGAGGAGGGCGACAGCAACGTCGAGTACGAAGTGGCCCACATCTCGCTGCTGCTGGAGGATGCCGGTGACCGGGCAGAGCGCGAACGTGCCCTGGCGCTCGCCGGACGAATCGCCGATCAATTGGGCGAAGGTGCCGATTTCGAGGCCCTCGCCCGCGAGCATTCGGATAGTCCCACCGCTGGGGATGGCGGCTATCTCGGCTGGCGTACCGGGGACAACCTGCCCGACCTCTTTCGAGACGCCGTGCGAAACCTGTCGACGGGCGAGATCAGCGACGTGCTAGACAGCGATGGCGGGGTACATATCGTCAAGCTGCTGGATCGTCGCGGCGGCAGCGGCGACCTGGTCGAGCAGTGGCGGGTGCGCCATATCCTGCTTCCGCTGGAGGACGGCGAGACCATCGACCAGGCGAGCGAACGCGCCCTGAGACTTCGCGAGCGTATCGAGCAGGGTGAGGCGTTCGGCGAACTCGCCCGGGTTCATTCGGCGGATTCCACCTCGCGCGTGAAGGGTGGAGAACTTGGCTGGGTCAGCCCCGGCGATACCGTTCCATCGTTCGAGGAAGCGGTGCGCAATCTCTCCGTCGGTGAACTCAGCGAGCCGGTGGAGTCGCGTTTCGGCGTGCACCTCATCGAAGTGCTGGACCGGCGCATGCACGATGCCGGCGACAATCGACTTCGTTTTCGCGCGCAGCAGGAGATCCAGGAGGAGAAGGGCCGGGAATCCTATGAACAGTGGCTGCGGCGCATCCGCGACGAAGCCTACGTGAAGTTCCGCGTCAAGCCGGGTTGATTTGCCGCCCGGGCCCGGGATGCCCGGCCGGGAACGAAAAAGGGGCGCCCGAGGCGCCCCTTTTTCTTGCCTGCGGTGGTTCCGGTTCAGGCCTTTCCGGTACTCGTGAACTCGGGATAGGCCTCCAGTCCGCATTCGGAGACATCCACCCCGGTGTACTCGTCCTCTTCGCTGACGCGGATGCCAACCGTCGCCTTGATCACCGACCAGACCACGAAGCTGGCGATGAACACGAAGGCGAAGATGACGCCCGCGCCGAGCAGCTGCGCGCCGAGGGTGGCGTCCGGGTTGGACAACACCACGGCGAGCAGGCCCCAGATGCCGCAGACGCCGTGGGCCGAGATGGCGCCGACGGGGTCGTCCAGCTTCAGCTTGTCGAGCACGATGATGGCGAAGACGACGAGCACGCCGGAGATGGCGCCGATCAGCGTGGCCAGCTCGGGGCTCGGCGTCAACGGTTCGGCGGTGATGCCGACGAGGCCCGCGATGGCACCGTTGAGCACCATGGTGAGATCCGCCTTGCCGAAGGTCAGGCGCGCCGTGAGCAACGCCGCGACCACGCCGCCCGCCGCCGCCGCATTGGTGTTGACGAACACCGCGGCGACCGCGTTGGCCTCGCCGGCGTTGGAGACGATCAGCTCCGAGCCGCCGTTGAAGCCGAACCAGCCGAGCCACAGTATGAACGTGCCGAGTGTCGCCAGCGGCATGTTGGCGCCGGGGATCGGGTGAATCTCGCCGTTGGCGCCGTACTTGCCCTTGCGCGCCCCGAGCAGGATCACGCCGGCGAGTGCCGCCGCCGCACCGGTCATGTGCACCACGCCGGAACCGGCGAAGTCGAGAAAGCCCGCCTCGTCGAGGAAGCCGCCGCCCCATTTCCAGAAGCCCTGCAGCGGGTAGATAAAGCCGGTCATAACCACGGCGAACGCCAGGAACGGGAACAGCTTCATGCGTTCGGCGATGGCGCCCGAGACGATAGACATGGCGGTGGCGACGAACACCACCTGGAAGAAGAAGTCGGATCGGCCCGAGTAGTAGGCCCCGTCATACCAGCCTTCCGCGGCGACCGCGACCACTTCGGCGGGATCGTTGTCGGCGCCCAGCAGGAACGAGACGCCCGGCCAGAACGAGCTGACCGCCTCGCCCGGGTACATGATGTTATAGCCGACCAGCATGTACATGATGCACGCGATCGCGTACAGGGCCACGTTCTTGGTGAGGATTTCCGTCGTGTTCTTGGCGCGCACCAGGCCCGCCTCGAGCATGGCGAAGCCCGCCGCCATCCACATGACGAACGCGCCCATGACGAGAAAATAAAATGTATCGAGGGCGTACCTCAGGTTGAGAATGTCTTCCACTTTGAATGCTCCGGAATGTTTTGGCGTTGAATCGATGTCGGACCGAGCGCGTCGGACGGGCCGTCAGATGGCGTCGGCACCGGTTTCACCGGTGCGGATCCGGACCACCTGCTCGATGTCGTATACAAAGATCTTGCCGTCACCGATCTTGCCGGTACGCGCCGCGGCACTGATGGCCTCGACCACCTGGTCGACGATGTCCGAGCCCACGGCGGCCTCGATCTTCGTCTTGGGCAGGAAATCGACGGTGTACTCCGCGCCCCGGTAGAGCTCGGTGTGTCCCTTCTGTCGGCCGAATCCCTTGACCTCGCTGACCGTGATTCCCTTCACGCCGATTTGCGACAAGGCGTCGCGCACGTCATCAAGCCGGAATGGTTTGACTATCGCCGTGACCATTTTCATCTGATTACTCCTGATTGGCATGGACTCATGGATAACAACCGAAAAGCTGCTCACAGGGGTTCTGCAAGGGCCATGCCAATTCGGTGCGACGACCGATGAGTTCAGCCAATCGTCAACGATCACGGGCGGAACTTCGCTCGCTCACGAGCTTGCCGCGCCGTGCGCGCGGCCCCTGGAAGGGGGAATGGCCTCGCATCGCACCTAAACGGTGCATGAGACGGGCAGGGAAGGCAGTGCGATAAACGAAACGCACCACGACAGGGCGTCACGCGCGGGGGGTCAGCTCAGCGCCTCGATGACCTCGCACCAGGTGCGCGCGATATTGCCGAGATCGTAGCCGCCGCCACCCATCACCAGCAGGCGTCCGTCGGCATGGCGGTCGGCAAGCGAGCGCAGCGTGGTCGCCGCGTGACGATGGGCGGCGGGGGTGAACTCGAGATGGGTCAGCGGATCGCCGCGGATACTGTCCGCGCCCGCCTGCAGCAGGACGAACTGGGGACGGAAGGCCTCGAGGTGCTCGAGCACGGCCGGCCAGGCGCGCAGGAAGTCGTCGTCGTCGCTACCCGGCGCCATCGGCAGGTTGAGCTTCGTGCCTTCCCCCCGGTCGCGACCGCGTTCGTCGGCGTCGCCGGTACCGGGATACAGAAAGCGACCGTCCTCGTGGATGTCGGCGACGATCACCGCGGGATCATCCTCGAAGTCGTAGTAGACGCCGTCGCCGTGGTGGGCGTCGATATCGACGTAGGCGATGCGGGACAGGCCGTGAACCTGCCGCAGCGTCTCGATGGCGATGCCGCAGTCGTTGAGCACGCAGAATCCCGCGGTGGCACCGCGTCGCCCGTGATGCAGGCCGGCGATCGGCAGGAAGGCGCGCGGCTCGCTGCCGGTCATGACGGCTTCGACCGCATCGAGAGTCGTGCCGGCTACCCGCCGGGCCGCCTCGAAGATGCCCTTGCGCGCCGGCGTGTCGCCGTGATCGAGGTATCCGAAGCCGATGTCGGACAACGATCGGGTTCGCTCGAGATAGGTCCGGTCGTGAAACCGCTGCAGTTCGACGTCGTCGGCGAGCCTCGACGCGAGCGCGCGGGTGCGCCGGTCGATACCGCGATTCACGGCCTCGCGCCAGAACGCGGCGAGACGGTCGTTGCCGAATGGATGCGATTCGCCGAAGCCGTACTCGGCGAGCACCGGATCGGCGGCAAGCGTCAGCACGGCGCGATTGCCGGCCACTGGTTCGGGCGGGCAATGGTGTCCCGCCTCCTCGGCCGCGAGCCTGACCGGTCAGTGCGCATGGCAGATAATGGTGTGCTGTTGTCGCCCATGAGCTTGCCATTGTCGAGGCCGCCAGCACGCGGGGTCAAGGCGAGTGCGCCGGCTTGAACGTGGCAGGCGGGCCAAATAGACTGATCGAACGATACTGCGAGGATCCATCGGAATGGCGAACGAGCGCTCGCCCGTTCATTGTTGAATATCCGCGCCGCCGACCTCGCGCGGGCCACGCTGGTCTACCTCGCGATTCCGGTCGTGGTGTTTCTCGCCGGGTGGCTTCGCCCGGTGCCGGGACTCGCATCGATCGTCATCCTTTTGGCCGGGCTCGTGCGCGTCTTCCAGTGGTGGGAGCACGATGCGATCGACACCCTTCGAGTCCACCGTGTACGACTCGCAATCGGACTCCTCCCCGTCATCGCCGCGCTGGCAGTATGCGGTGCCGGCGGCGTGGGTCCCCAGACGTGGGACTGGCTGAAGCACGACGCGTTGTTTCACGATCTCGTGTCGTTGACCTGGCCGATCGTTTACGACGTGGAGGACGAGCTCGTCGCGCTGGTCTATGGACTCGGCTGGTACCTTCCCGCCGCGCTGTTCGGAAAGATGGGCGGCTGGGACATCGGCTACTTCGCGCTGTTTGCCTGGACCGCCATCGGTATCGTGCTTCTTTACGGTTGGCTGATCGTGCTGACCGGTGGTGCGGCGATCGCGGCATCGCTCGTGTTCGTTTTCTTTTCCGGCTGGGACGCCGTGGCCGCGGTACTCCATCATCCCGACCGGTTGCCGGCGTTGCTGGACACGTACGACCTCGAGTTTGCCTGGTTGACTGCGTGGGCGTATCCGTCTCACCTGTCGATGCTGGTGCACGCACCACAGCACGCGATGGGTGCGTGGCTGGGTGGCTGCCTGCTGCTCGATGCGTACCGTCGCGTCGATGCGCACGGTCCGGTCGTGCTCGTGCTTGGCCTGTCGACCCTCTGGTCGCCTTTCTCGACAGTCGCCCTGTTACCGTTTGCCTGCCTGCTCGCGTACCGCGCGTACGCCGAGCGCGTCGCGAACCGGCGTGCGGCGCCGGGCGCTATCGCGGGCATCACCATCGGCCTCGTCGCGCTCGGGTACTACCTCGCGCGAACGGTCCCCTACAAACTGCCGGATCGATACTACCCGCCGGTCGAAAACCGCGACTGGGGCGCATTCTTTCTCTATCCTCTCGAACGTTGGCCCGGCGAGTACCTGCTGCCGTGGCTCGAGTTCATCGGCATCGAACTCGTCGCCGTGTGCCTGCTCGTCGTCTCCTGCTACCGGCGCGCCGCGCGGCGTGATCCGCGAGCGCCGTGGGTCGTGGTCGCCATGGTCTGGCTTTGCGTGCTGCCGGCGGCTCACTACGGTCTGTTCAACGACCTGTCCATGCGCGGTTCGACGGTCGCGCTGCTCGTGATTGCCCTTGCCGCGTGCGCCATGCTGCTCGACCCCGCCGCAGGCCGCGTCCGGCGGACGTTGCTGGCACTTGCGTTGCTGATCGGCGCGCTCAACCCGTTGAACATGATACGGCTGGACGTCGACACGATGATGGAACGGCGGGCGGTCTGGTTTCCACGGGCATATGAAACCGTGCCGGGCCTGTTCCCGTTCCAGGCCGAGGCGTCGCGTTACTGGAATCTCACCGACCAGTATCTCGGTTCCGCTGACGCGATCTTTTTCCGATGGCTCGCGGCACCGACGCGCCCGTTCGTGGTCGGGTCGTCAGGCGAACGGCGGGCCGACGATCCATGAGACGATGGAGAAGCGGCGTCCCGCGGTGACGGGCGTTACCGTGTGCAGGATGTAGGATGGAAAAACCACCACGCTGCCGCGTTGCCTGAAACGCGCCGTTTCCGCCGGATCGTGGAGTTCCCGCGCATAGGTGTCTTTCAGCCGCAGTTCGCCGCCGTCGTATTCGTTCGGGTCCGAGAGCATCGCCACGGCGGACAGCTTGCGGC
>JAUIDF010000191.1 GCA_030429125.1 Gammaproteobacteria bacterium | reverse complement strand
GGATGGGAAAGGCGATGGGCGCAGATGGCCGAGAACGCGACCACCGAGCGCCGCGGGCCCACGCCGCCGTCCCAGCGGTATGACTGCCCGCCTGAATGGGACAATTCCTCGCCCCCGGGCAGTTCGCGGTCGAGGTCGATGAGAAAACAGGGCGTGCTGATGAACGGATACTGGAAAATGTACTCGGTGCGCGGTTCGAGCATGCCCGGATCGAGCGGCCTCTCTGCCCGATCGACCAGCAGCACCGGCCCGAAGGATCTGAACGCCCCGGCGGCGGGCGCCCCGCGCGTGGCGGCCAACATGCCGACCAGTGCGCCGCAGCGACCGAGAAAACGCCGCCGCTGTCGTTGTTCACTCATGGTCCCGATGCCTCCTCGCCGCTGACGGCGCGTGGTGTTACAAGCCGAGACTGCGGGCGTCGGCCTCGATGCTCCGCAGTTGCTCGGCAATGGTCTGGTCGTCGGCAATCATGTCCGGCTCCGACAGCAGCCACAGCGTAAATCGCGACCCCTCGCCCGGCGTGGAATCGGCCTTGATATTGCCGCCATAGCGTCGGATCAGTCCGTAACTCACCGACAGTCCCAGGCCCGTGCCGCCGCCCTGCCCCTTGGTGCTGTAGAAAGGGTTGAACACGCGGTTGAGACTGTCGGCATCCATGCCGGCGCCATTGTCCTCCACCGAGATCACCACGCCCCGCCGCTCCCAGTCACGCGACTTGACCGTCACCTCGCCTTCGCTTTGCGGCAGCGCCTGGATGGCATTGACCAGCAGGTTGACCAGCACCTGCTGCAGTTCGTGGCTGCTGATGCGCACGCGGGTCGCCGCCTCCAGCGAGAGGTCGATCGTGAACGCCTTCTCCTTCCTGAGATGGCGGACCAGTTTGAGCGTTGCCAAGATCAGCTCGTTGACGTCGACATCAGTCAGGTAACCGGCATATTCGTCGGGTCGCGCATACTGGAGCAGGTTGTTGATGATGTCCTGGATACGATAAATCTGGTCGATCACCAGGCGAATTTCGTCGCGCACCGGTTCCGCCGATTCGCCAAGCTGCTGTTCGATGACCTCGAGGTTGCCGAGCATGACCTGGGTGGGATTGTTGATCTCGTGAGCGACCCCGGCGGTGAGCTCGCCGAGCGCGGCCAGCTTCTCGGCAACGACCAGTTGCGCGCGCGTGTCGCGAAGCGCGGCGATGGTGCGGCGCAGATCGAGGTTTTTCTGCTCGAGCTCGGCGGTGCGCTCGGCCACCTTGTCCTCGAGCTGATCGGCCCAGGTCTGGATCTCGCGATTGCGCTCCTGCAACAGGTCGAGCATGGCATCGAACTCGCGTGCCAGTTCGCCGACCTCGTCGCGCGAGCGCAACGCGCCCACCCGCCGCGCCTCGCCGGTACGCGTGGCGCGCACCACCGCGCTCATCGCCTCAATCGGCTTGAAAATGGTCTTCGCGCCGCGCACCGCGACCAGGGCGGAGAGCACCATCAGCACCACGAACAACAGGACCAGGATGGCCAGGGCGCGCCACAGCGCGTTGCGAAACGGCGTTTCGAGAAACCCCGCGTACAGCATGCCGACCCGGTCACCGTTGACGTCGACGATGGGCTCGTAGGAGGAGATGTACCAGTCGTTGACGACGAAGGCCCGGTCGATCCAGGTTTCGCCCTGGTCGAGCACCCGGGTGCGCACCTCGTTGGATACGCGCGTGCCGAGCGCCCGCTCGCCCGGTCGTACCGGTACGTTGGTGGAGATGCGCACGTCGTCGAGAAACACGGTGACGGTGCCGATGCTGCCCGCCGGCAGGCTGCCGGGGCCGTAAACGAGATCACGAATGGCATCGACGAAATCGAAATTGTTGTTCAGCAGTACCCCGCCGTCGAGCACGCCCTCGACGATACCGGCGGCACCGATCACCGGGTAGGCCACGCGAATCATCATCCCGCGATCCTCGACGCGGCGATCCGTGGGTCGCGCGCGCGGTGTATCGATGAGCGCGAGGCGTACGCCGTCGGCCATCGACGGCGACAGGTCTTCGAGCGCCTCGGCCGTGAATATCTCGATGCCCGCCCGCGGCCGGCCCGAGGCGGCGGACTGGAACAGCGCGGAGCCATCGAGGTTGACGGCATGGCCACCGCCGTAGCGCACGTCGCCGCCGGGCGCGCGCAGCGCCAGGTAGGACAGGCCCCGGTCGGACACCACCTGTCGTAACAGCGTGCGTATCGCGACACCGTCATCGTCGCGAAATGCGGTGCGAAAGGCATAGGACTCCGCCAGCGATCGCAGGTAGCCGAGAAAGTCGCGTTGCTTGCGATCGAAGACGTCGTGCGACACCGACAGGTCCGTATTGACCTTGATGAACAGCTGGTCGTAGGTGAAATCCCGCCCCCAGTACACGGCGAGCGCCAGCGCCACCGGCATCACCAGCAGGATGGGGAACAGCACCAGCACCAGCAGCTTGTAACGCACGCTGCCGCTGATGGTCCGGGACAGGTGCGATACGATGGTCACGTGAAGAACTACCGGTCGGCGCGTCGCGCGGCCGGCGGAGCGGCAGACGGCATCACTCGCGCCACGCCGCGACCTTGCGTTCCAGTGTCTTGCGCGAAACGCCCAGGATCCTCGCGGCGGCGGACTTGTTGCCGTTCTCGCGATCGAGCACCCGCAACACGTGCTGGCGGATGACATCGTCGAGGACGTCACTGAGCGGCGACTCCTCGACCTCGACCTCGACGCCGCCACCGAGGGACAGGCACTGTCCCGGTGACACGCCGAGCAGCAGGCATCGTTCGATGACGTTCTTGAGCTCGCGCACGTTGCCCGGCCAATCGTAACGCGCCAGCTCGCGCAGCTGCGCGGGGTCGGCATCGGGCATGGGAAGGCCCATGTCCGCGGCGAGCGCCGAGGCAAAGTGTTCCACCAGCAGCGGCAGGTCCTCGAGCCGTTCGCGAAGCGGCGGCATCAGCACGCTGACCACGTTGAGGCGGTAGAACAGATCCTCGCGGAACACGCCGCGCTCGACCAGCTCGCGCAGGTCGCGATTGGTCGCGGCGATGACCCGGACGTCCACCGGCATCTCGCGGTTCGCACCCACCTGGCGGATGGTCTTGTTCTCCAGCACCCGCAGCAGGTGAACCTGCATGGAGAGCGGCATTTCGCCGATTTCGTCGAGAAACACGGTACCGCCCGAGGCATAGTTGAACAGGCCCTCGCGGCTGGTATTGGCGCCGGTGAACGAACCCTTGACGTGACCGAACAGCTCGCTCTCCATGAGGTCCTCGGTGAGGGCGCCGCAGTTGATCGGCACGAAACTGCCACCGCGTCCGCCCCAGCGGTGCAATGCCCGCGCGGCCAGCTCCTTGCCGGTGCCCGACTCCCCCTCGATGAGTACGGTGCTCGGGGTCGGCGCGATGCGATCGAGCAGATCCAGCAGTCCCCGGATCGCCCGGGAGTCGCCCACGATGCCGCTGTCGAACCACTTGTCGACTTCGCGGCGCAGCAGGTAGTTCTCGCGCTGGATTTGCTGGCGCTCCATGCATCGCTCGATGGATGCCAGCATCTGGTCCATGCGGAACGGCTTCATGATGAAGTCCGCGGCGCCGGCGCGCAGCGCGGCCACCGCCGTCTCCAGGTCGGCATGGGCGGTGATGAAAATGACCGCGGTGGTGCCGCCGTGCTCGCGCATCTCGCTCACCCAGTCGACGCCCGAACGCCCCGGCAGGCGAATGTCGGCGATGATCAGGTCGAAATGACACCGCAGCCGAATGGACTCGGCCTTCTCCACGTCCTCGGCGAACTCGACCAGGCCAAAACGCTCGCGCAGCCCCTTGACGAGAAAGTTTCGAATACCGAATTCGTCGTCGACGATCAGTACCGATTTCTGCGGGTAGCGCCGCGTCACCGCGGTCTCGCGCCGTGCCTTCGGCGGTTCTTCCCGGCGCGCGCTGGCGGAGCGACTGGCCAAATCAGTTCACCCGGTGGATGGTTGGACGGCTAAGGATAATGCAGGCACACACGCCCGGGGAACAGGCGCGCCCTGTAGCGGCGGCAAACAGCCCGGATCATGCCGCGGCACCCGGGCGGGGTGCCATCACCGCCTCGGGACGATCAAGTGGTTGTCGCGTGCCGAACGGGGGTAACGTGCCCGCGAGCGCGACGCGGGCGCCCTACTCCTCGACGGTGATGCTGCCGTCGATAGTCACGTCGAGATCGAGATCGGCCACGGTCAGGCGCACCTGCGCGGCCATCGGTTTTCCGGTGGCGAGCGCGCCGCGTGCGTCCGCGCCTTTCACCGCGTCCTCGATCTCGCGCTGGGACTGGATGCCGACTTTCTTCAGAAACTTGCGAATCTGCATGTTCAGATGATCTTCGTTCACGTCTTCGTGACCTCTCTCGGTTGCTTAAAATCGTTTGTCGTCGCACAGGCGGCGCCGCTCGGCACGGCGGACCGCGACGTGGTGGTCAGGGCGTCGGCTTGCGGTCCAGCGCCAGGCGCTCGTGGCAACTGAACACCTGGAAGTGGCGGCTCTTGGCGCGCGCCACGAGCATGACGCCGAGATCCTCGGCCAGTTCCACCGCCATGCGCGTCACGCCGTTGCGCGACACCAGCACGGGCAGGGTCATCATCGCCGCCTTCATGACGATCTCCGACGTGAGTCGCCCCGTCGTGTAGAACACGGCGCCGTCGCCGTCGCTGCCCTCGAGCCACATGCGCCCGGCGATGGTATCCATGGCATTGTGCCGGCCGACGTCCTCGACGAAGGCGGTGACGCGGCCTTCGTACACCACGGCACAGCCATGCACCGAGCCCGCACGACGATAAACGGTGTTGAGCCGGCCGACCGCGGCGAGGGCGTCGTAGATGTCGCCCTGTCGCACGGGCCGCTCGGGCAGACGGTGCTCGTACAGCTTGTCGAGCGTGCAACTGTAGATCGTGCCCTGGCCGCAGCCCGTCGTTACGATGCGATGGCGCGGCTCGACCGACAGCGCGTCCACGCCGCGGCCGCTTGCCGTCCGGACGCGGGCCGTGCCCGTCGTCCAGTCGACCTCCACCGACGCAATGTCGTCGAGCCGCTCGACCAGACGCTGGTTGCGCAGGTAGCCGAGCACCAGCGTTTCCGGTTCGGTGCCGAGGGTCATCAGGGTGACGATTTCCTGGCCGTCGACAATGACCGCGAGGGCCAGCTCGGTCGCCGCATGGACGATCTGTCGCACACCGTCCTGATCGACCACGTCGACCTCGCGCGTGGGATCCACGCCACACCGGCTCATGGCCGGTCGGCCGCGGCCTCCGGGCGCGGTCGTGCGTACTGCCTGCTCGGGAATCATGACGGGAATCGACCCTCGTTGCGGGTGACGGCGCCCCGGGGCGACCGACCCGCAGCGCGGGGCTACGCGGTCGACTTCGCCTCGTCGACGCCGGGTTGTCCGGTGGCACCAGCGGCTTGCGCCGGCCGGGGCTCCGCAGTCGACGCGACTTCCTCGTACCAGAGGTCGTGATGCTCGCGGGCCCAGTTGGCGTCGCAGTAGCCCGTGGCCATCGACTCGAAGGCGCCCTCCATGGCGACGGTGCCCATGTAAATATGTCCGAACGATGCAGCGAGAATCAAGACCGCGCTCACCGAGTGGATGACGTGGGCAAACGTCATGTCGGCCCGGTCCTGGCCAAAGATCGGGAAGTCGAGCAGCAGGCCGGAGGCCACGACCACGACGCCGCCCAGCATGGCCAGCCAGAACCACGCCTTTTCACCGGCATTGTACCGGTGGGAGCTGGCGTGTGCGCCGAGAAGGCCCCCGCCCTTGAGTATCCACATGATGTCTTCCTTCAGACGCGGGCCGTTGCCGCGCACGAACAATACGAACTGGATCACCAGGGCAACGCCGAACACCGGGCCGACGAAGTCGTGGATACGCTTGGAAGCGATGGCGAGGTAGCTGAAGAGTTCGTTACCCATCAGGGGAATGATGACGAAACGGCCGAACAGCAGCACGCAGCCGGTCAGGCCGAGAATGACGAACGTGCTGGCCACGGTCCAGTGCACCAGTCGTTGCCAGTTGGAAAACCGCCGGATGCGCAGGTGCGACCAGCCGGCCTGGATCCGGATCCGGCCGCGGACCAGTCGGAACAGCGCGATGAGCACCAGGACGCCACCGAGCAGGTAACCCGCCAGCGGCACCAGTTGGGCGATGCGGAAATGACGCCACTGCTCGCCCTGGGTGTTGATCAGCACGCCGGCGTCGGGGCCTCGGACCTGCGTACTGCCGGCGATATCGCGTTGGGCCGCGGTGACCTGGGTCCAGAGATCGCGCGCCAGCGCCTGGGGCGGCACGTTGCGCACGCCGGGATCGTTGGCGTCGGGCTGGGTTCGATCGCGCACGTTGCGCCACAGGTCGGTGGCGGGATTGGGAACGGAAATGGGATCGTTGACCGCGGGCGGTCCCTGCGGGTCCTGGGCGCGGGCGCCGGCGGGCGCGAGGAGAATGGCGGTGACCAGCAAGAATAACAGGATCGACCCGACGTCACGCCGGGCCTCGTCGATGCGTCGCAAGGCGCCGTCCTCCGTTGTGACAAACCGTGCCGGGCGCACCGCGGGAAGCGGTGCGCCCGGCCGTTGCGTTATACCACGTCTGCGCGCGGCGCGTGTCAGTCGGAACTGCTCGCCTTGCCCGACAACCCGGCGGAATCGCGCAGGCTCTGGTTCTGGTACTGCACACCCCAGTCGAGCACGCTGGCGCCGCGATTGACGACACGCTTGCGGTAGATATCCGCGACCACGTCGGCGTCGCCCGCAAGCAGCGCCTTGGTCGCACACATCTCGGCACAGGCCGGCAGCTTGCCCTCGGCCAGGCGGTTGGCGCCGTACTTGCGGTGCTCGTCCGCGCTGCCCGTCTCCTCCGGACCGCCGGCGCAGAACGTGCACTTGTCCAGCTTGCCGCGCGTGGAGAATGCGCCGGACTCGGGGAACTGCGGCG
>JAUIDF010000190.1 GCA_030429125.1 Gammaproteobacteria bacterium | reverse complement strand
CTCGTCGGCGTTGACCGCCATCAGCCGCGGCGCCGGCTGGTCGCGGACGATGCGCCACTTGCGACCGGCCGGGAATCCCGCGCCGCCGAGCCCGCGCAGCCCGGAATCCTCGAGCGCCTTGATGATTGTCTCGGCCTCGATGCGGCCGTTGACCACGTCGTCCAGCAGCTGGTAGCCGCCCTTCTCCACGTAGTCGTCGAGGCGGACCGGCTCGGCGTCGAACAGCGGCATGGCGCCGGGATCATCGGCGGCGCCGCGAACGGCGTCGACGTCGGCATGCGCCACCGGCCGATGATTGATCGTCGCCACCGGCGCCGTGTCGCAGCGGCCCACGCAGGGCACGCGCTGTACGCGCACGCCCTCGCCAAGCGAGGACTCGAGCATGTCGACCAGCTCGTTGGCGCCGGCCATCTCGCAACTCACCGAATCGCAGACGCGCACGGTGAGCGGCGGCGGCGGCGCCTCCTGGTCACGGACCACGTCAAAGTGATGATAGAACGTCGCCACCTCGTAGACCTCGACCGGCGCCAGTTTCATCAGCCGCGCCAGCGCCACCAGCTCGGTACTGTGCAGGTAGCCGGAGGCATCCTGGATGCGGTGCAGGTACTCGATCAGCCGATCCCGGCGCGGTGTCTCGCCCACCAGTTGGGCGACGCGTTGAAGGGCCGCCGAGTCAACGGCGCGACCCTTGCCCCGGCCACGGCCGCGGCCCTTGCCGCGTCCGGGTCGAGTCGATTGTTGCTGCATGACCGTCATGGTGTGGGGAAAGCCTCCGGTGGTCCGCCTCGCCCGGTGCGTCGCGTGTCGATCACGGCACCCGGCGGGCCATTGTCAGGTAATGATGAATGTATAATTGCAGTCTTGCTCAAATCATACAAATTCTCCCGGCAACCGGTATCGCGCAGGCGTCGACCACTTTCTGCGCGGCGCCAGCGGTTTACGGCACCGCAATGCGACGCCGGGCCAGTCAACCACTGCGAGCCTGATCCGTCTCATCATGCCCTTCTCACCCGACAGCCGGCTCCAGTGCCAGGACCTCGCCTGCGTGCGCGGCGACAACCTGCTGTTCGAGGACTTCAACCTTAACGTCCGCGCCGGCGAGATCTGCCAGGTACACGGTGCCAACGGCGCCGGCAAGACGAGCCTGCTGCGAATCGTGTGCGGCCTCGCGACCCCTGAACGCGGCGAGGTCCTGTGGTGCGGTGAACGGCTCGATCATCGCGGCGATACGTTTCGTTCTCGACTCTGCTACGTCGGTCACCTGAATGGCGTGAAGGCGGAACTGTCGCCGCTGGACAACCTCGAGGCGGCGCGCTCGCTGTCGCCTTCGCGCGCGGACGTGCAGACGGTATCCGCGCTCGAACGTGCCGGGCTCGCCGGCTACGAGGACGTTCCGTGCCGTTTCCTGTCCGCGGGACAGAAGCGGCGCGTGGCCATCGCGAGGCTGTTGATGTCGGGTGCACAGCTGTGGGTGCTCGACGAACCGGCCACCGCCCTCGATGCCGATGGCGTCGCCGGCTTCCAGCAGTTGCTCGAATCGCACGCACACGACGGCGGCATGGTGCTGATCACCAGCCACCAGCCGCTTCGCTTCGGCGACATTCACACCCGGGCCGTTCACCTGTGAGCTCCGTCGAACCAGGACTCGCCCGCGCCTTCGCCGCCATGGTGCGACGCGAACTCGCCCTTGCCTACTACAATCGCGGCGATCTCGCGAACCCGCTCCTGTTCTTCGTCATCGTGTCGTCGCTGTTTCCATTCGGGGTCGGATCCGATCCCGAACAGCTGCGACACATCGCGCCCGGCGTGATCTGGGTCGCGGCGCTGCTTGCCACGCTGCTCGGCCTCGACAACCTGTTCAAGCCCGACTTCGAAGACGGCACGCTGGAGCAGATGGCGCTGTCGCCCCATCCGCTCACGGTGCTGGTGCTGGCAAAGATTCTCGTGCATTGGCTCGTATCGGGAATTCCCCTGATCGTCGTCGCGCCGGTGATCGCATTGATGCTCAATCTCGATCCCGCCCTGCTGCCGGTATTGCTCGCCAGCCTGGCCATCGGCACACCCACACTCAGCCTCATCGGCGCCATCGGCGTTGCGTTGACGGCCGGCATGCGCCGCGGCGGCGTCCTGCTCACGTTGCTGGTACTGCCGCTGTACGTGCCGGTGCTGATCTTCGGCGCAAACCTGCTCGAGGCCGCGTCGTCCGGACTGCCGGTGGCAGGTCAGTTCTACGTGCTCGCCGCCATCGGCATGCTGGCGCTGGTGCTGGCGCCCGTCGCCGCCGCGGCGGCACTGCGCATCAGCCTGGAGTAGGCACGAGCCGCTCCGACTCGCGGTCCCATCGCGGCGGCGTACCGTGGCCGGTGACTTTCACGCCGCCGACCCATCGGCTTGCCTCGTAGAGATCGAGATAATCCATCTCTCCCCCTAGTATGCAACGCCCGGCGCGGGCTATGGATAGTTTCTTCCTCGGCCACGATTGATCGCGGCTATCGGCATCGAGGCGCAATACCGGTTCGCGCGTCGCCATGACGTCGCGCAGCACGTACCAGAACATCAGGTCGCCGAGAAACGGCAGCGTTTCACGCTCCATCATCAAGGTGCGAAACGCCTGCCCCGCGGTGAGCGGCCCTTCGGCGTCGACGATCTCCAGCACCAGTCGCTGGGTCAGGCCGAGGCCATCGATCGCACCGGGCAATTCCTCGAGATGGCGGCGTAGCGCCCTGGTCATGATGGGCACCGGAGAATCCGTCCGGTACGCGATCCCTGCGAGCCGCGTCGGATCGCTGTCGCACAGGGCATCGAAGGCAGCGCGGGCCGTCTCGATGTCGGCGGACGTGACCTCGCGTCGATGCCGATGCCACAGTTCGACGAGCTGCGCCGGCGCCAGCTGGCCAAGTCCGATGAAGCGATCCACGCCCGGTACTTCATCGACGCAGATCAGTTCGATCGGCACGTCGCCGACCACGCCGGGCAGGGTCGACAGCACACGGGCCAGGATCAACTGGTCGTAGGTATCGTGCTCGAACCACAGGATGACGCGCTCGAACAGGCCGGCGCGATCGAGATCGTCGTACTCGGCCGCGAGTCGGTCGCGATGGGACATGCCGTCTTCGCCGTAGGCGGCATCGAGAAAGGCGGCCCGCTCGTCTATGAACGCATCGCGCGCCAGTCGGCGCACGGGACCCTGGCAGTAGGGATCGGAGAATTCGAGGAAGCGGCCGGTAAATCCGGCCTCGGTCAATGCATGGTGGATATCGGATCCGCATCGCACGTGAAGGGTGCGGTGATGATCCAGCGACGCCGCGCCGGTCGCCATCGGCAAGCCGACCGTGCGCCAGTCGCCAGCGCGTTCACCCATCGCCGTGCAACGTCGCGAAGCGCCCATGGCGAAGGAATCCGTCGACCTGGTGCGCCACCACGGAGGAGAACAACATGCCGGTGTGCGCGGCGTCGACGACGCTGGTATCGACCATGGTGTCGACGATGGCCTCGTCGAGACGGACCACGCCGTCTCCCGGCGATCCGGCGCCGACGGCGAGGCCGACGCCGACATTGCGTCGGCCGGCAATGCCCCCGACTTCGCGATCCGCCGGCAGCACGAACTCGGTTCGGCGCGCCTCGTTCATGCAGCGACCGAGAAGCCGCTCACCGAGCGGCAGACCGGCCACCCGCCGCGCCGTTTCCGAGCCCCGCACCGGCGATCCGAGCAGGAGCACGCGACCCGGACGGCCGGTGTCGCGGTCCGCCAGGCAGGCGAGGACGATGTTGCCGCCCATGGAGTGACCGACCAGGTGAATGACATCGTGAGGCTGCGAACGGCAGTGGTCGGACAATGCCGCGGCTTTCTCGCCGAGTGAGTGACGCCAGGGGAAATGCCGGAAGATCGACACGGGCCAGCCGCGCCGCCGCAACCTGGAAGCAAGAACGGCCAGTTCGACGCCACCCAGCCCCAGGCCCGGCACGAGGACGATCGCGCCCTTCGCGGCGCGTTCAGCGTCGAGCGCGGGCATGACTCAACCGGCGGCGCGGGTGATCCATTGCTTCAGCGCCTGCAGGGGCATCGCGCCGCTCTGACGCGAGACCTCGCGCCCGCGGCGAAACAGGATCAGGGTTGGAATACTGCGGATACCGTATTTCACCGATACGGCGCGAGCCCGCTCGGTATCGACCCGGGCGAAGCGCACCGATGGTTCGAGATCGGCCGCCGCCTGTTCGAACACCGGCGCCATGGTGCGGCATGGCCCGCACCAGGCAGCCCAGAAGTCGACCACCACCGGCCGATCGTTTCGCTCCACGAAGCGTGCAAACCCCGCGTCGTCGAGGTCGGCCGGCCTGCCGCCAAACAGTGGCTGCCCGCACTTGCCGCACCGTGCCGCGGCCGGATCGCGATCGGCGGGAACCCGGTTGACGCCGGCGCAGGCCGCGCAGACGACGTGGTGTGAATCGGACATGAGCGATGCCCTTGGGTGATGTCATCAACAGATGGGGTGGGGAATGCCGGCAATTCAAGCGCGGCACCGCGGTCAGGCGGCCTCGTCCCGCTTTCGGCTTTCGCGGACGCGGTCGTAGGCCTCGCGGATTTCGCGCGATTTCCGGTTGGCGATCTCGACCATCTCCTCCGGCATGCCCCGGGCCACCAGCTTGTCGGGGTGGTGCTGGTTCATCAGGCGGCGATAGGCGCGCTTGACCTCGGCATCGTCGGCACTGCGCGACACGCCGAGCAGCTTGTAGGCATCGTCGAGTTGCTGTCGCGACGCGGGCGCCTTGCCGGGCGTGCCGCCGCCGTCGAAACCCGCCGCGATGTTCAGCAGCTTCTCGAAGTAACGCCGCGAAATACCCAGCCGCGAGGCGATGTCGAGCAATGCCGCACGCTCGCCCGCGTGCAACTCGCCGTCCGCCATCGCCGTCATGATCTGGATCTCGAGGAAGAAGCGGACGAGATTGATGCGCCGGTGACACTCGGCGCGAAACTGTTCGATGGCGCCGCCGAGATCGAAATCGGCTGCCTTGCCGGCGTTGAACAACTTGATCGCCGCCTGCTGCTGGTCTTCGTCCAGCTGCATCTGCGACATGACCTGCCGCGCGCGGGCGATCTCCGATTCGCTGACGCGGCCGTCGGCCTTGGCGACATAGCCCATCACCGCGAAACTCGCGGTGAAAAAAGCCGCCTGGGTACGCTCGGTCAGGTCGCCGTCATCCTCGAGTTGCTTGACGCCCCTCAGTCCCTTGTCGAACTGGTGGCCCAGCGCCGCGCCCAGCAGCGCGCCAAGCGGCCCCCCGAGCAGGAAGCCGAAAGCACCGCCAGCCAGCTTGCCCCACCAGTTCACGATCGCCTCACGCTACTCGTCGGTGACGCAGCCTTGGCTCGCGTCGGCGACGTTCTTGATGTACTTGTACAAGGTGCCCCGACTGGCCTTGTACGGCGGCATCTTCCACGACTCGCGCCGGCGCGCCATCTCGGCCTCGTCCACTTCGACGTCCAGCGTGTTGGCCTCGGCGTCGATGGCGATCACGTCGCCGTCGCGAATCAGACCGATGGGTCCGCCTTCCTGCGCCTCGGGCACCACGTGGCCGATGATGAAACCGTGCGACCCCCCGGAGAACCTGCCATCGGTGATGAGCGCGACGTCCGATCCCAACCCGGCGCCCATGATCGCGGAGGTGGGGGTGAGCATTTCGGGCATTCCCGGACCGCCCTTCGGTCCCTCGTAGCGGATGACGATGACGTCACCCTTCTGAATTTTGTCCTCTTCCAGCGCCTTCAGCATGTCCTCCTCGCCGTCGAACACGCGCGCCGGACCCTTGAACTGCAGCCCTTCCTTGCCGGTGATCTTGGCCACCGAACCGCCGGGCGCCAGGGACCCCTTGAGGATGCGGATATGACCCGTGGCCTTGATCGGGTTGTCGAGAAAGTGGATGACGTCCTGGTCGCGACCAATCGGTTTCACGTCGGCGAGATTCTCGGCCACCGTCCTGCCCGTCACGGTGAGATTGCCGCCGTCGATGAAGCCCTCGTCGAGCAGGTAGCGCATGACCGCGGGAATGCCGCCGATGGCGTGGACGTCCTCCATCACGTACTGGCCGCTCGGTTTCAGGTCGGCGATAAACGGCACGCGATCGGAGATCTTCTGGAAATCGTCGATGCCGAGGTCCACGCCCGCCGCGCGGGCCATGGCGATCAGGTGCAGCACCGCGTTGGTGGAGCCGCCCAGTGCCGAGACCATGACCATGGCGTTCTCGAAGGCGCTGCGCGTCATGATGTCGCTCGGGCGGATGCCGCGCTCGAGGAGATGGCGAACGGCGTGGCCGGCACGCACGCATTCCTCCAGCTTCAACGGATCGGTGGCCGGCGTCGACGAACTGTAGGGCAACGACATGCCCATGGCCTCGATGGCGCTGGCCATGGTGTTGGCCGTGTACATGCCGCCGCACGCGCCGGCGCCCGGGCAGGCGTTCTCGACGATCTCCTGCCGGTAGTCGTCGTCGATGGCCTTGGCCAGGTACTGGCCGTAACTCTGGAACGCCGAGACGATGTCGACCACCTGTCCGCGCGCCCGTCCGCCACGAATGGTCCCGCCGTAGACCATCAGTGACGGGCGGTCGAGACGTGCCATGGCCATCAGGCAGCCCGGCATGTTCTTGTCGCAGCCGGGGATGGTGATCAGGCCGTCGTACCACTGCGCGGCGGTGACCGTCTCGATGCTGTCGGCGATGAGGTCGCGCGATTGCAGCGAGTAGCTCATACCCTCGGTGCCCATGGAGATGCCGTCGCTGACGCCGATGGTGTTGAAACGCATGCCGATCAGTCCGGCCTCGCCCACCCCCTGCTTGACCTTCGCGGCAATGTCGTTCAGGTGCATGTTGCAGGTATTGCCTTCCCACCAGATGGAGGCGATACCCACCTGGGCCTTGTTCATGTCCTCGCGCGAGAGGCCGGCGCCGAAGAGCATGGCCTGGGACGCGCCCTGGGCGCGCGGC
>JAUIDF010000189.1 GCA_030429125.1 Gammaproteobacteria bacterium | reverse complement strand
GCTGATCGGTAACGTGGGTCGCCGCCACGCGATGTCGGAGAAGACGCGCGAGCACCTCGACACGTTCTGGGAACTCGTCGACGAGATTCTCAATGCCCTGCTGTTCGTGCTGATCGGCGTCGAGGTGCTGGTGCTGGCATTTCCCGACGGCGCGCTGCTGCTCGGCGCCATCGCCATTCCCATGGTCATGCTGGCGCGCTTCGTGGGGCTGGGCTTCCTGGTCGGGCTGCTTCGCTCGCGGCGCACCTTCTCGCCGCACGTGGTCAAGCTGCTGACCTGGGGTGGCCTGCGCGGCGGCATTTCCGTGGCCCTCGCCCTGTCGCTGCCGCCGGGGCCGTACCGGGATTACCTGATCACCATTACCTACGTGGTGGTGGCTTTCTCCATCATCGTGCAGGGACTGACCATCGGCCCGGCCATCAGCCGGGCCGGCGTCGGCACGGACCGGGGCGACGGCGGCCACCACTAGCGGGCGGGCGAGCCGCTTTCACCAGTCGCGAAACGGCCGCGTGGCGAGATTGTTGTTCAGGTAGCGGGCGTCTCCCGACACCTCCTCGCCCAACCACGACGGCCGCTCGAAGTCCTCGTCGCGACTGGACAGCTCGACCTCGGCGACGACGAGACCCTGGTTCGCACCCTCGAAGACGTCGATCTCGAAGGTGTGCGCTCCGGCGGGACAATAGTGGCGCGTCTTGCGCACCACGCGCCCGCCGCACAGGGAATCGAGTATTTCCCGCGCGTCGTCGACCGGAATGACGTACTCGTACTCACGACGTTCGATGTCGAGACCGGCGCTCTTGATATTGATATGCGCCGTCGCGCCTTCGAGCCGCACGCGCACGGTGCCGTCGCTGCTGCTGGCAAGATATCCCTGGATCATCGGCTCGCTGCGCATGGCGTCCTCGCGCCATGCGTCGCCCTCGACCAGGAACTTGCGTTCGATCTCCGTTGCCATGTTTATCCCCCGCGGTCTATCGTTCTGCCAAGGTAGTGCATGAGCGTCGCGCGTCGGAGAAGGCGCGAGTCAAGGCATGCCGAGGCGTCGGCCCGGGCGGCGGCGCGATCCGGTACGATGCGGCCGGACGCCGTTCGCACCCGACATGCGACATTGCGCCCCGGTCGGGACACTAGGCCTGCCTGAACTCGCCGGCGCGCCTCGGGTCGCCGGCTCCGCGCACGCGGCCGTCATCGTACTCCACGCCGTGTACACCGCCGAAGTAGAAATTCTGTCCATCGAACAGCGTATGCGTCTGGAAGGCGGCGACGAGGCGCGCGCGCAGGGCGTCGTCAATACCGCCCTCGATGCTGACATGGTCCTTTTCCACGTGGATACGGGGCGCCAACATCGCCTGTTCCGGATCGCGGCCGCGGTCGACGAGCTGCACCAGCACCTGCAGGACGGCGCTGCGAATCCGGTTCGAGCCACCGGAGCCGAGCATCGCGCGACGCCCGCCCGGCCACTCGACCAGTGTCGGCGCCATCATCGAGCTCATGCGGGTGTTCACCGGCCAGCGGTTGAAGCCGAACGGGTTCAGGTTCTCCTCGCCCAGCATGTTGTTGAACATGATGCCGGTACCCGGCGTGATCTCGCCGCAGCCCTCGCCGTTGGTCACCGTCATGCCGACCATGTCGCCGCGCGCGTCCACCACGCTCACGTGGGTGGTGCCGCGCCAACCGCGCGCCAGGCCGTCGAGGCGCTCGACGTAGCGCTGCACGAAGGCGGCATCGAGCAGTTCGCCCGCCACCGGCCAGGGCCTGTCTTGCGTCACCGTGTCGAGCCAGGCGTCGTCCGTCAGCGCGAGCACGCTGGCCAGCTCGCCGTAGAAGGCGGCATCGTCGGCCAGCGGCCGGCGCGATCCGAGCAACTCGAGCGCGAACAGGAGCAGTACGCCGCCCGCGGACGGCGGCGGGTTCAGCCAGATCCGCACGTTGCGGTAGTCGCTGCAGAGCGGCCGGCGCCACAGGGCCTCGTAGCGGCGCATGTCGTCGCGCGACAGGGAACCCCCGCCCGCCCGGCACTGGTCCTCGATCAGCGACGCCACCTCCCCGCGATAGAACAATGCCTCTCCCTCGTGCACCAGCGCGTCGATGAAGTCGCCGAGCGCGTCGAAGACCAGGGGATCGCCCTGGCGCAACACCCGGCCCGGCGTCGAGGGGCTCTCGAACACGGCGCGGGCGCTCGGCCGCTTCATGTAGATGGGTTCGACCGCCCTCAGGATATCCGCCTGCAGCTCGCACAGCGGCGGCCGACGCTTCACCGCGTCGAGCGCCGGCGCCGCGAGCTCGGGCAACGGCACGGTGCCGAACGCGCGGTGCATCTCGAAGACGCCCTTCACGGCGCCCGGCACCGCGACGGAACCGAGGCCAACGTGAAAATCCTGGGTCGCGCCGCCGAAGTCCACCGTGACTTCCTCGAAATCCAGGTCTGCCGGCGGCCGGCGGACCGTCGGCGTCTGGGTGAAGAAATCCAGCACCCGGGGCGGCTCGCCGTTGACGCGGCACAGGGCAAAGCCGCCGCCGCCGAGCGAGGCGAGGACGGGTTCGTAGATGCAGGCGCTGAAAAAGGCCGCGACCGCCGCATCCACGGCATTGCCGCCCGCGCGCAACACCTCGACCGCGGCCTCGGCGGTGCCCGCGTGGCCGCAGGCAACGGCTCCCCTGGTGGCCTTCACGCCCGATGTTCCCCTCGGCACGCCCCGCGACCGGTGCCCTCTTCCACCAATGACATCACGGCTTGCGCGTTCGCAGCGCTCTGCCGGCAGCGTGTCGCGTACTCGCCGCATGACACGGTGTGACGTCCTGAAACGACTTGCCGGGGCCGATGACGTTCACGCGACCCTCAAGGGAATGGCAGGTGGATCCGAACACTACCGGACCGGCGGGCGGGGGATCGGCACCACGTTGCCGGCACGCTCGCGGGCCACCGATCGTCGCACCGGCATCGGCTGGTCGGCCTGCTTCTCGAGACAGCGGATAACCCGCGCCAACAGCTCCTCGTTCTGCTCGCGCTGCTCGGCCACGGTCTTGCGCATGTACTTCATTTCCTCCATGCGCTCTTCCAGGGAATCGCCGGTGCGACTGATGCGTTTCATGCTCTCGAGGCGGCGGCGAAGCTGCCCCTGGTGTTCGCGGATCTCGGTCTCGAGTGGCGACATCACGGAACGAATCCAGTCCTCGACATCGCGATTGGCGCGCTCGAACACCTCGCGCACCTTGCTCATCACCGTGTCATAGTAGCGCTTGACCAGCACCTTCTGCTCGGTCATGACCATGGACACGCCGCGGATGAAGAAGTCGTGACGATCCTTGAGCGATTCAATCTCGCGATGGAACCGCGCGGTGGAGAACTTGCGCGGATGAATGTTGGCAAGCCCGTGCTCGGCCTGGAAACGTTCGTAGACCGTTTCCATGAGCTCGAAGATCTCCTTGATCTCCACCGAGGCGTCCTCCATGGAGGCGGTGACCTGGCGCAGGAACTCGTTCATCTGCTGGCGCATGCCGAGCGTGGTGAGGCTGACCGACATGTCGCGCTTGGCATGGGCGATGAGGCGCTCCAGCTTGACGATGTTGAGGTGATCGTACAGGGCGGTGGTATGTCGGGAGAACAGCGAGCGGCTGGTCTGGAAGCGCCGCATGTTCTGGTCGAGCTGGTTCTTCTCGACCTTCAGACGCGTGAGCATCTCGCGTACCACGTTGACGTTGCGGGCGCTGAGCGCCTCGATCTCGCGGATGTGCGAGAGCGCGTCGTTCTCGCGGCGGGCGAGGATGGCGCGGTTGACCTCGATGATGTCGTTGATGCCCTCGCGAATCCGCGAGCGCACGATGTCCTGCTTGGCGGGAATCAGGAGGTTGGCGAGGGCGTCCTCGAAGGCGCCGATGCCGCTGGAATGCACCAGGTTGCCATCGGACCGCGTGCGGCCGAGCAGGGCCTTCTGTGCCGACAGGGCGAAGAGGTTGCGCCGCGGCACCTCGAGGGTACGCGCGGTATTGTCGAGCTGCGATGCGATCTGGCGCTCGATCTCGCTGCGGTGACGCATGTCGTCCCACAGCACGTCCACCTTGTTCAGCACGACCAGCTTGTTGCCGCTGTTGGACGCCTCGCGCCCGCAGACGTGGTTGCGCCACACGCTCATGTCGGACTTGGTGACGCCGGTGTCGGCGGCGAGCACGAACACCACCGCATGCGCCGAGCTGAGCATGCCGAGGGTGAGCTCGGGTTCCGCGCCGAGGGCGTTCAGACCCGGCGTGTCGAGCACCACCAGGCCCTGTTCGAGCAGTGGATGCGGATAGTTGATGACGGCGTGTCGCCACTGCGGAATCTCCACCATGCCGTCATCGCCGACCTGCAGGCCATCGTCGTCGTCCGGGCCGCGGGCGATCATGAAGCCGAGCTCGCGGGCACGCTCGCGCGTCTCGCGGCGCACGTCGGTGACACGCACCAGCGCCTCGGCCACCTTGTCGGGATCGTTGATGTCGAGCGCGATGGAGGTCCACTCCTCGGGCTGCAACTTGTAGTAGCCGACACTGTTGTCCGACTGGCGTGTCTGCGTCGGCAGCAGGCGAATGCTCGGCGGAACCGACTCGTCGTAGCGCAGCTCGGTGGGGCACATGGTGGTGCGCCCGGCGGTGGACGGCAGGACGCGGCGGCCGAGGTCGGAGAAAAAGGTGGCGTTGATCAGCTCCGACTTGCCGCGGGAGAACTCGGCGACGAAGGCGACGTAGAGCGAATCGTCCTGGATCGAATCGAGAATCTGACCGATGCGGTGGGTTGCCTGGCTGTCGAGCAGGTTCTGCTGGCGCAGCCAGTCGCGATACTCGGATATCGCGTCGACCACGGCGACCCGCCAGTCGCCGTACAGACCGATCCTTCGTTCGAACTTGTTGATTTCCCGATCCATACCCCGAAATACCGCCCGTCACGACGCCTTGACGGAGGGATTATATGGGCGCCCCTCCCCGGCTTCAATGCGGCGCCGCGGCGGGCAGACGCAGCCGCGCCGTGAGGCCGCCGGCCTCGCGGTTGTAAAGCGTGAGCGTGGCGCCGAGCGACTCGGCAATGGCGCGGGCAATGGACAGGCCGAGACCGGTGCCCTCACCGCCGCGCGCGGCATTGCCGCGGTAGAACGGTTCGAAGACACGCTCAAGCTCGTCGTCGGGAATGCCGGGGCCGTCGTCGTCGATGTCGACGCTGACGAACGAGGCCTGCGCCGTCACCGATATCGACACCCGCTCGCCGTACTTCACCGCGTTGGACACGAGGTTCGACAGGCAGCGCTTGAGCGCCAGCGGCCGCGTGGAAACCACCGTACGCCCGGCCGGCTCGAACACGACCTCGCCGCCCTGTTCCACCGCGTCCTGGGCCAGGGCGTCGACCAGGGCATTGAGATCCACCCGGCCGAGTGCCTCGCGACGGTCGCCGTCGCGCATGAACTCCAGCGTCTCCTGCACCATGCGCTCCATCTCGGCCAGGTCGCGCGCCATGCGCTCGCGCAGTTCGTCGTCCTCGATCAGCTCAGCGCGCAGGCGCATGCGGGTGATGGGCGTTCGCAGGTCGTGGGATACCGCGGCCAGGAAGCGCGAACGCTGCTCGAACAGCTGGCGGATCTTGTCCTGCATGGTGTTCATCGCCTTCGCCATGTGCCGCGCCTCGGTGGGCCCCGTTTCCGGCATGGCCGGCGTGAACAGGTCGCGCCCGATCTGCGCGGCCTGGTCCGACACCTGCCTGAGAGGCCGCACCACCAGGCGCACCGCCACCACCGAGAGCAGAATCACGGCCAGCAACAGGATGCTGGTGGACAGGAACAGGCGCACCGGCCAGCCGTCGCGACTCGGCAGGCGATACTCGAAGCGCGCCGCCGAGCCGTCGGCGAGCCCCACTACCGCCAGGAATCCGGTCGGCAGTCGGTGACGCCTGTCCTGTTGAAACACCGGCTTGCCTGAACCGGACGGCCGCCCACGGAGCGGGGCGACGCGGAACAGCACCGCCTCGCGCCCGAGGCGCTCGCGCAGCAGCGCCTGGACTTCGCGCGACAGCCGCGTCTCGTCGATGCCGAGCGCCGCGGCCGCCGGCATGGCCGGCAGGGTGTCCGCCCGGAACACGCCGGTGCGCATGACCTTTAAAATGTCGGCACGCCGCGCACCGCCGTCGTCGTCGAGCAGGCGCACCGCCGCCGCCACGCGCTCGACATAGTGATCCACGTTCATCTGGCGCGCGAAACGGTCGCGGTCCCACCAGAAGATCGCGCTGCTCAGCACCAGCGCCAGCATCAACCCGACGATCATCACCAGCAGCAGCCGGGCGCGGATCGAATGCGGCCACGGCGAGAACCTCACAGCGCCGTTACCCCGGGCACGAACAGATAGCCCTTGGAACGCACCGTCTTGATGTATTCCGGGGTGTCCTCGTCGGTGCCGAGTCGCTTGCGCAGGCGGCTGACCTGCATGTCGATGCTGCGGTCGAAGGGCATGGCGTCGCGGCCGCGCGTCCGGTCCATGAGCTGGTCGCGATCGAGGACACGGCCAGGATGATTCAGGAACACGAGCAGCAGGTCGTATTCGGCGGCGGAGAGCGGCACGACCACGTCGTCGACATCGCGCAGGCTGCGGCTGCGCGTGTCGACCCGCCAGCGGCCGAAGGCGAAGCCCTCGCCGCTGGGCGGCGCGGCGTCCCCGGGCATGGCGCGGCTGCGGCGCAGCACGGCGCGGATGCGCGCCAGCAGCTCACGCGGATTGAAGGGCTTGGCGACGTAGTCGTCGGCACCCATCTCCAGGCCGAGAATGCGGTCGAGATCCTCGCCTCGGGCGGTCAGCATGACCACCGGCAGCGACGTCCGCGCACGCAGGTCGCGGCACAGGGTGAGACCGTCGTCCCCGGGCAGCATGACGTCGAGCACCACCAGGTCGACATGGTGCCGCTCCAGCGACCACCACATCTCGCGACCGTCGGCGGCGACCACGCCGCGGTATCCGTTCTTGTCCAGGTAGCCGGCGAGCAGCGAACGGATCTCGTGGTCGTCGTCGACGATCAGGATGGTATCGATGTCATGCATGGT
>JAUIDF010000188.1 GCA_030429125.1 Gammaproteobacteria bacterium | reverse complement strand
CGCCTACGCCGGCACGGCCGAGGCGGAAAAATGGATCAACGACGAGTTCCAGCCATCATCGCTGTCGAAGGACGAGCAGATGGCGGAAATGGAATGGTTCATCAACGCCGCGGCGCCGTTCTCCGGCATGGAGATCAACGTGCTGTCGGAAACCATTCCCACCCACGAGTACGAGTCCAAGACGCTTACCGCCGCCTTCGAGGAAATCACCGGCATCAAGGTCAATCACCAGTTGCTCGGCGAGGGCGAGGTGGTACAGGCGGTACAGACGCAGATGCAGACCGAGCGAAATCTCTACGACGCCTACATCAACGACTCGGATCTCATCGGCACCCACTCGCGACTGCAACTCGCGGTGAACCTGACCGACTGGATGGCGGGCGACGGCGCCGACGTCACCAACCCGATGCTCGACGTCGACGACTTCGTCGGCAAGTCGTTCACCACCGGACCCGACGGCAAGCTCTACCAGTTGCCCGACCAGCAGTTCGCCAACCTCTACTGGTACCGCAAGGACTGGTTCGACAAGCCCGAGCTGAAGGAAAAGTTCAAGGAGATGTACGGCTACGAGCTGGGCGTGCCGGTGAACTGGTCGGCCTACGAGGACATCGCCGAATTCTTCACCGACCACGTGAAGGAGATCGACGGCGTTCGCGTCTACGGTCACATGGACTACGGCAAGCGCGCCCCCGATCTCGGCTGGCGCATGACCGATGCCTGGCTGTCCATGGCCGGCGCCGGCGACAAGGGCCTGCCGAACGGCGTGCCGGTGGACGAGTGGGGCATCCGCATGGAGGAGGGCACCTGCAACCCGGTCGGTGCCTCGGTATCGCGCGGCGGCGCGGCCAACGGCCCGGCGGCCGTCTACGCCATCCGCAAGTGGGACGAGTGGCTGCGCAAGTATGCGCCTCCCGGCGCCGCGAGCTACGACTTCTACCAGTCGCTGCCCGCGCTGTCGCAGGGTAACGTGGCCCAGCAGATCTTCTGGTACACGGCCTTCACGGCCTCCATGGTGGCGCCGAAGAGCGAGGGCAACAACACCGTCGATGACGAGGGCAACCCGTTGTGGCGGATGGCGCCGTCGCCGCACGGCCCGTACTGGGAGGAAGGGCAGAAGCTCGGCTACCAGGACGCGGGCTCGTGGACGCTGTTCAAGTCCACGCCTGTCGAGCGTCGCAAGGCTGCGTGGCTGTATGCGCAGTTCGTGGTCTCCAAGACCGTCGACGTGAAGAAGAGCCACGTCGGACTGACGTTCATCCGCGACAGCTCCATCCGTCACCAGTCCTTCACCGATCGTGCGCCCAAGCTGGGCGGGCTGGTGGAGTTCTACCGTTCGCCCGACCGCGTGCTGTGGTCGCCCACCGGCATCAACGTGCCCGACTATCCGAAGCTGGCGCAGATCTGGTGGCAGCAGATCGGTGACGTGAACTCCGGTGCCTTCACGCCCCAGGAAGCCATGGATCGCCTCGCCTCCGAGATGGACCAGGTCATGGCGCGTATGCAGCAGGCCGACGAACGGGCCAACACCTACGGCGGCTGCGGCCCGCGGCTGAACGAGGAGTCGGATCCGGCCGAGTGGCTGGCGAAGGAGGGGTCCCCCAAGGCCAAGCTCGACAACGAGAAGCCACAGGGTGAGACCGTCGTCTACGAAGAGCTGATCAAGCGCTGGCAGTCCGAGTGACGGCCCGCGTCCACTGATTGGCGTATCACGCGAACCGGGAAGGGCGCAGCCTTTCCCGGTTCGCCGCCACGGGGTGTAATCCGGCGTGTATCGAGAGGAAGGCAGCGGCGCGGGCAGACCGCCCGAGTTGACGGCGCGCCAGAGAAAGATCATCGAACTTGCCCGCGCCAAGGGTAACGTCAATGTCGAGACGCTGTCCGACGAGTTCATGGTGACGCCCCAGACCATTCGCCGGGACCTCGGCGTGCTCTGCGACGGGGACTACCTGCGGCGGGTTCATGGCGGCGCCGTGTTCAACGACCTGCAGGTCAACCTCGGCTACCAGGCCAGGCGCCACATCGCGGTCAATGCCAAGCGGCGCATCGGCGAGGTGGCGGCGCGACTGATCCCCGACGGCAGTTCGCTGTTCATCAACATCGGCACCACCAACGAACAGGTCGCCCGCTTTCTCAAGCACAAGCGCGACCTCATGGTGATTACCAACAACGTCAACGTGGTCACCATCCTGATGGGCTCGACGGGTGTCGAACTGGTGGTTGCGGGCGGCATCGTGCGTCACGAGGATGGCGGCATCGTCGGTGAACGCGCGTCCGACTTCCTGTCCCAGTTCCGGGTCGACTATGCCGTCATCGGCGCCTCCGCCATCGATGCCGACGGTACCCTGCTGGACTACGACTACCGCGAGATCCTGGTGGCGCGGGCCATCATCGAGCACGCCCGCTCGGTGATCCTGGTGGCCGACGCCAGCAAGTTCGAACGCACGGCGCCGGTGCGCATCGCGCACATCCGCGGTGTGCATCACTTTGTAACCGACCGTCGGCCGCCGGCCGTCTTCAGCGAGCACTGCCGCGAGGCCGGTGTGTTCGTACACACCGTGGAGGATCAATGAACAGCGCGGCAGGCGACGGGACATACGACATCGCCGTCATCGGCGGCGGCATCAATGGCTGCGGTATCGCCCGCGATGCGGCCGGGCGCGGCCTGTCGGTTCTGCTGCTGGAACAGGACGACCTCGCCTCGGCAACCTCTTCGGCCAGCAGCAAGCTGATCCACGGCGGTATCCGCTATCTCGAACACTACGAGTTCCGGCTCGTTCGCGAGTCGCTCAAGGAACGCGACGTGGTACTCGGCATCGCGCCGCACATCGCGAGACCGCTGAGGTTCGTGTTTCCGCACAACCCGAGCATGCGCCCCATGTGGATGATCCGCGCCGGGTTGTTTCTCTACGATCATCTCGGCGGGCGCGCGTTTCCCCGCAGCTGCCGGATTCCCGACTTCCCGGCCAGCGAACCGGGTCGACTGCTCAGGAATGCCTACAGCAAGGCCTTCGAGTACTCCGATTGCTGGATCGACGATTCCAGGCTGGTGGTGTTGACCGCCCGGGACGCGAAGGCGCGCGGCGCACATATCCTGACTCGTACCCGCTGCACCCGCGCGCGCGCCGCCGACGGCGCCTGGTCCATCGACGCCCGACATGCCGGTTCCGGCGAGGAAAGCCGTTTTAGCGCGCGAGTGCTGGTCAATGCCACCGGGCCCTGGGTGTCCGGATTCCTGTCCGACAGTGTCGAGGCGGATCTCGCCAGGGCCGGGCGCTACGGAACGCGCAAGGTCAAGGGCAGCCACCTGGTGGTGAAGAAGTGGTTCGACCACGACCGCGCCTACATCCTGCAGAACGACGACGAGCGGATCGTGTTCGTGCTTCCCTACGAGGACGACTACGTGCTGATCGGAACGACCGACGTCGACTTCGACGATGACCCCGCGTCGGTGACGATGACCGGCGAGGAGCGCGAATACCTGTTGCGCTGTGTACGAGAATACTTCGACTACCCGGTGCCCGACACCGACGTCGTCGGCGACTTCGCCGGCGTGCGGCCGCTCTACGACGACGGCGTGAGCAAGGCCCAGGAGGCAACCCGCGACTACGTGTTGACCTATGACCATGCCGGCGGCGCCGGGTTGCTGAACATCTTCGGCGGCAAGCTCACCACGCACCGCAAGCTGGCGGAGGCGGCGCTCGAGAAAATCGCTCCCGACGTGGGCGGACTCCGTCCCACCTGGACCGGCACCGCGCCGCTGCCTGGCGGCGACTTTCCGCCGTCGGCGCGCGGCGAGCGGTTCGAGGGCTACCTGGCCCGTTACCCGTTCGTGCCGCCGCGACTGCTGGCGCGCTGGTTCAGAAGTTACGGCACCGACATCGATGCGCTGCTCGACGGCGTGGACTCGGTCGATGGCCTCGGCAGGCATTTCGGGGAGCAGTTGTACGAACGCGAGGTGCGCTGGATGATCGAACACGAGTGGGCGCTCACCGTCGACGATGTGCTCTGGCGGCGCAGCAAGCTGGGACTGCGCCGGGCGGGGATCGACGTCGAGGCACTGGCGAGCTGGCTGTCGCGACACACCCGGGACTCGACCCGCGACACGTCAACGGCCACGGGATAGGGCAAACATGACCATCGAACTGGAAGGCATTACCCTGCGGCGCGACGGCACCGACTATCTTCGCGACGTGTCCCTCACCATCGAGCCGGGAGGCTTCAACATCCTGCTCGGTCCGACGTTGTCCGGCAAGACCACGATGCTGCGCATGATGGCCGGCCTCGACAAACCCGATGCGGGACGCATACTCGTCGAGGGCGAGGACGTCACCGGCCTGGCGGTGCAGAAGCGCGGCGTTGCCATGGTCTACCAGCAGTTCATCAATTATCCGTCGATGTCGGTGTACGAAAACATTGCTTCGCCGCTTCGTGTTGTCGGCACGTCGCGGAACGAGATCGACCGACGGGTCAACGAGGTCTCCGATCTGCTCAAGCTGGGACCCATGCTGCGCCGAAAGCCGGCCGAGCTGTCCGGCGGCCAGCAGCAGCGTACGGCGCTGGCGCGTGCGCTGGTCAAGCGTGCGCCCCTGGTGCTGCTCGACGAACCGCTCGCCAATCTCGACTACAAGTTGCGCGAGGAACTGCGCAACGAGCTGCCGAGACTGTTCGCCGATTCGGGCTCGACCGTGGTTTATGCCACCGCGGAGCCGGCCGAGGCGCTGATGCTCGGCGGCCACACCGCGACCCTGCACGAGGGTGCCATCACCCAGTTCGGCGTTACCCACGAGGTCTACCGGGCGCCGGCCGATCTCGTCACCGCGGCCACCTTTTCCGATCCTCCGCTCAACGTCGCCGCGGTGGTCAAGCGCGGCGGTGAGTTCGTCATGGACGACACGCTGACCTGGGGCGTCGGCGGCGGCCATGCCGCCGTGGCGGATGGCGAATATCGCCTGGGTTTTCGCGCCCACCACCTGAGTCTCGGCGCCGGCGGCGAACACGCCATCAACCTCGAGGGCGCGGTGACCATCGCCGAGATCAGCGGCTCGGAGACGTTCGTGCACCTGGACCTCGGTCGACACCAGTGGATCTGCCAGGCGCACGGCATCCACCAGCTCGACGTGGGACAAAGGGTCACCGTGTCGGTGAACCCGGACCGTTTCATGCTGTTCAGCCCCGATGGGGCGCGCATCCAGTAGAGAGACCCGATGGCCGAAATCCGACTCGACAAGATCCGGCACAGCTACGAGGACAAGCCCGCCTCCGATGCCGACTTCGCGTTGAAGATGGTCGACCTGACCTGGCAGGACGGCGGTGCCTATGCACTGCTCGGACCGTCCGGCTGCGGTAAGTCGACGCTGCTCAACATCATCTCCGGGCTGCTGACGCCGACCGAGGGTGACGTTCGCTTCGACGGACGATCGGTGACGACGCTGGCGCCCGACGAGCGCAACATCGCCCAGGTGTTCCAGTTTCCCGTCGTCTACGACACCATGACGGTTTACCAGAACCTCGCGTTTCCCCTGCGAGATCGCGGTATCGACCGCGCGCGCGTCGACGAACTGGTGAAGGAAACGGCCGAGCGCCTCGGGCTGACCGACGTGCTCGGCCGGCGCGCCGCCGGGCTCACCGCCGACGACAAGCAGAAGATCTCGCTGGCGCGCGGCCTGGTACGCTCGGACGTCAACGTCATCATGTTCGACGAGCCGCTCACGGTAATCGATCCGCACCTGAAGTGGCAGTTGCGCTCGCAGCTCAAGAAGCTGCACCAGCGCTACAACTTCACCATGATCTACGTGACCCACGACCAGACCGAGGCGTTGACGTTCGCCGACCAGATCGTGGTCATGCACGAGGGCGAGGTGGTTCAGGTGGGCACGTCGGAGTCGCTCTTCGAACGGCCCGAGCACACCTTCGTCGGACACTTCATCGGCTCGCCCGGCATGAACCTTTTCCCGTGCTCGGTCGAGGAGGAGGGCGTGTCGATCGACGGGCAGCGTATAGCGCTCGATGCGCCGCCGTCGCCCGACCAGGCCCCGGGCACGGCCGAGCTCGGCGTGCGCCCGGAGTACATTCGCTTCGACCCGGACGGCATTGCCGTCGATGTGCGCGGCATTGCCGACATCGGCCGCTATCGCATCGTCGATGCCTCGCTTGGGCGACATCCCTTCAAGATTTTCTGTCCGGAAGGCGTGGAGATTCCCGCCGACGGCGCGCGGGTGCGTTTCGACCCGCGCCACGCCAACGTGTACGTTGACGGCTGGCGCGTGGAGGCAAGAGCACGATGATCGAGAGAACGCCCAACCAGAAAGCCTGGTGGCTGGTATTGCCGGTCATCGTGCTGGTCGCATTCAACGCCATCATCCCGTTGATGACGGTGGTGAACTACTCGGTGCAGGAAACCTTCGGTAATAACCAGTTCTTCTGGTCCGGTGTCATGTGGTACGAGGACGTGCTCGGTTCGCCGCGTTTTCACGAGGCGCTCCTGCGGCAATTGATGTTCACGGGCCAGATCCTGCTGATCGAGATTCCGCTCGGCGTCATCGTCGCCCTGGCCATGCCCCGGCGCGGCGTCTGGGTGTCGGTGTGCCTGGTGCTGATGGCGCTGCCGCTGCTGATTCCGTGGAACGTGGTTGGCGCGATGTGGAACATCTTCGCGCTGCCGGACATCGGCCTCCTCGGCCGCGCCGTCAACGCGCTCGGGGTCGATTACAACTTCACCCAGCAGCCGGGCTCGGCGTGGGTGACCGTCGTCGTCATGGACGTCTGGCACTGGACCTCGCTGGTGGTGCTGCTGGCCTATGCCGGCCTGCGTTCCATCCCTGACGCCTTCTACCAGGCGGCGCGCATCGACGGCGCCAGCGGCTGGCAGATCTTCCGCTATATCCAGTTGCCCAAGATGAAGCGGGTGCTGACGATCGCGGTGCTGCTTCGCTTCATGGACAGCTTCATGATCTATACCGAGCCCTTCGTCCTGACCGGCGGCGGCCCGGGCAACACCACGACTTTCCTGTCCATCGATCTCGTCAAGATCGCCCTCGGTCAGTTCGACCTGGGGCGGGCGGCGGCCATGTCGCTGATCTACTTCCTCATCATCCTGCTGCTCAGCTGGATTTTCTACACCCTGATGATGCGCAGCGAGGGCCAGAAATGAAGCGTTTCAAGTGGCTCATTCCGACGACGTACATCGTCTTCCTGATGTTGCCGATCTACTGGCTCCTGAACATGTCGTTCAAGACCACCAACGAGATTCTCGGCAC
>JAUIDF010000187.1 GCA_030429125.1 Gammaproteobacteria bacterium | reverse complement strand
CTGCCCGGTTGCTTCTCACCCAACAGGATTCGCGCGATCTGGCGTCCCGACACCAGGTTCCGATTGCCCAGTCCGTCACCGCTGATATAGGTTCGAATGCCGTCCTCGTCGTGCTCGGCGGTGTAATGAATGTGACCGGCAAGCAGTACCGGGTCGGCCGTCAGCGCTTTCAGGCGTCCCGCGACCCAATCGAACTCGCGGGCGGACAGCGCGTGATTATCCTCGTGCCCGACTTCGAACCGCGGATCGTGCAGCGGCCGGTGCGTCATCAGGACCCAGTGAGCGAACTCGTCGCGACGCGCCTGCATCGCGGCGAACAATTGCTCGCGTCCACCCGCACTGACCGGCCACGTGGACGCTGCCGTGTCGAAGTTCACGAACATCGTGTCACCCAGCGCGAAGGCGGCGTTTCTTGGCCCCACGCAACGGGTGAACACCCGGTGAACGAATCGTCCCTCGTCGTGAAAATCGTGGTTGCCGATGCTCGCGTAGACCGGCAGCGGCGACGCGTCCAGCACACCGGGCAGCGTGTGGAAATCTGCGGGCGCATAGTAGAAATCTCCGGCGTGCAGCAGAAAATCGGCGTTCAGTTCGGCCGCCCGGCGCAGGCACCACGCCAGTTCGCTGCCGCCGCCGGTGTCGCCGGTCACGGCAAACCGGAAGCGGTTCTCGAAGGGTACGGATGCGGCCAGGCGGTGGCGCCCCGGCGGCAGTTCGAGTTCGATGTTCCGATTGACCCCGGTGAGACGCGAACTGCGCATGTGGACACCCGCGGATGCCTCGACGGTCGCCTGCGGCGAGACGTTGCGCAGGATAACGGACACCGACAGACGTCTTTGGGCTTCGAACTCGAGGGCGAACCGCGGCGCGAAACAGCGCGCCTCGATCGCCAGGCCGTCGGGACGGCGATCGGCTGTCTGCAGGTAGGCGGCTTCCATCCCGACCGCCACCGGTGGATCGAGCAGATCCAGTCGCGTCGGCAGCTCGGCCGGCTCCGCCTGCGGCACGGGAAAACGAATGCCGCGCGCGAGCGCGTAGGCGCCGGCAGCGGCAGCCACCGCGCCGCCGCCGGCGGCCATGCCCTTGAGCAGGTCACGGCGGTTCATGCGCGGACGGGCGGCGCGACGCCGCCATGTTCGGGTCGTTTCATTGTCGGGTCGGTTTGCCTGGCGGCCGCTATGGTCGACCAACGCGACGCAGGATTCAAGCCATCTTCGGCCCGCCACCGCGACCAGGCCGCGTTGCCGCGGGCCGTCGTCTCATCCCTGTCGAATCGCCGTGAGCGCTCGCGCCGCCGGACGCCGATCGTGCAGGCGCTGCGGCGGCGACCATGCATCCACGGCGCCGACGATGCCCACCCGCCGAGCCGAGACAGCCTGTCGAAGGTCGACCCAGTAGTAGGGGTGATCGGAGGGACCCGGTGCGCAGAAACCACCGCCTTGAACGTTCACACCGCGGGTGAGAATCCAGTCGATGCGACCGGGATCGTCGGCCGCGCCCAGGGCGGCGCCAATGGCATCGATTCCGCCACCCGCGTCGAGGAACTCGCGCAGCGGCGGAAAATCGCGCGCGATATTGAAGTCGCCGACGAGGATGGCCCGATCGAAACGGGTGAAACGGTCCAGTATCGTCGCCAGCTGGACGTGCTGGTCAGTGCGTCGCGACAGGTGCGTGACCAGCAAGTGCAGCGTCGATTCGCCGATGCGGATACGCGCGGTGGTCAGAATTCGCCCGCGGCGCCCGGTGGTATCGACGAGCGGCTCGTGGTACCAGCGTTCCACCGGGAACCGCGACAGGAGTCCGTTACCGCGATCGAAGCGCAGCCACCTTTCCTGCGTGGGGCTGAACAGGGAACCGAGCCCGAGGGCGCGACCGAGCCGACGGGGTTGACTGTCGGTCAGCCCGTAGAAGGAGCCTTCCACTTCGCACAGTCCGACCAGGTCGGCCTGGCCGATCACCGACGCGATGCGGTCGAGATCCTTGCGCCCATCCAGGCCCCTGGCGCGATGAATGTTGTACACGCCGATTCGCAACGGCCTGTCGGCGTCCGCGGTCGCCATGCCCGCGTGCCGCAAGCCGCCGCCCGCCGCGGCCGTCACGGGCCGGCGCATGGACGCGGCGGCAACCGACGTGAACAGGCTGCCGGCTGCGGCACCGAGCGCCATCCATTCGATCACGACGCGCCTTCCGGATCGTGCTCAGAACGCATAGCCGAACTGCTCGATGTCCCGCCGCCAGTAACGCGCCACGAGGTCACGCGTCCTGGCGTCGTAGTATTCGCGGTAGTTGGCGTGGGAGAAGGCGTTGAGACGACCGAGCGAGGCATCGATCCCCAGGATGCGACAGACTTGCCTGAAGTCGTCCTCCAGCGACTCGAACCGGCCCACGAAATCCAGGCCCGGCTGCCCGTCGAGTCCACAGATCCTTGGATACTGAAAGAACTTGCCGCGACCAATCTCGTATTCGACGTAGGCGTGAAACCCGTCCAGCGCCCTGATCCGCCGATGCCTCGGTTTGCGCGCCTTGCGCAAGGCAGCGTTGTATTCCGACACGAGCCGGTCCCAGGGATTGCGGACGAAGGCGAACTTGAAGTACGCCCGATAGCGATCCCCGGGCATGCGCGCCTGCGCATCGGCGAGCGCCGCGTGCGTGCGATAACGGTAATGGCGATAGTCGCGGCCATGACACAGCCGCGCCGCCAGTGCGTGAAGCCGGCTCGGCGGCCGCCCGATGGCATACGGAGACAACACCTGCCCGATGCTCGTACCGCCGGTTTTCTCAACGTGTACGAATACGAAGCGTCGTTCATCGGAGATGAGCATGAATTCCTCTTGTCTGCGATTGCAGCGATTGTTGTTCATCGAGGTTAAATCCTTGTGACGCCGGTGCGCGTCACAATCCCGTCACGGCAGCGAAACGCCGTCGCAACGCGGCGAATCGACAATTCGAGGCATGTCACGATATGCGCGACGTCACCATGAAACCATTCGCCGCGCTCGTTCGGAGCGGACGAGGCGTGGCGAAGTCGCCTGGTGAGGATTCTTTACGGTGTACAGGCCACCGGCAATGGCCACATCGCCAGGGCGCGCGCCATGTCGCGGGCGTTCGAGCGCCGCGGCATCCGCGTCGACTACCTGCTGTCGGGCCGAGCCCGGCAGGACCTGTTCGGTGTCGAGTGTTTCGGGGAGTTCCAGCACCGACGAGGCCTGACCTTCGACGTGCGCCACGGGCGCGTGCGCTACCTGCATACGGCAATGAAGCTGCCGCTGGCGACGACTTTGAAGGACGCCGCCGCCCTCGACCTCGACGGCTATGACCTGGTCATCAGCGATTTCGAACCCGTCACGGCCTGGGCCGCGCGGCTGAAGCGCCGCCCTTCCCTCGGCATCAGTCACCAGTGCGCGTTTCGGTACGATATTCCGACTGACGGTGCCAACGTTTTCGCGCGCACCGTTCTGCGCTTCTTCGCGCCGGTGACCTATTGCCTGGGCCTGCACTGGGATTCCTTCGGCTTCCCGATCATTCCCCCCCTCATCGATCTCGACGAGGACGCCGTCGCACGCACGACCACCGAGCCCGGGAAGATCGTGGTCTACCTGCCGTTCGAGCATCGCGACGACATCCTGTCATTCCTCGCACCATTCACATGCCACCGTTTCGTTGTCTACATGGGCGTCGACCCCTCGTATAGCCGGGGACACGTGCAATTTCGAGCGTACGACAAGGCCGCATTCCAGGAGGACCTCATATCCAGTGAAGGCGTGGTATGCAACGCCGGCTTCGAACTGCCAAGCGAGAGTCTTCATCTCGGCAAACGCCTGCTGGTCAAACCGGTGCTGGGGCAAATGGAACAGCTGTCCAACGCAAAGGCCCTGTCCGATCTCGACTATGGCCGCCGACTCGATTCACTCAACCATGACATCCTGAATGAATGGCTGAACTCCCCGCCGCCACCTCCGCGCCCATTCGGCGACGTCTCGGGCGGCGTCGTCGATTGGCTCATGGAAGGACGATTCGATGAGACGGGACGGTTGGCGCAACGCCTCTGGTCGGCGCTTGCGTGGTCGAGGGGATCGGACAGAACGGCGTTTGCGCTCAGACCTGCGTAACGAAGCAGTATCGCGTGACGGCGACCAGCTGGTTTCGCCACGCGAGCAGGAAATCGAGACCATAGGGCGCGCGTCGAAAGTTGCGATTGACATCCAGCCAGAAGCGATTGTCCAGGCCAATGACGTCAAGCGACTTCGCCTCGTCGTCGTCTTCACGATGAACGAGGACGGCGCCACCGTCGCGCAGGCCGCTCACTTCGATGATGACCGTCGTGCTCGCATACGGATTACTCGCACTCGCGTAACGAAAACGATCGGGACCGTCCCATTCCGGGGCGGCGAGCAGCGCACAGGAGGCGACGCCGCTATGAACACCGCCGGCCGCACCGCATTGGAACCTGAGCGCAGAAAGCAGCGCGCCGTTTCTGCGCAGGTCGGTACTCAACCAAAGGCGCCCCTCGGCTGCCATCAACGCCGAGCAGGCCGCGAACGCGGCGGCGCTGACATCGCTCGCCGGCGAAAGACCATCGGCAACGGTCACGATAGAGCCGGGCGCCGCCGCAGCCTGCAACACCGCGCCAAGACACTCACGGCCGAATCCGATGACGCTTCCGCGACGGTTCGCCCCATCAGTGCCTGCGAGCGGGTAACCACTCCCTGTCATCATGGCATGACGCCCTGGTTTGCGCCTGGGTCCACGCGGGCAACGTCGTTGTACGAGGCTTCAGTCATGGATTCGATGGGCACAATCACGGTCGCCATCAATTCGTCGTATCGCTCCGGGATCTTGAGCAGTGCGTCGAACACCGCCGCCAGTTCCGCGTGCCCCGGACGGCTTCCCGACAGGCAGGCAGTGCCCGTCATGCCGTTGGCCAGGCGCACCACGCACCGCGTCACTTCCGGGATCCGGCCTTTGCTGGATGCGCCGCGGTCGGCACCCGACAGCGTCCCGACTTGCAGACAAACCACTTCGTAGACGGGCCGAGGTCTCAAGGCACGCAGGTCGCTCGACAGTTCCTCCACGTTGCTACCGGCGAGCACACGCATCCATCGGCGCCGTTCGCCGGCCTGGTAATGCATCCGGGGAGCGGATGCGGCGAGTCGTTTCTCGACCATTCGCGACACCTTGCGGGACTGCCGGCGCCGGTAGGCGCCGGCGGTCGGTCAGCTGTGGACACGACCGGGATATGTACACGTTGCATTTGACAGAATTGTGAAAATACAAGGTTTTAAGATAAGTAATTCCAGTGATTTCGACTTAATGACAATACCCTTCGCCAACACCTCCCCAACCGAACAACTGTCACATCGCGCCCCTACCATGCGCCCGTGCAAAACCGCCGCGACATACGTGGAGGCTTGGCGTCCGCGTGATCGCGAGGGACCCACGACCAAGAGGACCTGCCCATGCCGTCATTGAAGATGCTGGCCACTGACCAGCCACTGGCCCGCCTCGGCCGTCGCCTGGCCGACTGGCGGACAAACACGCCCGATGTCGACATGTCGAACCCGCCGGCGGTGTCGCCGGAACCAACTTCGCCAGGACGTTCGCGACCCCGGTTTCGCACGATCTGGATATCGGACACCCACCTCGGCACGCGCGGTTGCAACGCCGACGCGCTGCTTCGCTTTCTCCGCGATCACGACAGCGACAGTCTCTACCTGGTCGGCGACATTGTTGACGGCTGGAAGTTGAAACGCTCGTGGTACTGGCCACAGAGCCACAACGACATCGTGCAGAAACTCCTGCGCAAGGCGCGCAAGGGTACGCGGGTCATCTACGTGCCTGGCAACCACGACGAATGCTTTCGCGACTACGTCGATCACTCGTTCGGCGGAATCGTGCTCATGCGCGACGCCGTGCACGTAACGGCGGACGGGCGGCGCCTTTTGATCATTCATGGCGACGAGTTCGACGGCGTCGTGCGATATGCGCGCTGGCTGGCATTGCTGGGCGATTACGCGTACCAGGCGGCACTGTCGCTGAACACGTTGCTTAACCTCGTGCGACGCAGACTCGGACTGCCGTACTGGTCGATCTCGGCGTTCCTGAAGCTCAAGGTGAAGAACGCAGTGAACTTTATTTCCGACTTCGAGCGTGCCGTCGTTCGCGAAGCGAGACGACGAAAGATGGACGGGGTGGTTTGCGGACATATTCATCATGCCGCGGCAACGCGAATCGAAGGTATCGAGTACTACAACGATGGAGACTGGGTGGAGAGTTGTACCGCCCTTGTCGAACACTACGACGGTCGAATGGAAATTCTCCACTACGACGATGGACGCTCGCACGACACCGCGCAGACATCGTCCCGGCAAGTCGCGTCGATCGTGAACACCTGAGCCGAAGCGAACCTGAACCGGAACAATGATATGCGGATGATGAAACGGCTGGCCAACAAGATCAACGATCGCGTGTTCGAACGCATGTGCGGTCGAAACCTGGTGTACAACACGTGCTGGGAAGACCCCGCCGTCGACCGCCTCGCGCTCGACATCGGTTCCGACGACGAAATGCTGGTCATAACGAGCGCCGGTTGCAACGTGCTCGACTATCTTCTCGACGAGCCGCGCAGGATTCATGCCGTTGACGCCAATCCACGCCAGAACGCATTGCTCGAACTCAAGCTGGCGGGAATCCGCACTCTCGATTTCGATGACTTCTTTGCCTTTTTCGGACAGGGTCGGCATCCGCATGCGCGACGACTCTATCGGCGCGCGCTGCGTCCGGCCCTGTCGGGCTTTTCCCGCGACTACTGGGATCGGCACCACGCCTGGTTCGCATCGACCGGTCCTGCTTCGACGTTCTACTACCGCGGCCTGTCGGGCGTCGTCGCGCGCCTGTTCCGACTGTATACCGACGCGCGTCCGGGGCTGCGCAGCGCACTGCACGACCTCGTCGACGCGCCCGACCTCGAGCAGCAGAGGGACATCTACGATCGCTTGGTGCGGCCGCTGATGTGGAGCGAGCGCATGAACTGGCTACTGTCTCGCCAGTTCACGATGAACATGCTTGGCGTACCTCATCCGCAGCGGCGCGAGGTGGAGCGCCAGCATGCCGACGGCGTGGCCGGATTCATCCGCGAGGCAATCGACTACGTCTTTCGCTGCCTACCGATCGCCAGCAACTATTTCTGGACGGTCTACATCCGCGGCCACTACACGCCCGACTGTTGTCCCGCATACCTTCAAGAATCGAACTTCTCGCGACTCAAGGACGATCTCGTTGACCGCGTTCGTGTTCACACCGGTCAACGAGA
>JAUIDF010000186.1 GCA_030429125.1 Gammaproteobacteria bacterium | reverse complement strand
ATGTCGTTGAGGTGCATGTTGCAGGTATTGCCTTCCCACCAGATGGAGGCGATACCCACCTGGGCCTTGTTCATGTCCTCGCGCGAGAGGCCGGCGCCGAAGAGCATGGCCTGGGACGCGCCCTGGGCGCGCGGCTGGGTGATGCGCGAACTGATCTTGTTCAATTTTTCCGACATGGGTCGTACCGGTAAAACGGGCCGCGCTCGACGGCGCGCCGTGTATCAAGGGAGTGCGCGGGACGGGACCGCGCGGGGCGGAGGGCGATGATAGCAAGGCGGACGCCGGGCAGTCATGCCCGGCGTGGCCCGCTATTCGGGGTTCGAGTCGGCGCGCGGGGATGGCGCGGGAACGACTTCGCCGGACGAGGCGGCGGATTCGTCGACCGTCGACGCCTCCTCGTCGCCGGCCGCCCCGTCGGCGTCCGGGATGTCTTCCAGCAAGTCGTCGCGGCGCTTGGCCAGCCTGTCGAAATCCGCCTCGCGCAGACGATAGGCCCAGCCGTCCCAGCCCGTATTCATGCGTTGTGCCCGGTTCGCGGCTTCTCCGGTAGCGGCGTCCGCCGCGAGCGCCTGGAATCGGAACCACGTCGCATCGTCGGCGCTGGCGGTCTCGAAGCGAACTTCAAGCCCGTCACGGGTCACCACGCGTCCCGACCAGCCGGTGCCGAAATCGAGGTCGTCGTCGGGACGCACCGCCGCCAGTTCGAGACCCGCCAGGGTCGAGGCAAAATCGTTGAGAGCGAACTGGTAGGCGACCCGGCGACCCGCCGGAACGTGGCGCAGGGTCATCTCGCCGCCGGCGCCGGCTGTCAGTTCGATGCGCTCGTCACCATGCTCGATGAAGATGTCCGTGATCTCGTCGCGCTCGACGTCGACGATGGTCGACTGCAGCCAGTCTTCGGCAGCGAGCGGCACCGGACCAATGGCGGTGACGCGCAGCGACTGCGCCTCGGCATCGCGCCGCACGTAGCGGTCGCCGCCGCCGGCCCGGTCGCCGATCAGCACGGAGGCGACGATGTCGCCGGCGGCGTCCCGGAGCGTGACCTGCCGCGCCGTCGACCCCGGCTCGGACACCTGCGCCACGCCCAGCCGGCGATACAGGGCCGGCTTGCTGGTCTTCGGCTCGACGATGCGTGCGCCGGCAAGGTCCAGCAGCACGCGGCGGACGACGCCGGCATCAGCCGCATAGCCGTGGCTGGACGGCAGGACCCAGGCACCGTCGCGCTTTTCGACGACGACTTCGCCGTTCGCATGACGAACGGACAGGGTCGCGACGTCGTTGACGCGATCGCCGAGCGCGGGATAAAGCAATGCGCGCCCTGCCTGCATCGCATCATCTCGCGGCACGAGGAAAACGGCGGCGGCGACGACGGCGACCACGAGCAGTCCGAGGACCGACAGTGATCGCGCGCTATGCATCGCGACGCCTTCCGCGCGCATGGCGCGTGGCGGCGAACAGGATGCCGCCAATGCCGACAAACAGCGGCACCAGGCCGATATTGACGAACTTGATCCACGAGTGGATACGCTCGATGTCCTCGCGCAGGTTGCGCTGCACTTCCCTCAGCTCGGTGCGGATGCGTACTTTCTGCTCGCGGAAGCGCTCGATCTCCGCTTCCTGGTCCGGCGTCAGGATCGTGCCCTGATCCTGGGTTCGCGATGCCTGCAGTTCGGTCAGGCGCTGCTCGGTCCGGTCCAGTTCGTCGAGCAGCTCCTGCTCCTTCTGCAGGTAGCGGCGCTCGGCCTGTCGACGGACGTCGTCGAGCAGGGTGAACGGACGTGTATGACCGCCGCGCGAACGAATCGATATCAGGTTCTCGTCTCCGGCCAGGTTCTGCAGCGCATTCACCACCAGCGAGTTGTTGGCCGACGTCGGGATTTGCAGCTGCGTGCCGAGCAGGTTTTGCGTCGTCACCCAGAAGTGGTCGCGCAGCATGTCGGTATCGGCGAACACGACGATTTCCGCGGGCGCCGCGGACTCGGATCGATGCGGCGGCGTGTCGGCGACCGGGGCGTCGGCATCGTTCGTCCCTACTCCCGCGACGGCGTCGCCGGCGGCATCGTCTCCGCTCGATGCCGTCGTCGCGCTCGCCGGCCGGCCCGCCGGAAAGGCGGTCGAGAACCGGCCGCTGACCCGGGCCGCAAGCATCAGCCGTTCTCCGCCCGGCTCGTAATTTCGTACCAGTTCGGCCAGGTCGGCGCCCGGACCGAGGCGCGACGGGTCGATGACGGCGGCGGCCTCGGTGGTCCGGATCAGCGGCGTCACGGTGACACCCTCGCGCTCCATCACGTCCAGCACGCCCGCGCTGGCCATCAACGCGTCGCCGAGATCGGCAGTGATCACGTCGGTGTCATCGTACAGCTCGGGTCGCAGGTTCAGCCACACCGGGTAGTCGATGACCACGTTGCGCTCGTTCGAGCGCGTGCGCACCCGGTGCGCCAGGTTCATGTCAGCCGCAACGGCACCGGGACGAAGCGCCAGCCCCCAGGCGTCGAAGAGTGCGTCGAAGGCGTAGCCGCCGGCAGCCGCCATGCCCGGCATGGTCGAAGCCGGGTCCGACTCCGCGTGGGGGTCGGCAAAGACGACGACGCGCCCGCCGGACAGCACGAACTGGTCGACGGCATACAGGGACGCCGGCGGCAGCCGGCCGGGGCCGACCACCATGAGCACGCCGATATCGTCGGCAATGCGGTCGACGTCGACCGCCAGGTGACGTACTTCGAAGAACTGCTCCACCTGCCCGAGCATGGCCCAGGGCGGGCTCATTGCGCCCATGCCCCCCATCATCGCGCCGCCGGGCCCGCCACGCATGGGCAGGCTGGACAGGATGCCGACCACGGGCGGCTCCGGGTGGGCCACCTGGTAGACGAGGCGCGCCAGGTCGTACTCGAGAAATTCCTCGCGAGCGATGGAGAAGAACGCAATGACCTCTTCGACGTCGGTCGGCCCGCTCGCCACGAGGCCGAAGTAGAACAACGACTCGCCGTCGCCGAGCGGCACGCCCTCGAGGCCCAAGGCGACGGCGCGATCCTCCTGCTCGGAGAACGGTTCCGGATCGACCGTCTCGAAACGCAGCTTCTCGCCGCCGACGCGATCGAACTGCTCGAGCAACTCCTCGACGCGCTGCGCGTACGTCACGATGCCGGGCAGCCGCGTGAGCAGCTCGCGGGAAAGGAACAGTCTGAGGGTCACCGGTTCGTCGAGGGACCGGAGCAGGCTGCGACTACCGTCGGACAGCGTGTAGAGTTGGTTTTCGGTCAGGTCCACGCGAGCCGGGGTGATCGCGGTGGTGGACAGCAGGTTGACGCCGATGAGCAGCACGAGCCCGAGAACCAGGCCACTCGTCGTCATCAGTCGGGACTTGTTCATGTCGTCGGGCTCCTTGCGCTATTGGCTTTTCTTCAGTTCGACCAGCAGTACGTTCGCGTAAAGGAAGAAGGCCAGCACCGAGATGAAGAAGATGATGTCGCGAAGATCGATGACGCCGCGTCCGAGCGCCTCGAAGTGCGTGAGAAAGCTCATCGAGGCAATGGTCGCCAGGATGATCCCGGGGACCCAGCCGGCGAAGAAGTCGAGTACCAGCGGGAATCCGCTCAGGTTGAGCAGCAGGCAGACCACCAGCGACAGGATGAAGGCGATGACCTGGTTGCGGGTCAGGGCCGAGAAACAGGCGCCAACGGCGAGAAACGATCCGGCCATCAGCGCGCTGCCCAGGTACGCCGCCGCGATGACGCCGTTGTCCGGATCGCCGAGCAGGTTCACCGTGATCCACAACGGAAACGTCAGCGCCAGCGCGACGACCAGGAACGCCCACGCGGCGAGAAACTTCGCGATCACTACCTGCGTCGTGGTCACCGGCAGCGTCAGCAGCAGTTCGATGGTGCCCGTCTTGCGCTCCTCGGCCCACAGGCGCATCGACAGCGCGGGCACGAGGAACAGGTACAGCCAGGGATGAAAGCCGAAGAAGGGTTCGAGATCCGCCTGACCGCGTTCGAAGAAGCCGCCCAGGTAGAACGTGAAGATCCCCGCCAGGACGAGAAAGATGATGATGAAGACGTAGGCGATGGGCGTAAGGAAGTACGCCGAGAGTTCGCGACGAAATATCGATAGGGTCTGCTTCATGGTGCGTCCTCGCCGCTGGCTTCAGCTGATGGCGCCGGCGCCGCCGGTGATGTCGCGAAACACGTCGTCGAGACGGGCGCGTTCCCGGTAGAGCTGGGCAATCACGATCCTGCCTTCGTCCAGGTGCCCGCGCAGCTTCGACGGCGCGTCGGCGTCGCCATCGGCAATCACGCGCACGGCGCCGGCGCCGATATCGATCGCGTCCGCCTGCCTGACCCAGGGTGCAGCCTCGAGCGACGCACGCAGGCGGTCGACCGACGCCGGATCGACCGGCTCGACGATCCATGCGCCGTCGCCCGCGGCGCGCGCGGCGAGTTCGGCCGGCGTGCTGTCGGCGACGACGGACCCGGCCGCGATGATCATCGCGCGGCTGCACACGGCCTCCACCTCCTCGAGAATGTGGGTGGACAGGATGATCGCCTTGGTCGGCGCCATGGCGCGGATCAGCTCGCGCACCTCGTGTTTCTGATTGGGATCGAGCCCATCGGTGGGTTCGTCGAGAATCAGCACCGGCGGATCGTGAATAATGGCCTGGGCGATGCCGACGCGACGCTTGAAGCCCTTCGACAGCGTTTCCAGGTCCTGGTACACCACGGACTCGAGATTGACCCGGTCGATGACCTCGTCGACGCGCTGCCGCAGGGTATCGCCCGACAGGCCGCGCATGGATCCGATGAAATGCAGAAACGCCAGCGTCGACATGTCGCCATACAGCGGCGAGCCCTCGGGGAGATAACCGATCGACTGCTTGGCGCGAACCGGGTGCCTCGACAGCCGGTGTCCGGCCACCTCGACGTCGCCGGTGTCCGGATCGAGGAACCCGGTGATCATCTTCATGGTGGTGGACTTGCCGGCCCCGTTGGGACCGAGGAAGCCCAGAACCTCGCCTTGCGAGACCGTGAAGTCGAGGTCGCGCACGGCCTGGATCTCACCGAATCGCTTCGACAGGCGAGACACCGTAACCAGGTTGTTCATGGTGACTCCTTGGACGTTCTTTTCTCCTTGAGGCGTCGCGGGTCCGTCTGCGCGGCGCGTTTCGCGGCTGCAATTGGGGACCCGCTCGCCGTATTCAAGCACACATTACGAGCGTGTAAACGTGCCGGCGCGAGACGAATCGCGCGATCCGTTCGACACGCACCGCACCGCTCGTGCAGCACGAGCCGGTCGCTTCACGTCCCGGACAGCGACACGGTTATCCGGCATTGGCACGCATCAGCGCCTGGAAGTCGATATCGATGCGCGGCGCATCGAGTGTGCCGCTGACTCGCAGCGGCACGGGCACCGGCTCGTAGGACGCGCCGTTCTCGCCGGGCGCACCGGTGCGCCCGGCGAAGACCGACAGCCGCAAGTCGATACGATTGCCGGGCAGATCCAGTTCGCATTCACCGTCGGCCCGGAACCCCTCGGCGAGCAGTGCCAGCGCCCGGCTGCGACCGACGCCGTTGTCGAACCGCATGACCGCGCCGGCGCGTTCGAATCGTGTCAGCGGTTCACCGTCGGCCGGTGCGCCGGATGCGTCTGCGCCCCGGGCCGCGGCCAGGAGGCGGCCGACATCGACGCCCCGAAACCGGCCGTCGACGAGGCGCAGTTCGATGTCTCCGCCGAGGCTTCGCCCTAACGCGTCCGCGTCGAGACCCGACGCACGAACGTCGACCGAGAGACTGCCCCGCCCCGCCAGGCGGTCGGTAAATCCCAGCCCCTGCAGCAACGCCGCCGCGTCCAGTGTTTGCGATCGCGCAGACAGCGTCATCGACGGCGTGCCCGACAGATCCGCGATCGCGACCGTGCCGCGAAGCGCGAGACCCGGCGCAGCGACGTCCAGCGTCGGCACGGTCAACGTGTCGGTCGCCGTTTCATAATGCGCGTCGGGCGCATTCGCCTCGACACTCAGATCGCCGCGCGTCGCGGCCAGCGACAATGCCTCGCCGTCCAGGCGTACGCGGCCATCGACAAGCCGAACACGCGACCGTGTCGCGGAAAGGACCGCATCGAATGCCTCCGATCCGATGCCGATGGTCACGTCGTCGATATCGGTATCGAAGGTGTCGGGATCGACCGTCACCCGCGCGCTGGCGGACACGTGCAGCGCGGAAACGAGCCGGGACGACGCCAGCCGGCCGGTCATCTCGAAACGGCCTGGTTCGCCGCTTCGAAGGCGATCGACGTCCATCGCCACCTCCGTGAGCGCGAACGCGAAACCGTCTCGCGAATCCGTCCAGTGGAGCGCGCCGTCGCGCACCGTCACGCCCTGCGCGGCCAGGGCCGCCAGGCCCATGCCCAGGGCCTCACCGTCGCCAATGTCGCCGGGGCGCCCGATCGCAACCTGGAGGCGTTCGACGATGTCCGACCACGCGCTCCGTCCCCCGGCGTCGATGCCGAGCGTGATCCGCGGTGCATCCAGGCGGATCCGCTGCACGAGAACTTCGCCGTGCGTCAGCGCCCAGGGCTGCACCGCCACGGCGACCCGGTCGGCGAGGATCATCGGCTCGTCGCCGAAGTCCGTGCCCGGCGCCAGCGAGACGGGACCGGTCGCAAGGACAATTCGCGGCCACAGGTCGATCGTCAACTCGCCGCCCAGCGTCAGCGTGCGTCCGGTCATCTCCTCCACCCGGCGAATGAGCGCTTCGCTGTAGACGCCGGTGTCGAGGAACCAGGTGACCCAGGCGCCCAGCGCGGCGACCGCGAGGGCGCCCGCGATAACCGTGGCGGCGGCCACGTTGCCGGCGATACGCAGCCCCCTGTTCATCGCGACTCAGGCCGCGAGATCGAAGCCAAACGCGCGCCCCGCCGCCTCCGTGACCACCTCGGCGCCGGCCCCTTTCCAGTGACCGTTCTCGGCAAGATGGCGCTTGAAGACGCGCGTACCCGCAAGTCCCTGGAACAGGCCCAGCAAGGGTGGCGTCAGGTGCCTGAGATGAACGCCGGAACCGACCTGTGCCTCGATGTAGTCGAGGTAGCGGACGAGGATGGCCTCGCGATCGGCAGCGATGCCGGGCCGGCCGAACAGGCGCTCGTCGACGTCGAACAGCAGGGCGGGGTTCTGGAAGGCGGCGCGCCCCATCATGACGCCGTCGACGTGCTCCAGGTGAGCGACTGCCGAATCGATGTCGACGATGCCGCCATTGATCACCACCGACAGTGTCGGACGCTCTGCCTTCAACCGGTACACGGTGTCGTAGTGCAATGGCGGAATCTCGCGGTTCTGCTTCGGCGACAAC
>JAUIDF010000185.1 GCA_030429125.1 Gammaproteobacteria bacterium | reverse complement strand
CCGCCACCGAGATCTCGCCGGTGTCGAGAATGCCGGTGTCGGCGACGCGATGGATCGGCCCGATGGGCGCGCTGTGGTCGAAGGCCTTGCCGGCTTCCCACGGCCGTCCCTTGTCGCGCATGGCGAGCTGCAGGTCCCGGCGTGTCATGTCCAGTCCCAACGCGTAGCCGTAGACGAGCTCGTTGGCTGTTCCCGCGTCGACGTTCGCACCGTCACCACCGATCGCGACGACCAGCTCGATCTCGTGGTGCAGGTTCTCCGTGCCTGGCGGGTAGGGCATGTCCACGGTGACGCCGGGCGCGCAGTAGAGCAGCGCGTCGGCCGGCTTGCAGAAGAAGAACGGCGGATCACGGTCGGGATCGAAGCCCATCTCCCGCGCGTGCGCGGCGTAGTTGCGCCCGACGCAGTACACGCGGCGCGCCGGAAAGACATCGTTGGTGCCGTGGATCGGTACGGTGACGCGGGGTACGTCGAATACGGTGCTCATGGCTGGATGGTCCCGTCGGTGAATCGTTACGTTCGTCGGGGCGGAACATGGACAAATTGACAATGTTCGGCGCCCCGCGTAGGCTCGCTCCGCTGACAGCAGGTTCCCCGCGAGGTGTTCAAGCCGCGCGGGGTGAAACGGGAAGCTGGTGCGCGATGATCTTATCATCTCAATGCCAGCGCTGCCCCCGCAACGGTAGGCGAGTCAACACGCGGCCTGATGCCACTGTGCCCTTCACGGCATGGGAAGGCGCCGCATTGCAAAGGTGAGTTCATCACCGCTCGCGAGCCCGGAGACCGGCCGGCTGTCATCGGCAGACGTCGCGGGGCGCGACGGACGCGGTGGCGCGCCACTTCACTCCTCATTCCCCGCCCGTCGACCTTCGTTCATCCAGATTTCGTGCGGGCGTGCGCGATGAGGAAAATCAACATGTCTTTTCGCCTGTTTACCGGCGCGGTCGTGGCGGCCGCGATGTCACCGGCGGCATTGGCCGTCACCACTGCCAATCCCATCATCGTCACCGCGTCGCGCTTCGCCGAGACGGTCGACGGCACCCTGGCACCCGTCACCGTCATTACCCGCGAGGATATCGAGACGCGGCAGGTGCGTTCGCTGCAGGATCTGCTTCGCGGCGGCGCCGGCATCAGTGTCGGCAATGCCGGCGGACCCGGCAAGGCCACCAACGTGTTCCTGCGCGGTACCGAGTCGGACCACGTGCTGGTCATGATCGACGGCATCAAGATCGGTTCGGCAACCCTCGGCACGGCGCCCTTTCAGGACCTGCCCATCGAGCAGATCGAGCGTGTCGAGATCGTGCGCGGCCCGCGCTCGCACCTGTACGGTTCCGAGGCCATCGGCGGCGTCATCCAGATCTTCACCCGTCGCGGCGGCGGCGAGCTCACCCCGGGCCTGACCCTCGGCGGCGGCAGCTTCGGCACCACCAACGGATCGTTGACATTGTCCGGCGGCGGCGACGACAGCTGGTTTCGCGTCGGTCTCTCCGCCGAGAGCACGGACGGCTTCGATGCCTGTCGCGGCGAGCCCGACGTGGCCGGCTGCTTCAACGTCGAGCCGGACGACGACGGCTACGACAATGCCTCGGGCAGCGTCCGCGCCGGCTGGCGCCTGGGCGGCGGTTCCGAGATCGACCTGCACTACCTGAAGTCGGACAACGAGACCGAGTTCGATGGCGACTTCCAGAACGAGACCGAGACCGCCCAGGAAGTGTTTGGCGCCGGCCTGCGTCTCGCGCCGGGCGAGAACACCATGCTGAAGTTGAACGTCGGTCGCTCGGAAGATCTCTCCGAGAACCTGTTCGACGGTGCCTTCGCCAGTCGCTTCGACACCATTCGTGACAGCGCCGGCGTGCAACTCGATCACTTCGTCGACGATCGCCACGCATTCACTGCCGGCGTCGACTACATCGACGACCGCGTCGAGTCCGATCTCGCCTTCACCGAGGCCGAGCGCGACAACGTCGGGCTGTTCGCCCAGTACCAGGGCAGCTTCGGCCGCCAGGACTTCCAGCTCGGGCTGCGCCGCGATGACAACGAGCAGTTCGGCGACAAGACCACCGGCGGCGTCACGCTGGGCCACCGCCTCGACGGTGGACAGCGGATCACCCTGTCCTACGCCACTGCGTTCAAGGCACCGAGCTTCAACGAGCTGTACTTCCCCGGCTTCGGCAACCCGGACCTCGGTCCGGAGGAGTCCGACAGCGTGGAACTCGGCATCACCTCGCCGGACGGCGCCTGGGCAGTCTACCTGTTCGACACCGACATCGACGACCTCATCGGCGTCGACCCCGACACCTTCGCCCCGGTAAACATCGACGCCGCGCGAATTCGCGGCCTGGAAGTGACCTACAACACGACGCTGGCGGACTGGCAGGTCAATGCCGCGCTCACGCTGCTGGACACCGAGAATCGCTCCGCCGGCCTGTCCGGTAACGAGTTGCCGCGCCGCGCGGGCGAGACGCTGCGCGTCGACTTCGATCGCGACTTCGGCCGTTACAGCGCCGGTGCGACCCTCGTGGCCGAGGGTCGCAAGTACGACGACCTGGCCAACATGCGCGAGATCGACGGCTATGCCACCGTCGACGTGCGCGGCGCGATGCGCTTCGGCGACGGTTGGCAGCTACAGCTTCGCGTCGAGAACCTCTTCGACGAGGAATACGAGACGGCATCGTTCTTCAATCAAAGCGATCGCGCGGCCTACGTCCTGTTGCGCTATGCGCCAAAGCGGTAACGCGTGAAGACGCTGATCCTCGGCGGCGTCAGGTCGGGCAAGAGTGCGCTCGGCGTCCGCCAGGCGTCGGCCGGCGGCGGCGAGGTGGTGTTCGTCGCTACCGCGACCGCCGGCGACGAGGAAATGCAACGGCGCATCGAGCGCCACCGGCGCGAGCGTCCGGCCGGCTGGGCGCTGGTCGAGGAGCCCGTGCATCTCGCGGCGGCGTTGCGTGCCCACGACGCGACGGGTCGTTGCCTGCTGGTGGACTGCCTGACCCTGTGGCTGAACAACCTGCTCGATGCGAACCACGAGGCGATCCTGTCGCGAGAGGTCGACGCCCTGGTCGAGACACTGCCGCGGCTGAGTGCCGACGTGATCATGATCGCCAACGAAACCGGACTCGGCGTGATACCGGCGAATGCACTGGCGCGCCGGTTCTGCGACGAGGCGGGCCGGCTGAACCAGCGTCTCGCCGCGCACTGCGATCGCGTCACGTTCGTGGCCGCGGGCCTGCCGATGGCGCTCAAGGGACCTGCGCATGACTGATCGTGTGCGGGCGAGCGGCAACGACGATCCGGGCTGGCTCGATGCCCCCGCCGCCGCCCTGGACGGCGCGGCGCGCGCGGCCGGCGAGGCACGCCAGGCCGGTTTGACCAAGCCGCCCGGATCGCTCGGCCGGCTGGAAAGGCTCGTGCTTGATCTCTGCGCGATGCAAGGCCGCGAGCGGCCTGCCGTGGATCGCCCCGCCATCGTCGTCTTCGCCGGCGATCACGGCGTCGCCGCCGAGGGCGTGTCGGCGTTCCCGCAAGCCGTGACCGGCGAGATGGTGCGCAATTTTGCCCGCGGAGGCGCGGCCATCTCGGTGCTGGCCCGCTCGCTCGGGGCGCGCCTTGAGGTGGTGAACGTCGGCACCGTGGCGGCGCTGGAAGTGCTGCCGGGCGTGATCGATGCGCGAGTCGGACCGGGTACCGGCAACATCGCCCGCGAGCCAGCCATGGATGCCGGCGGCATCGCCGCCGCGCTCGCGGCCGGCCGCGAGGCGGTGGATCGCGCGCTGGCGCACGGCGCCGACCTGTTCATCGGCGGCGACATGGGCATCGCCAACACCACCGCCGCCAGCGCCGTGGCCTGCGCCTTGCTCGACGCCGATCCCGCGGACCTGGCGGGACCCGGAACCGGTCTCGACGCCGCCGGCGTGCGGCGCAAGGCCGGCGTGATCGGCCGCGCGCTGCATCGTCACGCGGGCGCGGCGTCGTCTCCGCTCGAGGCGCTTCGCTGTCTCGGTGGCTTCGAGATCGCCGCGCTGACCGGCGCCTATCTGCGCGGCGCGCAGTGCGGCCTGCCGTTGCTGGTGGACGGTTTCATCAGTTCGGTGGCGGCGCTGGCGGCCTGCCGGCTGCAGGCGTCGGCCGGTAGCTGGATGCTGCTCGCGCACCGCTCCGCCGAGCCCGGCCACGCGCGCGTGGTGGCCGCCCTGCCGGGCGAGCCGTTGCTCGATCTCGGCATGCGACTGGGCGAGGGCAGCGGTGCCGCGACGGCCCTGCCGCTGTTACGCCTGGCCTGTGCGCTGCACGCGGGCATGGCAACGTTCGAGGAGGCGGCGGTGTCCGGGCGCCTGCATGAATGAAACGTCGCGCTGGCTGCTGCGCCATGGTGAGACCACCGGCGGCCAGGGTTTCCGGGGCCGCACGGACGACCCGCTGACCGAGGCGGGTCTCGCCGCCATGCGCGACGCGGTTCGAGACCTCGAACCACCCGCGCTCGTGATTACCTCGCCCAGCATTCGCTGCCGGACCTTCGCCGACACGCTCGCCGATCGGCACGAGCTGCGACTCGTCGTCGACGACGACCTGCGCGAGCTGGATTTCGGGCGGTGGGAAGGACTCACCGCGTCGGATATCCTGCGCGACGATCCGGATACCCTGGAAGCTTTCTGGCGCGACCCCCATGCCGTTACGCCGCCGGGCGGCGAGCCGTTCGCCGACTTCGTCGAGCGCGTCACCGGCGCGTGGTCGCGCATCGAAGCCCGCCACGAATCGCGCGTGTTGACCGTCTCTCACGCCGGTCCGATCCGCCTGATCCTGCTGCGCGCGCGCAAGCTGCCATTGTCCTTCCTGATGGACCTCGAGGTCCCCCACGCCAGCCTCCATCGCGTGAGTTGAGTTTCCGGCCCGGCGTGGTCGGCGTCGAGCCGGACCGCGTCGATGAAACTGTGCAATACTGTTCTGGTCCAATCGGCCGGTACATCCCAACACGCCTGGATCGACGACACGCCTCGTGAAATACAAGAACATCATCGACACCATCGGCTCGACGCCCGTGGTTCGCCTCAACAGTTTCACCGACCACCGCGCCGCCGACCTCTGGGTCAAGCTCGAGCGCGCCAATCCCGGCGGTTCGGTCAAGGACAGGCCGGCGCTCGGCATGATCGACGACGCCGAGCGCCGCGGCCTCATCGAGCCGGGCGACACCATCATCGAGCCGACGTCGGGCAACACCGGCATCGGCCTGGCGATGGTGGCTGCCGCGCGTGGCTACCGCGGCGTGTTCGTCATGGCCGAGGACATGAGCGAGGAGCGCAAGCGCCTGCTGCGTGCCTACGGCGGCGAACTGGTGCTGACGCCGGCCGACAAGGGCACCGTGGGCGCGATCGAGGAAGCGAAGCGCCTGGCCGAGGAAAACGGCTGGTTCTTCGTCGGCCAGCACTTCAATCCCGCCAACCCGGCATCGCACGAGCGAACCGCCGACGAAATCTTCGAGGACTTCGGTGCCGACCTCGCCGCCATCGTCTGCACCACCGGCACCGGCGGTACCATCTCCGGCCTGTCGCGCTACCTGCGTCCGCGCATCCCCGGCCTTCGCATCATCGCAACCGAGCCCGCCGATTCGCCGATCCTGTCGAAGGGCATCGCCTGCAAGCACAAGATCATGGGTACCGCGCCGGGCTTCATTCCCGATACGCTCGACACCACGTCCTACGACGAGATCGTCCCGGTCACCACCGAGGAAGCCTACGAGACCACGCGGCGGCTGGCGCGGCGCGAGGGCATCCTCTCGGGCATCTCCTGCGGCGCGGCCGTGGCCGCCATGCTCAAGGTCGCGTCGCGCGACGACGCCGAAGGCCGCGAACTGCTGGCACTGCTGCCGGACACCGGGGAGCGCTACCTGAGCACGGACCTCTGGGACTGATGGCGCGACGGTCACGCGCGACGGCTTGCACGCGCTCGCGCGATCGATGCCCGCGACGAGTGTGGCGGCGTACCGGCTTCGCCACTGCATGTCGCGAAACCGCAATCTGACACCGGTTCACCTGCCTACAATGCGCGGCGCGCGACACGGCGCGTGCACACGAGCGTCACGACATGTTTCACCGGCGACCCATCGCCCTCGACCAGCTTTCTCCCTGGACCAGCATCTCGCTGGCCCGGCTGGCCGGCATCGAGGGCCTGTCGCGGGCGCTGCTGGTCGGCATCGTGCCGTTGATCGCGCTCGACGCGCTCGGCAGCAAGGAAATGGTCTCCTATGCCTACCTCGGCGGCGCGCTGTTCACCCTCGCCATCACGCTCAACATCGGTACCCTCGAGCGACTGCTGAGCCGTCGTCGCGTGGTCACGCTCGGCGGCCTGTTCCTGGTGCTCGCCGCGGTGCTGATTCATACCGGCTGGGGGCCGATGCTGGCGCTCGGCATCGGCATGCGCTCGGCGGCGGCGTCGATCTTCTCGGTCTGCCTGTCGCTGTACATCATGGACTACATCGGCAAGCGCGACCTCACGCGCAACGAGTCGCGGCGCATGGTCCACGCGGGCGCGGCGTGGTTGATCGGACCGGCGGCGGGCGTGTGGATGTTCGAGCGTCTCGCGCCGGGCGCGGCGTTCTGGGCATCGGCCCTGTGCGCTCTCGTGATGCTGGCCTATTTCTGGTGGCTGCGGCTGGGTCCCGACCCGGTCGTTCGTCACGCGCGCTCGCGCACCGCGAACCCGCTGCGCGGCGTGGTGCGCTACCTCGGCCAGCCTCACCTGAGGATTGCCTACACCATCACGCTCTCGCGCTCGTGCTACTGGGTGACCCTGTTCGTGTACGGGCCCATCTACGTGGTCGAGGCCGGCCTGCCTGCATGGGTCGCGGGACTGCTGCTGTCCGGGACCAGCGCGCTGCTGCTCTTAAGTCCCCTGGTCCAGCGACTGGCCGACCGCGTCGGCATTCGCCACATGATCATCGCCGGGCTCTCGCTGACCGGGCTCAGCGTCATCGCGCTCGGCGCACTGGGCTCGTCGCAACCCCTCGGTCTCGTCTTCTGGACCACGGGCGCGCTCGGCGGTGCGATCCTCGACGTGCTCGGCAACATCCCCTTCATGCGCATGGTCAAGCGGCGCGAGCGCACCGCGATGACGACGGTATTCTCCACCTGGCGCGAGGGATCGGAACTACTGACGCCCGCCCTGGTGGCGGCGGTGCTGTGGTTCGGTCCGTTCTGGGTGTTTTACCTCCTGCTCGGCGGCATGCACCTGGCGGCGGCCGCCAGCGCCAGCTTCCTGCCACGACGGCTGTAGCGCCGCCGACGGGCGCTTGCCATCGGCCGCCCGGGGTAGAATGACGGCATTACCACCACGAAGCGGCCGCGGGGAGGCGCTCTTGAACGACTACGAGAAACTCG
>JAUIDF010000184.1 GCA_030429125.1 Gammaproteobacteria bacterium | reverse complement strand
CGATGATGCTTCGCACCTGCGCGAGGGCGTCGGCATCGTGAGCTTCGCAGTCGAACGTCATGGAATCGCCCTCGAGACCGATGTGGCAGGTGCCCATGGGGAAGTCGACGCGCGAGCGGGTTTCTCCGAACTCCACGGGGACTTTCTTCGAGAAATGTTTGCACAGCGTGGAGAAGTAGCGGCTCGCCTTGACGGCGGAAACTCGGGCGACGGATCGGGGCATGACATCGGCTCGCAAGGTCGGACAACGCCGGGAGACGTCGTGAAACGCCGAATGATAATGATTATTATCCCGATCGGGATTCGCCGAATCGTCAAACGGGTTTGCTGGATCGTCTGCGCGCGGGCCACCATACAGTTCACGGCGGTCCGGAGTCGTGCGGATCACCCGGTCGGCCAGGCCACGTTTGTCGCGAACCAGGACCGGACCCGCCGTGGTTGTCCTCGCCGCTTCGGCGCGCGCGTCGACCCGTTGCGGCGTACGTGCGGTCGCGGTGTGGGCGATGGCGGTTTCGGGCCGGAGTCGCTCGCGTCGGGCTGACCGTTCGATCCGCAAAGGGAATCGTCGACATGGTGGCGGGCGGCCGGCTTCGCCGTACCGTGGCGCGGGACGATGCCCTGGCCGGATTCCCCCGGCAATGGCCTGATAGAATACGCCGGCATTCCAAGCCGGGGCCTGTGGCGCAATCTCGGTCGAACGCGTATTCGACCCATTCCTCGTTGACGAGGTGCATGGAGGTCTCATCATGCGGCCGTGCCGACCGCTGGCAATATTGCCGGGTCTCCCTCGATGATTTCGAGTGCAGATGCGGGAATTGCCGCGAACGGGTGCCGCTGGCAGGGCCTGGCGCGCACCGGCATTCGTACCAGAGAACAACGAGCAGCAGAGACCGGTCATGAAAACATTCACCAGTCACCGCGAGTTTCGCCTGCCGGTGGGGGCGACGCTACGACGCTTTTTATTGATCGCCCTGGTTTTCCTGTGCATGGGTCAATACGGGGTCGTTCTCGCCGAGCCTGCCGGAAACGAGCCGGGCGCGATCGACTGGCAAGGACTGTCCGATACGGAACGACAGCAACTGCTCGGCAGGTTGACCGACGATCAGGTTCGCCAACTCGTCTGGCAAATGGCGGCCGTGAACCCTTCATCCGAAGCGGAGCCGGGCGCCGGGCTCGTCACCGAACTGACGGCGATCGGGGCGCGACTGCGCTCGACGGTCGGTCGCTGGATCTCGCAGGTACCCGAACTGCCGACGCTGCTATCGGTCATCGGCGGTTCGTTGTCACCGCCCGGCAGCGGTCCCGCCGGCGCGTTGTCGGTTCTCGTCTTCCTGCTCGTTGTGATCGGCGGCGGAGTCGCCGCCGAACGGTTCGTCCATCGCCTTTCATTGCCGTGGAGGGAACGAGTCACCGGTGCAACCGGCGGCTTCAGCGCGCGGCTGGGCTGCGCGCTACTGCGGCTTGCGCTCAGGACACTGGAGGTGGCCGTGTTCGTTGCGGTTGCCGCGACGCTTTTCCTGGTGATGTGGCAGGGACACGAGCCGACGCGAATCCTGGCCGGATACCTGGTTATCGGCGTCGGCGTGACCCTGTTCGGTGCGAGGGTCAGCGACATGCTGTGGAGCCCGCGCTCGCCGTCGCATCGACTGCTCCGGGTGTCGGATGCCGACGCGACCCGGATCCATCGTTACGTCGTATGGATCGTGGCGCTCGGTGCCGCGCAGTTCTGCCTGCAGCGTTATCTTCGTGCCCTCGGCGTCGAGACGGCGATGCTGCAACTGACAGGTTTTACGTTTGGCGTACTGTACGTCGTGCTCATCAATACCTGGATGTGGCGGGTGCGCGAACCGATCGGCAATGCAATTCGGGACAGGAATCGTCCTGCCGGTCCGTTGGTATCCCTGTTCGCGGCGACCTGGCCGTTGGTCTATGGCGTGTTGACCGTCGGTATCCTCGCACTCGCGCTGTTGACGACGGTGATACCGGGCAGTCCGCGTGCGGCAGCCGGATTCTCCACGCTCGTCGTCGTGCTGGCGTTGCCGCTAGTGCTGGGCGCGGTACGGCCGCTTGTCGACGACCTGCTGGATCGTCGTGATACGCGCGGGGGAGCCAAGGATGACACGTTGGCCTCTCGTCGCGGCTTGCATCGGCCGGTCATCTTCGTGATTCGGTCGGCAATGATTTTCGGTGCCGTTGCCTGGGTGAGTGCGCAATGGGGGTTCGACCTGGCCGGATTCCTCGACAGCCGCATCGGTTCTGCACTCGGCCAGGGCGCCTTGCAGATTGGCGCCGCCGTCGTCGTTTCCTGGCTGATCTGGACCATTGCGCGGCGCGCCATCGATCCTCACGTGGTCGAGGGCGAGACCAACGACGAGGAGGCCGGCGAGATCGGGGGAACGGGCGTTTCCCGCATCGCCACGCTGCTACCGCTGATCCGCAAGACCATCCTGGTCGTTCTGGTCGTGATGACGATCATGATTTCCCTGTCGGCGCTGGGTGTGAACATCGGTCCGTTGCTGGCCGGCGCCGGGGTGATCGGCATCGCCGTCGGCTTCGGTGCCCAAAGCCTGATCACCGACATCATCTCGGGACTTTTCTTTCTCATGGACGATGCTTTCCGGCGCGGCGAGTACGTGGAAATCGGTGGCACGCGCGGTACGGTGGAAAAGATCTCCATCCGATCGTTTCAACTTCGGCATCATAACGGACCGCTGCATACGATTCCCTACGGCCAGATCGGATCGATCACCAATTACAGCCGCGACTGGGCGATCATGAAGTTCGAGATCCGTGTGCCGTTCGAGGAAAACGTGGACCGCGTACGTAAACTGATCAAGAAGGTGGGTCAGGAGATGATGGCGGATCCGGAGGTGGCCGAGATGCTTCTCGAGCCGCTCAAATCGCAGGGCGTCAACCGCATGGACGACTCCGCGTTCATCGTCCGGTGCAAGTTCACGGCCAAGCCCGGAAAGCAGTTCATGGCCAGGCGCGTCGCCTACGCGAAGATCCAGGAAGCGTTCGCGCGCGAGGGGATTCAGTTCGCGCCACGGCGCGTTATCGTGGAAACCGTGTCACGCAGTGAAAACTCCGCTGCGGCGGGCGCCGCCACCACGATCGACGACGGAGCGGCGGGCGGCGAAGCGAGCGATCGAGGCTGACACGCGGGCTTCGTCAACCGCCTGCCGCCGGTCAGGAATTCGCCGACGGGTTCTCTCTCAGGCGGAATCGCTGCAGCTTGCCGGACTCGTTGCGAGGCAGGGCCGGCAGCAGGTGAATGGCGCGGGGATACTTGTAGGGGGCAAGGCGGTCTCTCACGTGTTGTTTCAGTAAATCGGCGAAATTCAACTCGTCGGCGGGTGGGCGTTTCGCGACGACGTACGCGGAAACGACCTGGCCCCGCGCCTCGTCGGGCGTCCCGATCACGGCGCATTCCAGCACGTCGGGGTGCTCGAGCAGCACGTTCTCGACCTCGATGCCGGAGATGTTGTACCCCGCCGAGACGATGAGGTCGTCCGCGCGGGCGTGGTAGCGCACGTAGCCGTCATCGTCGATTTCGCAGGTATCGCCGGTTACGTTCCAGCCGTTGCGCACATAGTCGGCCTGTCTCGGGTCGTCGAGGTAGCGACAGCCGGTCGGACCTCGTACCGCGAGGAGGCCCGTGCTGCCGGTGGGCAACGGGTGCCCGGACCCATCGACCACGGCCAGCCGGTAGCCGGGCAGGGCGCGGCCGACGAGTCCGGGGCGGATATCCGCGCCCGTGGCGCCGACGAAGGCATGCAGCATCTCGGTGGAACCGAGCAATTCGGTCAACTCGATACCGGTCGACTCGCGCCATTGCTCGCGCACCGGCAACGGCAGGGCCTCGCCGGAAGAGACGCACAGCCTCAGATCGCCCGCCGGTTCGCCCGCCAGCATGGGTGCGACGCGGCGATAGAAGGTCGGTACCGTGAAGCATACCGTTGCGTGGTATCGAACCAGGGCGTCGGCGAATGACTCCACCGAGTACCGCCGGTTCAGCACCGCGGTGGCGCCGCCATGTAGCGGAAACAGCAGCAGTCCGCCGAGTCCGAAGGTGAAGGCAAGGGGCGCCGTGCCGATGAAGACGTCTCCCGGCACCGGTCGCACCAGGGTGTCCGCCACCGCGCGGCAGATCGCCATGACGTCGCGGTGAAAGTGGATGGTGGCCTTTGGTTGGCCGGTGGTGCCGGAGGTGAAACCGATCAGCGAGACGGCTTCGGTCGTGGTAGGGTGATGATCGAACGGCGCATCGTGATATGCCAGTCGAGTTTCGAGTGTGCTGCCGTCGGTGCCGTAGTCGAGCAGCGGCAAGGCTGATCGTGCGTGGTGGATTGCCTGGTGGAGATCGTCCGACAGGGACGACTCACATAGCGCGACCGACGGCCGGGCGATGTCGATGATCGTCGACAACTCCACCGATCGCAGCAACGGCATGGTCGTGACGGCGACGGCGCCACATTTCTGTACCGCGAACCAGGCCGCGGCCAGCATGGGGGAATTGTAGCCGCGCAGCAGCACGCGGTTGCCCGGGGAGATGCCGAACTCGCGCGTCAGCACGTGTGCGATCCGGTCGGCGCGCTCGCGCAGCGCGGCGTAGGTCAGGCACTCGTCGTCGGAGACGACGGCCACGCGATGGCCCTTGCCGGCGTCGACGTGGCGATCGAGAAGTTCGTACGCACAGTTCAGGGGGCGGCCGTCTTCGTAGCCCGGCGGGATATCGATCACCGGCCACGCGCCTGTTGGCGGCAGTCGATCGCGAACGAACGGGTCGACCGACGCGCTCACGATCGCGTTTTCAATCTGACCGCTTCCACGACGGCGCGACGAGGCGCCGCCGACCGTCGCGACTCATCGACAGGCCGGGTTCGTCGAGATCGTCACGGTCCCACAACTGGCAAGTTACCTGCTTGTGCTTCTGGTCGAGTCCCTCGCAATAGTTGGTGTACTCGCAGGTGCGCACGGCGTCTGCGTGACCGGTCTCGAGCTTGAGAAACCAGTCGGGGTCGGCCAGCGACTGGCGTGCCGCGGCGACCACGTCCGCAACACCGTTGTTCAGCATGCCTTCTGCGGTCTCGAAATTGTGCACGCCGCCGGCGCCGATAACGGGGGTCGTGAATCCTGCCTCGCGGATGGTCCGGCGAACCAGCGCCGTGGCACTGAAGTTGCGACCGAAGGGTCCGAACTCGTCGGAAAGGTACTGGGGCATGCATTCGTAGCCGGACGGTCCCGTATACGGGTAGGCGGCCTGGCCGACGCGCGGCTGCTTGGCATCGTCGAATTTGCCGCCTCGCGACAACGAGAGAAAATCCATGCCCGCGCGGGCGAACTCGGTGGCGAACCAGGCCACGTCGGGCAGGGGGCTGCCGTCCTCGACGCACTCCTCGGCGAGGAATCGCGCACCCACCACGAAGTCGTCGGACACGGCGTCACGTACCGTCCGGAACACTTCCAGCGGCAGGCGCACGCGATGTTCCCGCGAACCGCCATAGCCGTCGTCGCGGGTGTTCGTGCCGGACAGAAAAGAAGCCATGGTGTAGGCGTGGGCATAGTGCAGTTCGACGCCGTGCATGCCGGCGGTCTCGGCCCGTCTAGCGGCATCGGCGAACAGGTCCGGCAATACCGTGGGCAGTTCGCGCACGTGCGGCAGGTGCATGTCGGTCACGCGCTCCCGATATCCGCGGGTCATCGACTCCCACTGGCGTTCGTCGAGTATCCCTTCGAGGGACTCATCGGGCAGACTGCAGAGGTGCTCGCGAACGCTGGATTCGTCGGCGTCGGTCATATCGAGCGCCTCGCGTATATCCGCGGTCACGTCGAGAAAGCGCGACAGAAACTTGTCGCGATCGGGCCGGCGCCGGATCGCCAGGAAGTCGATGAGCTGGATGAAAACGCGCGTCTCGCCGCCGCTCTCGTCCCGAATTCGCTCGACCAGCTTCTCGAGGCCGGGAATGAATCGGTCATGCCCGATGCGCAGCAGCGGCCCCGAGGGTACGTCGCGAATGCCGGTGGCCTCGATGACGAGTGCCGCCGGCTTTCCGCGGGCGAACCGGCCGTACCAGTCGAGGTTCTCGGTGGTGACGAAGCCGTCCTCGGTCGCGCGCCAGGGCACCATGGCGGGCACCCACGTCCGGTTGCGGAGCTTGAGCCGTCCGCGTTCCAGGGGCGAGAACAGCGTCGATCGGGCAATCTCGTCGGTATCCGGCAGCCGGCCCGGCGACGATTGCCACTTGATTCGTTGGGCGGGTTTCCACATGGTGCGATGCGCGGCTTGCGAACCGGTTCAATCTAGGCTCGCCGCGCCTGCATGTCAACGCGCCGCGGTTACCAGCAGTCGTCGTGTGTTCCGCCTTCCTCGCCGCTCGAATCGAGCGTAAACGTGGCGCAGTAGGTGTCGTTTGCCTGGGCTTCGCCGGATACCGCGTTTGCCGTCAACGAGTAGCCGGTCGCGTTCGTCGTCAGGCTCAGGTTGTAAAAACCGTCCGGGCTGACGGAGGCCACGCCGATCTGGTTGAACGACGAAGGGTAGGACAGGTTGTTGCTGTAGAACTTTTCCATCTGGTTGCTGATCTGCAGCAGCGCCAGCCGCGCATCCGCTCGTCGGGCGTTCTGCATGTACTGGGTATACGCGGGCACCGCCACCGCGGCGATGACGCCGAGGATCACCACGGTAATCATCAGCTCGATCAGGGTCATACCCCGGCACCCGCGACTTGCGTCCATGGTCTGATTCATCGGCTCTCCTGTCCCGACATGATGTCGTTCGCGTGTTTCGCGTGACGGTGGCGGTACGGGACCGGAACGCACACGGGGGTTGTGTCTTGACAGGCAGCAGGGAGGAGGCGCCATGCCGCCCGCCGTTGCCGGCGACGAACGAAGGCTGTTACTGCGCGCATAACGGGCCACTAGTGCACGTTCTCCTGGTACCAGTAGGTCGATTGCGGCGCGTTGTCGATCTTCAACTCGGGAATCAGCTCGGTACCGACGATCGGTATCGGCGAGACGCTGCCGCCCTCGGGAAAGATAATCGTGACTTCAGGTGCGATACCGCGACGCGTAAGATTGTAGATGCGGTCCAGCAGTGTCAGATCGGCCGGATCGCTCCCGCCCTGTCCATCGAGATTGGCCACGGGCAGACCGTTCTCGACGTCGAGTGCGTACAGTCGTGCAGTGCCCTGGCTGGGCGCGCATACGTCGGTGAGATTGGCCGAGGTCTGGTCGGCGGGAACGAAGGTCGTGATGAGCACCTTGCCGTCAACCGTAAGGCTCGTCGCCAATGCCTTTTCTCCGGTTCCGGAAAGTGCGATATACCATCCGGAATCCAGCCGGGCCGATTCGGTTTCGGTGAGATTGGAGAAGTCGAGCGTCGAGGTGACGTCGAGCAGGTCGCCCTCGTAGGAAATATGCA
>JAUIDF010000183.1 GCA_030429125.1 Gammaproteobacteria bacterium | reverse complement strand
TCGAGGAAATGCTCGAGCTTGTCGACGAGGACGCCGACTACTTCGATTGTCGCGAAGAAATCGCCCACGGGCGGAACATCATCGCCCACGGCACCAGCGCACACCGCCAGCTCGAGTGCTACAAGGGCGCCATTGTCAACGGTGCGGGACGCGCCGAAGCGATGGAGGCGGTGGTCGATCTGTTGGTGGAGGATACGTTGTCAGGTCTTTCCGGTCGAGGCCTGGAAGTCGTCGAGGTGTGACAGGAAGGTGGCGGTGCTCTTTCGCATGGGAACCCGTACGCCGGACACGTGACTGATCAGGTCTCGCCCGTTCTTCAGCAGCTTGAGTGCGTGGATTCGCTCGGGGTTCTCGAAAATCTGGCGGTCATACTCGTCCGCGTCGGGAATATACTCGAGCAGGTTGTCGCCGTTCACGACGTACTCTGGCCAGATGACGAAGAAGTCGGGGTCGGTCTTCATCATTTCCGTGTATCGCTTGGCAACGTCCGCGTAGGCGATGATTCGCTCGGCAATGCCGGGGAACGCGTCCATCGGTTCAAATACCTCGACCATGCGCGAGGATACGTCGTCGATGGTGCGCATGGTCTGGGCAATCTTGATGTAGCGGCTTTCGTAGTAGTCCTTGATCGACAGCGTGAACACCTTGAAGGGCTCGCCCCACATCTCGTCCACGCCTTCCTCGCCGCTGACGTGACGCACCATGGTGCCGAGTTCGAGCGCCTCGCGAAAGCAGCGGCCGCATTCCTTCAGCAGCTCGTTGTCGCGACTGATGCGAATACCTTTCTCTTCCATCTCCACCACCGAGGTGAAGATGTCCGTGGCGCGATTGAACAAGGCGCCGGCCAGCATCGCGGCATTGACCCGCTTCATCGCCGGGTCGGACTGCTCTTCGTAGTGGCTGCGGGCGAGTTCGAGGCGGTGTCCGGGGGTGTTGATGCCGGGCTCGCTGTGGTGGAAAGTGCGGCGGGTGAGGGCGTCGATGAGATCGCGGCGGGCGCGGTAGGAATCTTCGGGCGGTTCGTAGAACCGGATCCAGTAGCCGTCGTACTGGATGAATTCGCGGCCGCCGACGACTTTGCGCGGACGGCTGTCGAGGTTTGCATTCATGGCATTATCGTCGCATCACCCAAGCCCCTTCACGCCTCTCGCTGCGCGCCGTTGGCGGCGCGGCACTCCCCACTCGTTCGGGCGCGGGCGCATTGTACGGCAAGACCGCGGCCCGGGGAACCGCCCGGCGTGCTTGCGCCCGGCCCCGCATGCCTTCACCCTGTTGGACATCGACCGGCCGGAGGATGTTCCCGTGACACGATTGATTGAACGCATACCCTGGCTGGTACTCGTCGTCGGGTCGTTGACGCTCGGTCTCGCCCCGTTTCAACCTCGCCCGCACCTGGCGGAAAAGTTATCGATGCTGATCGCGGGGGAGCTGGTACGCGCGGTCGACTGGTTCGACCTGCTGTTGCACGGTGCGTTTCCCGTACTGTTGCTGTGGCGGGTCGCGCTTGGCGCGAACCGCTACCTTCGCCGTTGAAGGTCGTACTGCTGGCCATGGGCTCCGCGTTCGGGCGCAGCGTGCTGGCGCGACTGCTGGATTCGCCGCGCGTGACGTTGTGCGCACTGGTGGTGCCGCCTTCGGCGCCGCCCGGGTTTCCAGCGGTTCGTATCGCCGGCGACGGTTATGTCGCCGCGGCGCGGCGCGCGGGCGTCGCCGTCATCGACCACCGCGACGATGACGTCGTCATCGACCAGTTGCCGGACCGCTCGCCCGACCTCGTCGTCTCGGCGTGTTATCCGGTTCGAATCAGCCATCGCCTCGCGGGTCTCGCGCGCCTTGCCTGCCTCAACCTGCATCCGTCGCGCCTGCCTCGATACCGGGGACCGGACCCGTTGTTCTGGCAACTGCGTGCCGGCGAAGCAGACACCGGGGTCACCGTCCATCGGGTGGAGCCGCGCATCGATGCGGGCGCGATCCTGGCCGAGCGGTTCCTACCGCTGACCGTCGGCGCAAGCCGCGAGGCACTCGACGCAACGCTTGCCGGGGCCGCCGTGCAGTTGATGCTCGATCGGCTCGAGGCGGACCCCGTGGTTCGTCTTCGTCCACAGGACGAGGCGCAGGCATCGACCCAACCCATGCCGACGGCCGGGGACAGGATCGTCACGACCCGGTGGCCGGTACGGCGCGCCTACGCGTTCCTTCGCGGCGCGTCGCCGGCCGGCACGGTGTTTCGTATCGCAAACGGCAGCGATGAAGTCCGGGTCAGCGAGATCATCGGCATGAGCGGGCAGCGGCTCGAGGGAATTGCAGACAACGGGGATGGCACCGTTCGCGCCGGCTTTCCCGACGGTTCGATCGTGGCGCGGCGCGCGTGAGCGCCGGATGCTATCGGCCGTTGCTCTCCAGCGCCTCCCAGCGATCGAAGCAGTCGGACAGCGCCTGCTCCAGCGCTTCCAGGCGACGGTTGGATTCGGCAATTTCCGTTGGCGGGCCGGCGTAGAACGCCGGCGCCGACATCCGTTCCTGCAGATCCCGGATCTCGGCTTCCAGGCTTTCAATGGTGCGCGGCAGTTCCTCGAGCTCGCGCTTGAGCTTGTAGCTCAGCTTCTTCGGCGATGCCACGGGTCGCGGCGGTGTGTCTCGCGTTGCCGATGACGCGGCGACGTCTCGCGCGGCCCGTTCGTCGCTGACTCGACGATACTCACTGTAGCCGCCGGCGAATTCCTCGACCGTGCCGTTTCCCGAGAGATGCAGTACGGACGTGGTGACGTTGTCGAGGAAGGCGCGGTCATGACTGACCATCAACAAGGTCCCTTCGTAGTCGAGCAGCATTTCCTCGAGCAGCTCGAGCGTTTCCACGTCGAGGTCGTTGGTCGGTTCGTCCATGACCAGCAGGTTGAAGGGTCGAGAGAACAATCTGGCGAGCATGAGCCGCGCACGTTCGCCGCCGGACAGTCGGGAGATGGGGGCGCGCGCCTGGTCGGGTGTGAACAGGAATTCGCGCAGGTAGCCGATGATGTGGCGCTCGCCGGTGGCGGTGGCGACGTACTCGCGTCCCTGGCCCACGTTGTCGGCCAGGGTAAGACTCTCGTCGAGGGTTTCGCGGTGCTGGTCGAACTCGGCCACCTCGAGTCGCGTCCCGGCGCGGACGTGGCCGCGAGTCGGCTCGATACGACCGAGCATGAGCTTGAGCAGGGTGGTCTTGCCCGAGCCGTTGGCGCCGATGATGCCGATTCGGTCCCCCCGCATGATGCGCAGGTCGATGCCCTCGAGTACCGGCCGGGCGCCGTAGTCGAAGCCGGCGTCGTCGAGAGTCAGCACGATCTTCCCCGACGAGCCGGCACTGAGCAGGCCGGCTCGCGCGGCCCCCTCGGGACGACGGTAGGCGCGCTGACGCTCGCGCATCGCGTGCAGCCGCCGCACGCGTCCCTCGTTTCTCGTACGGCGCGCCTGGATACCGGTACGGATCCAGGCCTCCTCTTCGTCGAGTTTCTTCTCGAAGCGCTGCTGCTCAGTGGCCTCTGCCGCGAGTCGGGCACGCCGTTGCTCCACGTAACGCTCGTATCCCATGCGACCGTGATGCAGTCGGCCGCGATCCAGTTCCACCACCTCGGTGGCGACGCGCGACATGAAGCGCCGGTCGTGACTGACGAAGACGACGGACAGCCCGGGCTTGGCGAGAAATCGCTCCAGCCATTCGATGGTGTCCGGGTCGAGATGGTTGGTGGGCTCGTCGAGGAGCAGCAGGTCCGGATTGCCGGCCAGTGCGCGCGCCAGCAACACGCGCCGGCGCTGGCCGCCGGAGAGCGATTCGAAGCGGGCGCGGGCCGGGACGGCGAGGCGTTCGAGCATTTTCTCGGCCGGGTTGGCCAGTCCGTCGCTGCCGGCGAGCACGATATCCAGCGCTTCGCCGCGGATCGCCTCGCCGGCGTCGTCGCGCGTTTCCTGGGGCAGGAAGCCGATACGCACGGTATCGGCCGCGAGCCGAACGCCGTCGTCGGGCGCAATCGTCCCCGCGAGCAGCTTCAGCATCGTGCTCTTTCCGCAGCCGTTGCGGCCGAGCACGCAGATCCGGCTGCCGCGGTCGACGCCGAGATCCACCGCGTCGAGCAGCGGCGGCCCGCCGAGGGCGAGATCGACGCGCTGCAACTCAACCAGCACGGCAGTTGGTCCCGGGTAACGGGACGTCGAGAGAGGCGTACATGAAACGATTCCTGGATGGAAGACCGGCCCGGGGAGCGGTGCTCGCCGGGCGCCCGACGGGCGAATTTGATAAAGTGAACTCGAAGCCAGACGTGAGCGCGGATATTAACAGCAACATGAAATCGGCCGACACCCTCGACATGACACGCCGGCTGGTGTCGATCGACACCGTTTCACGCGGCAGCAATCTCGAGCTCGTGGAATTCGTGGAGAGCCTGCTCGACGATCACGGCGTCCAGGCTCTGCGCGTGCCCAGCGACGATGGCGTGAAGTCCAACCTCGTGGCGACCATCGGGCCCGACGAGGCGGGCGGCATCATCCTCTCGGGCCACACCGACGTCGTCCCGGTGGACGGCCAGCCCTGGTCGGCCGACCCCTTCGATCCGTGGGTCGCCGACGGACGTCTCTTCGGCCGCGGCACCTGTGACATGAAGGCATTCATCGCCGCCGCCCTGGTGGCGCTGCCGCGCATGAAATCCCTGCGCCGGCCGATTCACCTCGCGCTGTCCTATGACGAGGAGGTGGGCTGCCTCGGCGCGCCACGCATGATCGACCGCATCGCCGCCGAGTTGCCGCCGTGCCGTGCGGCGATCGTCGGAGAACCCACCGGCATGCAGAGCGTCTGTGCGCACAAGGGCATCGTCGCCCTGCGCACCCGCGTGACCGGCTACGAGACCCACTCGAGCCAGACCCATCGCGGCGTGAGTGCGGTCATGATTGCGGCGCGACTGGTGACCTTTCTCGACGACGCCGCGGCCAGGCTCGCCGCCGAATGCACCGCGCAGACGGGATTCGAGCCGCCTTATACCACCGTTCACGTGGGTGTCATTCGCGGTGGTACCGCGATCAATATCGTGTCGCGGGAGTGCGAATTCGTCTGGGATATCCGTGCCATTCGCGAGGCCGACGCGAAGACGTTGCTGGACGCCTTCGAGATGTACTGTCGCGACGAGATCCTGCCCGAAATGCGCCGTCGGCACGCCGGCGCCGGGGTCGCCACCGAAATCCTGGCGCGGGCGCCGGCGTTCGAAGCCGCCGCCGACAGTCCGGCGGTCGAACTGGTGCAGCGGCTGACCGGGTTGGGCGGATCGCGAAAGGTGTCCTACGCGGCGGAAGCGGGGCTGTTCGACGCCGCCGGCATTCCCACGGTGGTCTGCGGTCCCGGTTCCATCGACCAGGCCCACCAGCCGGACGAGTACATCGCACTGGACCAGCTCGACGCCATCGACGGCATGCTCGAGCGGTTGATCGCCCTGCAGCAGTCGGTCCATCAGGCAGCCTGATGCTCGGCCAGCTCGCGGCGACCTGCCAGGTTGCCGAAGCGCTGGTCGCGGCACCTCGACCGCGCCCTGATGTGTCATTCCGGCCCGACGAACCGCCGTCTTTCCGCGTCCCGCACGCCGCCCGCCGGGAAGACGGCAAGCAAGTCCTGGCCGCCGGTCGGCAGCGGGCCCCCGCTCGTCGATTGACCGGTCCGCAGGTTCGGTGGTCGGAGCACGCTATCTGTCTGTTATAGCGGGATTATTACGTCTGACCGGCGCCCGCGGTCGTCAGGGTGTCGCGTCCAGGCGACACCTTGGCGTCATCCATCCGTGCTACCGTCATCGTCCCGTTTGTCATGCAGGTGAACGACCATGACCAAGCCCATCGATACCCTCAACCTGCAGCACCAGAACATCGGCCGGCTGATCGCGCTCATCGAGCGGGAAGTCGATGTCGTGGATGATGGCGGCATGCCCCGCGTCGCGATGCTCCAGGACATCATGCAGTACATCAACCACTTCATGGGCGCCACCCAGCACTCGCTGGAAGAACGTCTCATCGCGCGGGCCGAGGCCGTGGGCACCGCGGGCAAGGCCGATCTCGACGAATGTCGCCGCCTGCGCGACGCGGCCGCGACGTGCGGGCGGACGTTCGCGGCGCTCGTGGAAGCGGTTCGCGAAGAGCAGCTCGTCGAGCGCACCGGGTTCGTCCGCGCCGGACGCGACTTCGTCGAGGCCCAGCGCAGGCATTTCGCGGTGGAGGAAGACAAGGTATTCCCGGCACTCAGGCGGGTCATGCGCGAGGACGAACTCGAAGCACTCGGCGACGAGCTCGAACGCGAGCGCGATCCGCTGCTCGGGGGCATCGTCGAGAAGGAGTACCGGCAGCTCTACGAGTACATCCTGCGCAGCAGCGCCTGAGTACGGACAGCCCGGATTCGGTACGCAGCCGGCCGCGTCAAGCGGCGAAATAACGCGCCAGGAACTGGTCGAAGGGCAGGCTTTGTTCGGCCTCCATCGCCGCGGCCTTTTCGAGGGACGCGGCGGCCGCATAGCGCAACTCGGCGGTGCGCTGCACTGACAGCGACTGCCCGTCGAAGAACGATTCGTGGCGCACGGCGGTGCGCATGGCGTACTCGAAGTAGCTTTCGCCGTGACTGTTCATTTCCTCGATGATTCGTGCCGATGGCGTCAACGCCGGATGATCGACGGTTTCGCGCCGTTGGCGAACCACCGCGGCGTGACCGCCGCCGGTGTGCGCATCGAGGAGTTCCGCCGCCTGTTCGATGCCGTCGAGCACCCGGTGTGCCTCCGCGCGGAACGGCTGTTCGCCGCCTCGCAGGAACAGTCGCGTATCGTCCGCCCGGCCCTGGGTCACGGTGGTGTCGCGGTTGCAACCGATCTCGCGCTCCTCGTCCCGGCTGATGGGCGGGCTGTCGCTGAACAGGCAGAACAGCAGGAAGGCGTCCATGAACCGGATCGAGTCGGCGTCGATGCCGATCGCCTCGAAGGGATTCAGGTCGATGCTGCGTACTTCGATGTACTCGACGCCGCGCTCGCGCAGCGCGGTGGTGGGTTTCTCCAGCGGCCGAATGGTCCGCTTGGGGCGTATCACCGTGTAGAACTCGTTCTCGATCTGCAGCAGGTTGGAGTTGAGTTGGTGCCAGTCGCCGTTCACATTGACGCCGATACGCTCGTACGCCGGATAGTTCTGCTCGGTGGCGGCGCGCAGGGTGCGCACGTACTCGTCGAGAGAATTGGTACACACGTGGATGTCCGACTGGGCGCTGTTCTGGTAGCCCAGGCGGCTCATTCTCAATGTCGTTCCGTGTGGCAGGTAGAAGCTGTTGCGCCCGAAGGGCGTCAAGGTGTGGTCACGGCCCTCGACGAAGCTTCGACAAACCGCTGGTGCGCTGCCGAACAGGTAAAGCACCAGCCAGCAATGTCGATGAAAATTGCGCAACAATGCTAGGTAGCGCGCCGACCTCGCGTCG
>JAUIDF010000182.1 GCA_030429125.1 Gammaproteobacteria bacterium | reverse complement strand
TGTCGCGAAGATCGTCGCGGTCGCCGTACAGGTGACGAAACAGCGAGTGCACGGCATAGAAATTGGCGCCGAGCCGGGTATAGAAATGGCGCAGGTCCCGGCGCCGGATCTCGGGTCGAAGCTCGTCGAGTATCTCGTTCAGCAGCGAGTGTGAAACCTGTTCGTACATGTGCAAGTCGGGTGTGAACGTTCAGGACCAGGCGCGCAGCCGTTCGCGGTAGGGCCCGGGTTCGTCGATGATGGCACCGCGACGGCCGACCAGCTGCGCGGCGAAGTCCAGTGCGCGGTCGAGGGTGTCGTCCCAGCGCCAGCCGCGAAGCAGTCCCGCGATGCATACCGCGGCAAAGGCATCGCCCGCGCCGACCGTGTCCACCACCGGCACCGTGGCGGCAGGGCCTGCCTCGAACGTCGCGGCGTCCCGGCCGACCGACAATACGCCGTGTTCGCCCCGGGTAACGATGATGCGTTCCAGGTCGTGGCGTTCGAGCAGTGCGCGAGCCCGCGAGACGGGTGAACCGTTTACCGGCACCAGCAGCGTCAGCTCGGCATCGTTCATCTTGACCCAGCGCGCGCGAGCCAGGGACGCCTCGACGAGTTCCGGGCGCCACCACGGGGGGCGCAGGTTGACGTCGAGGAACACCGGCGCGGGCGGTTCGCCGACGACCGCGTCGAGGGCCGTCCGTCCCTGCACGTGACGCAGGACCAGGGTCCCGTGGTAGACCAGCGGCGGTCGGGCGAAGGCCGGCGGCTCGATGTGGTCGAAGGCGCGTTGGTCGAGGATGTCGAAGGTGGGCTCCCCGGCGTCGAGGGTGACGCGAACCTCCCCGGTGGCATGGACCGGGTCGCGGCCGATGCCGTCGACCCGCATGCCGGCGCGCGTCATGGTGGCGAGCACTTCGTCGCCACCGCGGTCGCACCCGACCCGGCTGATGAGCAGCGGATCGCATCCGAACGCGGCGAGATGCCAGGCGACGTTGAACGGGGCGCCGCCGAGCACGCGACTGCCGTCCTCGAAGCAGTCGAACAACACTTCACCGAAGATCACCGGCCGCGGATCGCTCACGCGCTGCCTCCGGCGTCGAACAGCCAGGGGTGAAAATGCGCCGCACCTTCGAGGATGCCGGCCGCGTAGTTCCCGTTCATGCCGTTGAAGCCGCCGCGCGCGAGGTAGAGTCGCGTGGCGGTACCGCGTTCGCGCGCACGAGCCAGCGCCTGGCGGGCGACGTCGGCACGGGCATTGGCGACCAGCACCGCCGGCAGGCCGCTGGTCAGCACGTCGAGGTCGTTGCCGCTGTCGCCGGCGAACAACACGGCGTGCTCGGCGACATCGAGGCGTTGCTGCAGGCAGGCCACCGCGTTCAGCTTGCCGCCCGCCGCCGGTATCACGTCGAACAGGGCGACGCCGGCCACCTCGTCGATACTGAACACGCTCTGCCATGCCATCCGCAGTGGCGCCAGGCATCGGGCGACGTTCTCCGTGAGCCTGTCGGCGTCCGTATCCGGCGGTGCGTAGAAGCTCGCCTTGAACCGGTTCTGTTTGTGATCTTCCTGGGGCACCAGCCCGGCGATGGCGGCGAGGCGCGAAACGATGCCGGTCCGGTCCACGCCGGCCCAGTCCGCCGCCATGACCTCGTCCCAGGCGGGACAGGCGCGCCACCGTCCGCCGGCCACGCGGTGAATGCTGGTGCCGACGTCGCCGATCACGAAGTCGGGCGCGGGCAGGTCGTATTCCTGCATCGCGGCCTCGACCAGTGCCCGGCTGCGGCCGGTGACGAAGACCAGCGTGACGTCGTCGCGGCTCGCGAGCGAGCGAAACGCATCGTGTGCCGCCGACGACAGGGCGGCGCCGGTATTGGGCAGCAGCGTGCCGTCGAGATCGCAGCAGAGCAGCAGTCGCGGCATGTCAGTCGTCGACGGCCGCGTCCGGCGCACGACAGGCGCCGAAGAAATCGTAGTGATCGACCGCCTCGAGGATGCCCGCCGCGCCGCGCGCCCCGGCGAAGTAGATGCGTTCGACGTCGGCGAGCTGCGACAATTCCTCGTGATGCCGGTTGCCGACCACCACGGCGAGGGTGTTGCCCCGCATCATGTCCTCGTCCGCGCCGGAGCCGCCGGCGACGAGGATGCGGTCGAGATCGATCTCCCGGGTCGCGGCCACATGGCGCAGGGCGAGCCCCTTCGAGGCGCGGATGGGCAGGATATCGAGAAACTGGCCAAAGGAAACGATGGCGTTGACGGCGAGGTCCTCCTGCAGGAGCATGCGCTGGATCTCGTCGAGCGTCGGCGCTTTTTGCGGATCGATGTAGTAGCTGACCTTGAAGCGGCTCTGTTCGGCGCGCGGTTGCAGTACGAGACCGTCGACTTCCGCCAGCGTCCGACGAACCACCTGCGGCGTCCAGTTCTTCTCGATGTGTCGCGCGAAGCCACGATCGAGCGTCAGCTTGGGCGCGTAGTAGATCTCGGTGCCGCCGCTGGTGATGAGCACGTCCGGCGCGGGTATGTCGTGACGCTTCATCACCGACAGCGCCGAGTCCAGGCGGCGGCCGGTGGCGATGCCGAACGTGGTCGATTGGCGATGCGCGCGGATTGCATCGATCAACGCGGGCAGGGATTCGGTATCGCCGAGCAGGTTCTGGTCGAGGTCGGTGAACAGGGCCCGGTCGTGGTAGACGCTCGGACGCTCGCTGGCGGGCCGGCGATACAGCGGCGCCGACGTGCGCTCGGCAATGGGCCGTATCACGTCAAGGTACGTGGCGGCGTGCGCGTGCCACGAGTAGTGCCGCCGTACGCCTTCGAGTCCGCTGGCGGCCATGCGTCGCCAGGTGTCTTCGTCGAGCAGTATCTGCCGGATGGCGTCGGCCATCCCGGCCGGGTCGAGCGGATTGACCAGCAGGCCGTTGCCGCAGTTCTCGATGATGTCGGTCGGTCCGCCGTCCTCCGTCGCGACCACGGGCAGGCCGCTGGCGGCGGCCTCGATCAGGGTCAGGCCGAATGGCTCGGTGAGCGCGGGATTGACGAAGACGCCGCCCGTGGATGCCGCCAGCCGATAGATCATCGGCACGTCCTCGAAGCGATGGTGCTTGGGGTAGGCGACGTGCCCGTAGAGATTGTGCCGGTCCACCGCCGCGAGAATATCGGTAATCACTTCCCGGGCACCGTCCTCGAGGTCGTCGAGGTCGTCCCGGTTTCCGGCCACGACGACGAGGTTGGCCCGATGACGCAGCGTGTCGTCGCCGCCGTAGGCCTCGATGAGGGCGGGAATGTTCTTGCGCGCATCGGGCCTCGACAGGGCCAGGATCATCGGGCGTGCCGGGTGGCGAAGGAAGCGTGCGATGTCGCCCGCGATCGGCGATTCGGCCTCGTCGCCGACCGGGGGATGGAACTGTTCGAGATCGGTGCCGGGCGGAATGACCCGCATCTGCTCCGGCTGGTAGTAGTCGTAGCGCTCGTACTGGGACTCGATCTCCTGGCGCGTGCTGGTGATGACCCGTTCGGCGGTCGCGAGGGCGAGCTCCTCGGCGCGAATGCGTCGACCCATGGCGTAGCGTGCCTCGACCTGGGCCGAGGAGAGGCCGGCGGCCATCAGGCGCGAGCGCTTGATCCGGCCGAGCGAGTGGCCGGTGTGCACCAGGGGTATGCCCAGGGCGTGGGAGAGCCGGCTGCCGACGTAGCCGGCGTCGGCATAATGGCTGTGCAACAGGTCGGGGTGGCGGCCGGACTCGCTGAACCAGTCGATGGTGTTGTCGACGAAGGCATCGAGATGATCCCAGAGCGCCTCTTTTGCGAGGTAGCCGGGCGGGCCCGCGTCGATACGAACGATCGATGCGCCATTGCCCAGTGACTCCTCGCCGTCGGCGTAGCAGGAGTCGACGTCCTCGTCCTCGATGCGGCGGGTAAGCAGATCGACGCGGGCGACGCCGTCGAGGTCGGCCAGTGCGCGCGTCAGCTCGACCACGTACTTGGTTTGGCCGCCGGTATCGGCGTCGCGTCCCAGCTCCAGGGACGTGCCGCGGATCAGCCCGTGGACGCTGATCAGGCACAGTGTCAACGGTCGCGGTAAATCTTCGCGGTCGGTCATGGGGCGGTGCAGCGGGCGGCGTGTCGTCGCCGCCGGTTTCGAAGCCAGTATCCGTCACGGTGTCGCAATTCATTATAGCCACTCGGCGCCGTGCGTGCGTGGTGGATGCAGCGGCGCCGCGTGAGCGGTTATCCTACGCGGATGAAAGACAGGATCCTCGCGCCGGGTTGGAGGCGTGCCGATTGAACGCGCCGCGAATGCGGGTCATGAGTCTCGACGCGCCCGGGTCGCGTCTCGTCGAGACCCGGGTGGCACGACCGGAGCCGGGCCCCGGCCAGGTGCGTGTCGCGGTGCGTGCCTGCGGTGTGTGCCGCACCGACCTGCACGTCATCGACGGCGAGCTCGATGCGGCGCCGATGCCGATCGTGCCGGGTCACGAGATCGTCGGTACGGTCGATGCCGTGGGCGCCGATGTCCGGCACCCAAGACTCGGGGATCGGGTCGGCATCCCCTGGCTCGGCAGTACCTGCGGGCATTGCGACCATTGCGGCAACGGCCGCGAGAACCTGTGCGAGGCGGCCGCGTTCACGGGCTACACCTTGCCGGGCGGGTACGCGGACTACACGCTTGCCGATGCCCGCTACTGCCTGCCGCTGGGCGGCCCTCTCGACGATGCCGAGGCGGCGCCGCTGCTGTGTGCCGGCCTGATCGGCTATCGCGCCTACCGGATGGCCGGCGACGCGAACCGTCTCGGTCTCTACGGCTTCGGTGCGGCGGCGCACATCCTCATCCAGCTCGCCCTGTACCAGGGGCGCGAGGTCTATGCCTTTACCCGGCCTGGCGACCTCACGGGACAGGCGTTCGCGCGTGAACTGGGTGCGCACTGGACGGGGGGGTCGAACGAATCGCCGCCGACGGCACTCGACGCCGCCATCATCTTCGCGCCGGTCGGCGCGCTGGTGCCGGCGGCGCTCGCCGCGGTGCGCCCCGGCGGCACGGTGGTCTGCGCGGGTATTCACATGAGCGATATTCCCGGCTTTCCCTATTCAAGCCTGTGGGGCGAGCGGGTGTTGCGCTCGGTGGCCAATCTCACGCGCGGCGACGGCGTCGAGTTCCTCGAACTGGCGGTGGTTGCCGGCGTGCGCACCCGGGTGACGCGATTCGCCCTGGCCGAAGCCAACCAGGCCGTCGACGCGCTGCGCGAGGGCCGTATCCAAGGCGCGGCGGTTCTCGTACCATGACCGACGATCGCCTGTTGCTGGGTTTTCCCGAGTGCGCCCACGCCGCGCGCCGCGTCGCCGAGCGTGCGGGCATCCCGTTTGCGTGCGTCACCCTGCACCGGTTCCCCGACGGCGAGAGCCTGGTTCGCGTGCCCTCGCCGCTGCCAGCGCGGGTCGCGCTGTACCGCAGCATGGATCGCCCCAACGACAAGCTCGTCGAGCTCATGTTCTGTGCATCGGCCTGTCGCGAACAGGGCGTGGAATCCCTCGACCTGGTCGCACCGTACCTGTGCTACATGCGGCAGGACAGCGCATTCACACCCGGCGAGGCGGTGAGTCAACGCATCGTCGGCGGCTGGCTGGGCGGGCTGTTCGACCGCGTCGTCACCGTCGATCCACACCTGCACCGCGTCAGCGAACTCGAACAGGTACTGCCCGGTGTCCGCACCACGACCCTGAGTGCGGCGACGCCCATTGCCCGGTACCTTGCTTCGCTGCCGCAGTCGCTCGTGTTGCTCGGCCCGGACGAGGAGTCCGCGCAGTGGGTCGCGCCCATCGCGGAGCAGGCTGGGCTTCCCTGGGCGGTGGCCGTGAAGCGGCGCGCCGGCGATCGCGACGTGGCCGTGGAACTGCCGTCCGGCTTCGATTGTCGGGGCGCACGCGTGGTGCTGGTCGATGACGTGTCCAGTACCGGCCACACCCTGGCCGCCGCCGCCCGTGGCGTCGCCGGTCGCGGCGCGCTGCGGGTGTCCTGTATCGTCACGCACCCGGTTTTCTGCGACGAGGCCATGGCGCTGTTGAGTCGATGCGGTATCGCGGACGTGTGGAGCACCGACACCATCGAGCATCCGAGCAACGCGGTGAACCTCGCCGACGTGATTGCCGCCGCGTTGTAGCGCAATGCTCCACGCCCACTACAGCAACCGCACCGAGCGGCTGGCGGCGACGCTGGCGGCCGTTATCCGCGATCCGTCCCGCGCACCCGATCCGTGCCGCGACGAGGTCGTGGTGGTCAACAATGCCGGCATGGGCCGGTGGCTCCAACTGGAGGTGGCGCGCGCGAATGGCATCGCCGCCAACCTGCGCCTCGTGTTTCCGGCCGAAATGACCTGGGAGTTGCTGAAGGCGGCCCTGCCCGGCGTGCCGTCCGACAACCCGTTCGCGCCGCGACAGCTGGCCTGGCACCTGTTCGGCTTGCTCGACGAGGTCGCCTCCCGCCCGGGCTTCGAGGCCGTGGCCCGCTACGCGGGCGGCGACGATTACCGGCAATGGACGCTTGCGCGACGTCTCGCGGGGCTGTTCGATCAATACGTCGTGTTCCGGCCCGACTGGATTGCGGCCTGGGAAGCGGGGGAGTCGCGCGATTGGCAGGCCGACTTGTGGCGGGCGCTGGTCGGGCGCCTCGGGGATCGCCATTGGGCGAGGCTGCACCGGGCGTTCGTCGATGCCATGGCCCGGGACGAAATCGACCGCTCGCTGCTGCCGCCGCGAGTGAACGTTTTCGGTATTCCGACTCTCTCGCCGGCCTACCTCGACTTGCTCGCCGCGGTGTCCAGGCACGTCGACGTTCACCTGTACTGGTTCAACCCGTGCCGGCAGTTCTGGGCCGAGATCATCGCACCGCGCGAGGCGGGTGAGACACAGGACGCCCACTACGAGCAAGGCAACAGCCTGCTGGCGAACTGGGGGCGCCAAGGCCGGGAAACGCTCGACCAGCTTCAGGATCTTTCGCCGCACGATGACGAGGACTACGTGGCGGGCGACGACAACACCCTGCTGGCCAACGTGCAACGCGATATCCTGGATCTCGTCGAACGCGGCGAGGCGGGTGCCGTGCCGTGGCCGGCCGACGGGGACGACACCATCGCCATCCATGCCTGTCACGGACCGATGCGGGAGATCGAGGTGCTGCACGACCAACTGCTCGCGCGATTCGCCGCCGACTCCGGGCTCGAGCCGACCGACGTGCTGGTAATGACGCCGGACATCGAGACCTACGCGCCTTTCATCGACGCGGTGTTCTCCACGGCGCCCGAACACCTGCGCATACCGTTCTCCATCGCCGACCGCGGCCTGCGGCTGCGCCTGCCGGTGATCCAGGCGTTTCTCACGCTGCTGACCGTGGTCGAGGACCGCGCCACGCCGGAGTTCGTCACGGGCTTGCTGCAGACGCGAGCCGTGGCGGCGGCCTTCGAGGCGTGGCGGGCGGCGTTGCCCGCCG
>JAUIDF010000181.1 GCA_030429125.1 Gammaproteobacteria bacterium | reverse complement strand
CCCCGACGGCTTCAGCTTCGGCGAGGAGAGCGGGGTCATCGACGGCCGCCGGCTGTCGCAAGTGGTGGCCTCGCCGGGAGAGCGCCGCCTGTTTCGGCAGGAACGCCGCCAGCCGCGCGCCGACTGTCGCTTCACCATCCTCGTCGACTGCTCCGGATCGATGAGGCAGTACGTTGCCGAACTGAGCTGCCTGGTCGACGTACTGGTTCGCGCCCTGGAGCAGGCGGGCGTTCAGTCGGAACTGCTCGGCTTTACCACCGGGGCGTGGAGCGGCGGCCGCGCCCAGCGCGACTGGTTGCGCGCCGGGCGGCCGGCTCACCCGGGCAGACTGAACGAGACCTGCCACCTGGTATTCAAGGATGCCGCGACCCCGTGGCGTCGGTCGCGTCGAGCGATCGCCGCGCTCGGCAAGGCCGACCTGTTTCGCGAGGGGGTGGACGGCGAGGCCGTGAACTGGGCCTGCGGTCGACTCGCAACCGCCGATGCCGAGCGCCGCATCCTGCTGGTGGTCTCCGACGGCAGTCCCATGGACACGGCCACGGCGCTTGCCAATGACGCCTTCTACCTCGACGACCACCTGCGTCGCGTGGTGAGACACTGGCGCGATGCGGGCGGCATCGAGGTGATGGGCCTCGGCGTTGGCCTGGATCTCAGTCCCTACTACGAGCGCAGCCTCGCCGTGGATCTCGACGCCGGGCTGTCCCACCAGCTGTTTTTCGACCTGCTCGAAGTGCTTCGCGGCCACCACCGTCGCTGACAGAGGCGCCGCCGGCAACGTCCAGGTGCTATAGTTCCGCGCCGTCCGCCGGCCCTGTCCGCGAGATTCCCATGTTCTGCGCTACATTTCGTGTTCCCGGTTGCCGACCGTTGGTGTCGGTCGCGATGGCCGCGTTGATCGGCGGCTGCGTGCTGTTTTCCGACGCGCATCGCTATGGCTACGTCGCCCTCGACGGCGAGGACGTCTATGACACCGGCACGGCGGTGTACCTGCCTTCGAATGCGCCGTCCATCACGCAGCGCTACCAGCCCGCCCCGGTCGGCCGTACCGGCGAATCGCCAAGCAAGGGACACCAGGGTTTCGACATCATCGGAAGACGCGGTACGCCGGTCATTGCGCCGCTCGACGGCGTCGTGCGTTCGTCCTACTGGGAACCGATGTACGGCAACCGGCTGCTCATCGCGCATGGCGCGGACGATGAGGGACGTCAGTTGATGACTCGCTACTTTCACCTGAATCGTCGCGACGTGTTCGAGGGCGACGTGGTCCGGCGCGGGCAGCCGATCGGGCGTCTGGGCGCCAGCGGCATGCTGGCGCCGAACCTTCACCTGCACTTCGAAACCCTGCGCGTCGAACCGCGCGGCCCGTTCGACACGCTGGTGCCGATCAACCCGCACCTGCACTGGTACGACGGGCCCGGACGCGTGACCTGTTTCGATCGCGCGCGCGACTACGCCGCTGCCGGCTTTCGGCTCACCTACCCGGTGCCGTGTCGCGGCATCGCGTGGCAGGGCGAGTGACGAAGGTGGAAACGACCGCGCAGTCCGGTACGAACTGGACCAACCTGGCGGCGGCCTGCGGCGCCATCACCGTGTTCGGCCTCGCCTTCGGCATGACCTACCCGCTGTTGTCGCTGATCCTGGAGACGCGCGGCGTCAGCGCGGACATGATCGGCATCAACTCGGCCATGATGCCCATCGGCGTGCTGCTCTTCTCCTCGGTGATCCCTGTCGCGGCGGCGCGATTCGGCTCGCGCAACGTCGCCATCGCCGCCGCGCTGGTCACCGCCCTGCTGACGATTGCCTACAAGGTATTCGATGACCTCGCCGCGTGGTTCGTCATCCGCCTCCTGATGGGCATGACCATCTCGACGCTGTTCGTACTCAGCGAGGCATGGATCGTGCGGTTCTCGTCCGCCGCGCACCGGGGCCGGGTGGTGGCAATCTACGGCAGCGTGTTGTCGGCGAGTTTCGGCGCCGGACCGGCGCTGGTCAGCTGGATCGGCATCGAGGGCTGGACGCCCTTCGTCGTCGGCGCGCTGGTGTTGTTGCTCGGCGTTGGCCCGCTCGCGCTGGTGCGGGAGGAACGCGCGCTAGAACCCACGGCGACGCGGACCTCGGGACTGTTCACCTTCGCCGGCAAGGCGCCGCTGCTGCTGGCGGCGGTGGGCGTCTTCGCCATCTTCGACGCCGCCACGCTGTCGCTGCTTCCCGTGTACGGCATTCGCAACGGCCTCGATGTCTCCACCGCGTCGCTGGCATTGAGCGTCTTGATCGTCGGCAACATCGTGTTGCAGTTTCCCATCGGCTACCTCGCCGACCGCTATCCCCGTCGCCGGGTGCTGGCCGGCTGCGCGCTGGTCACGGGCATTACCATGCTGCTGCTGCCACTGGTCGTGGCGACGACGTGGATGTGGCCGCTGCTGGTCGTGTGCGGCGCCGCCGGCTACGGCGTGTACACGGTGGCGCTCGCCGACCTCGGTGACCGCTTCAGCGGCCAGGAACTCGTGACCGGTTCCTCGGCATTCGCCGTCATGTGGGGCTGCGGCGCGCTGTTCGGGTCGGTCTCCGGCGGCTGGGCCATGACCGGATTCGGCATACACGGACTGCCCGTCTTCCTGGCGGTCATCTACCTGGTGTTTCTTGCCGCGGTGGAGTATCGCCGCCGACAGGCGGCGTGAACCGGCGGCCGTCCGGCGGGCCGATCACTCGCTGACCGGTCCCCGAATCAGGCTGCGGCCCCGGTTCTCCTGCTGCTCGATCCGCCTGGAATCGATTGGCCGCAACGGCGTCGGCGCCGAGGCACGCATGGCGCGAAAGCGTCGATCCATCTGTTCGAAACGCTCCCCTTGCACCTGGAGCTGCTGCACGCCGGACGCGTCGACCTGGGCCGCGTTGTAGACCGGCGGGCCGATGCGAAACGGTACCCAGTCGCCGTAGTTGCCGACGTGCGGCCCGCCTTGATGATTCTGCACCACCAGCTGGCGCGCCTTCACGCGCCAGTAGCCGGTCTTGCCGAGCGGCAGCGTCTGCGAGGAAATGGAGCCGCCCTCGGGCGTATAGGACAAGGGCACCTGGAAGTCGCGGAAGGGCTTCCAGCCATTGTCGAAGTGTTCGAACACGACCTGGAAGCGGCTGTCCTGGTAGTTGACTTGGGGCGCACCGCACTTTGACGCCAGGTACACGGTGATGCCGTCGACGTGTGCCGGGTAGACCAGGTCGTCGGTCGGCATGTGCATCGACGGCGGCGACATGACGTAGTTGAGCGGGCAGGGCGGTGCCGGCGGCGGCGGGGGCGGCGGCGCGTTCTTCGCGTCCGAAAACGCCTTGGCCATGACCAGCCGTTCGTGGTTCGACATCATGTAGAGAATGACGTTGCGGCTGAACGGCAGGCGTGAATACTTGGCGGGAATGCCGTCGACGCAGAATGCCTGCTGCAACCCTTGCGGATTGCCTGCATAACTCTTGATCGCCACCGGGTGGTGCGGATGAATCCACGGATCGAGGGTGCTGGTGCCGATCAGCGCGGCGGTGGAGTCGGTGCTGCCGGAGAACTTCGCGCTCTCGGCGAACTCGAAGGTCTTGCGGTCGTACTCGCCGCGTACGCGAAAGCGTACCAACGGGTCGCCGAACTCGCTGCCGCCATCGTCGCGCCGAATCTCGCAGCGGCCGTCGAATGCATAGGCGCTGCTCTCGGCATTGAATGCGAAGTCGCGCTCGGTGACGACGCAGACCAGGTCGCCTTCCGGGCAGCCGCCGAGGCGGCCGGTCCGTTCGAGTACGCAACCGCCGAGCGCGACGCCAAGCAGTGCGATTGCCGCGCAACGCCCGTGTCGAAGAATCGCCATTGCCAACCTCCCCTGTTCGCCGTGCACCCGTGGTCCGAACCGTCCTTCCCGACCGGCCGCCATTGTAGCGCGGCATCCGGTGGTGCGATTCGTTCATCGACGACCGGTCGCAGTCTGCGTCCGGACGGTGCCCGGTTCGAGGACGGGCGGTTGCGTCGCGGCGAAAAAAAGGCGCGCCGTGGCGCGCCTTTGAAGAAGAGATTACCGGGTCGTCAGCGTGGCTCGCTCGCCAGTCCCTTGAAGATCGAGACGCAGGCCAGCAGCAAGACGATGGCGAACGGGAAACCTGTCGACACCGCCATGGCCTGTAGCGCCGCAAGTCCGCCGCCGAGCAGCAACGCGATGGCGACCAGGCCCTCGAAGACGCACCAGAACACGCGCTGGGGCAGCGGCGCATCGACCTTGCCGCCGGCGGTGATGGTGTCGATGACCAGCGATCCCGAGTCCGACGACGTGACGAAGAACACGATGACCAGCACGATGCCGATGAACGACGTGATGGCGTGCAGCGGCAGCTGCTCGAGCATGACGAAGAGCTTCAGCTCCAGCGCGGCCTCGGCTACGCCCTGGTAGCCATCGTTGATGATCTGGCTGATGGCCACGCCGCCGAAGGCGCTCATCCACAGCACGCACACCAGCGACGGGATCAGCAGCACGCAGAAGATGAACTCGCGCACCGTGCGGCCGCGCGACACGCGGGCGATGAACATGCCCACGAACGGCGACCAGGAGATCCACCACGCCCAGTAGAACGAGGTCCAGCCCTGCCGGAAGTTGTCGTCGTCGCGGCCGACAGGGTTCGACAAGGGAATCAGGTTTTCCGCGTAGGCGCCGAGGCTGGCGAAGAAGCTGCGGATGACGTCCAGGGTCGGGCCGACCAGCACGACGAACAGCAGCAACAGCGCCGCCAGTACCATGTTGATCTCCGACAGCCGTTTCACGCCCTTGTCCAGACCGGCGACCACGGACACCAGCGCCACCGCGGTGATGGCCAGGATCAGGAATACCTTGGAGCCGTCGGTCACGGTCCAGCCGAACAGGAACTCGAGACCGGCATTGGCCTGCTCGGCGCCGAAGCCGAGCGAGGTGGCGAGACCGAACAGTGTCGCGAACACGGCGAGCGTGTCGATGACGTGGCCGGTCCAGCCCCACACTTTCTCACCGAAGATCGGGTAGAAGATGGAGCGGATGGTCAGCGGCAGTCCCTTGTTGTAGCTGAACAGGGCAAGGGCGAGCGCGACGATGGCGTAGACCGCCCAGGGGTGCAGCCCCCAATGGAAGATCGTGGCGGCCATGCCCAGGTTGCGCGCCGCGAGTTCGTCGCCGCCCGCCGCGCCGAGCGGCGCCCAGTCGGTGCGCACGCCGTTTTCCGCGCTGGTGCCTCCGAGTGACGTGGTGAAATGCGAAATGGGTTCGGAGACGCCGTAGAACATGAGGCCGATGCCCATGCCGGCGGCGAACAGCATGGCGAACCAGCCGGCGTACGTATAGTCCGGCTTGGCATCCTTGCCGCCGAGCCTGACTTTACCGAACGGAGAGACCAGCAGCACGAGGCAGACGATGACGAAGATGTTCCCTGCACTCAGGAAGAACCAGTCGAAGTTGGACGTCAGCCACTGCCTCATGGCGTTGAATACGCCACCGGCCGATTCCTGGAAGGCGAGCGTGAGAAACACGAAGGCAACGATGACGATCCCGGAGATCATGAACACCGGGTTGTGGATGTCGAGCCCGAACGGCCCGAGCTGTTTCTGTATGTTGTCCTGGCCGATCTCGTAATCCGTGTCGATTACGTCGGCCTCCCCTGTGGGGCCGAGTTTTGGTTGTGGCATGTTGCGAATTACCCCTGTTGGTTCGTTGAAGGGGTCCCGTGTGTTCAGCGCGCATCGAACACGTGGAACCGGCGAACGCGTAGGACGGGTGTCTGCGAGAGTCTGGCGGACGTACCCGCGGAAGCGGCATCGCGGTGCGACCGGCGCTGTCCCGGCCGGTTGTACCCGCAGTGGCAGCAGGCCCGCGAGCGTGCCTGTGTGCGCTTCGATACACCTCCTTATTTTTCCGCGAACGACGACGCCGGTACGACCGGTCGAACGTCGCCGCCCCCTGACCGTGTCATATTGCGGGGCAGGTTGTCCAGTTCGCGGACGGCCTGGCGACCGGATCCTGTCGATCCGCGAGCGCTGAGTGACGCATTTCAGACAACCGCGATGCCCGGCGTAGAGCGTGCGATTGGCACGATCGGCAATCGGGGGACCGGTGAAACCCGGCGAGCGGGAAGGCCGTGCGAAGGCCTATGCCGTGACCGGTTGCGCGCTCGCCCAGCGATAGATCAGCGACAGGTGAAGCCGCAGTGCCTGGAGTTGTCGATCGGCCGGCCAGTCCTGCGGGCTCGTCACGGCGCTCGCCGTCAGTCCGTTGAGAAAGCTGAGCACGGAGGTGTGAACGCTGTCGAAGACGGCGTTGTCCCAGGTCGTGGACGCGGGCCACGCGGCGCGAATGGCGCGGCCGTAGAGTTCGATGGCGTCGTCGTGCAGCGTGCGGTTGACCGCGGCCAGCTTGGCGTCGTTGGTGACCTTGCCCCAGAAGCTGACCCATACCGCGCACTCGTCACGACGCGCCGCATCGATGGGCAGCGTCTCCCTGAGGATCGAGTAGAGGCGGTCCTCGCCGTCGAGAATCAGTGCCTCGATGCGCGCCTCGGTGCGCTCGAAGACCAGGCGCAGGGCCGCGGCGATGATGTCTCGCTTGTTGGCGAAGTAGTGCGTGATCATGCCGGTCGTGACATTCGCCTCGCGGGCGATGTCGGCCATGGTGGTACGCTCCACGCCACGGCGCGCGAGCGCGCGGCACGCCGACAGCGCGATGTGGCGGCGGCGCTCGTCGCGGTCGACGATCTTGGGCACGTCGCGTCCCGCAGCGCGTTCGACCGGCGCCGCTCAGCGACCCTGCCAGTTCGGCTCGCGCTTCTCGGCAAAGGCGCGCGCGCCTTCCTTGATGTCCTCCGAGCGGTTGACCTTTTCGACCGTGGCGCAGGCATCGTGCACGGCGAAGGCCTCGTGCTCGGGCACCGTCTCGGTCATGCGCAGCACCTGCTTGATGGCGGGGTAGAGCAGCGGCGGTCCGGACGCCAGTGTGTCGGCGATCTCACGTGCCTTGGACATGCCTTCGCCCGTCGGTACCACGTGATTCACCAGCCCCCAGTGCTTCGCCTCGTCGGCGTCCATCCAGCGGCCGGTCATCATGAACTCCACGGCGACGTGGTAGGGCACCCGCCTTCGGAGCTTGACGACGCCGCAGTCCGGCAGCACGCCGACGTTGATCTCCGGCAGCGCGAAGGTCGCGTGCGCCTCGGCGACGATGATGTCGCAGCCGAGCATCATCTCGAAGCCGCCGCCGCAGGCGATGCCGTTGACCGCGGCGATGATGGGCTTGTACAGGTTGCGCGGATGGTTGAGTCCGCCGAAGCCGCCCTCGCCGTAGTACGAATCCGATGCCTCGCCACTTTCCGCCACGTTCTTCAGGTCCCAGCCGGCGCTGAAGAATTTTTCACCGGCGCCGGTGAGGATGGCGAAGCGGAGCGTCTCGTCGTCGCGGAAATCGGCCCACAACTGGGACAGCGCGCGGCTGTCGGCGGCGGAGATGGCATTGGCCTTGCCCTTGCACAGGGTG
>JAUIDF010000180.1 GCA_030429125.1 Gammaproteobacteria bacterium | reverse complement strand
ACATCCTGGTGGACAAGGCGTGGAAGCGTCACCTCAGGCGCCGATCCCAGGAAGAGCCCTATGAGCTCGAAGTCTCTTTCATCCGCGACGACGAGAAGGAGATCCGCATCCAGGTATCGGCTCGTCCCATGATCGACGCGGACGGAACCTTCACCGGCTACCGGGGCGTGGCGCGCGACGTGACACGCGAGTTCCGGCTGCAACAGGATTTCATCCACCAGGCCAATCACGACCCGCTGACGGGGCAGTTCAACCGGCGCAAGTTCCTGCAGAGCGTCGACGACTTCGTCGACGAGGTGCGCGGCAGTTCGCGGGTGCACCTGCTCTGCTACCTGGATCTCGACCGGTTCAAGTTCGTCAATGATTCCAGCGGCCACGTGGCCGGCGACGCCCTGCTTGTCCAGGTATCCAACGTGATCCGCAAGCACATTCGCGACCAGGACATACTGGGACGAATCGGCGGAGACGAGTTCGGCATCCTGCTGCGCAACTGCTCGAGCAGTCGCGGCAGCAGCATCGCCAACCAGGTGATCAAGGGGCTGCAGGAAATCGACTTTCACTGGAACGGGAGACGTTACTCCATCTCCGCCAGCATCGGCATCAGCATCATCGACAGCGGGGTGACCAGCGCCGCCGCCCTGCTCAGCGACGCCGACCAGGCCTGCTACCGGGCCAAGGAGCTCGGCGAAGGGCGTGTCTTCGTCAGCAGCCGCACCGGCGGCGGCGAGGCGCGCTCCAACCGGCACTACCGGCACACGGACTGGCTCGACGGATTCGACAAGGGGTTGATCGAGCTGTACGCACAGCCCATCGTGCCGCTGCAGGACGATCTTGCCGACGTGCGCTGGTACGAGTTGCTGATTCGCCTCGTCGACCATGAAGGCGCCATTCACGCACCGGAGTATTTCGTCCCCTATGCCGAACGGTTCGGGCAGATTACGCGGGTGGACCAGTGGGTAGTGGCAAATGCCTTCGACCGGCTTCGCACCGTGCCCGGCTGGCAGACGTGCTGCTTCTCGATCAATCTCTCGGGGGCGTCGCTGCACAGCGACAAGCTGCGTCGCGACATCCTCGACCAGTTCGACGACGGCGGCGTGAAACCTGAGAACATCTGCTTCGAGATTACCGAGACGTCCGCCATCCGAAACCTGTCGCTCGCCCGCAATTTCATCGAACGGCTGAGGTCGGAAGGTTGCCGCCTGGCGCTGGACGACTTCGGAACCGGGCTCGCCTCCTTCTCCTACCTGAAGCACTTTCCCGTCGACTTCGTGAAGATCGACGGCAGCTTCATCCAGGACCTGCAGCAGGATCCCTACAACCCGGTATTCGTCGAGTCGATCTGTTCAGTCGCCTCGGCCATGAACATCCGCACGGTGGGGGAATGCGTGGAATCGGCGGTGTCTCTAGACCACCTCGCCAGGATCGGGGTGGACTTTGCCCAGGGCTATGCCATCGGCTCGCCTCAACCGCTGACACAGATTCCCGATCTTACCCGCCACACCGCCGGCGGCGGCGTCAGCTGACGTACTGGTAGTAGAGGTTCTGGGGGTGATTCGCCTGGGCGAAAAAGTACCAGCGTTCCGCCAGCAGGCCGGCGAACTGCGAGGCGAAGGCCATCGCCGGCAGTAGCGCGGAGTCCGACGCCGCCCCCGACACGAGACCGCTTGCCAGCAGGGCGGCCGGCACCGCGAAGGCGAACACCAGGAACGCCGGTCGCATCGCCCGATATACCGCCGGTGCGGCGCCGTGGAAGAACTCGCGCGTGTTGAACGATCCCGCCGTCGCGCCCTGGGCACGCTGGACAATGCGCGAATGCCGCACGCCGATGGCCGTCTGCAGGTTCGATCGAGGCTTCAGCCGCTCGTTTCTCACCAGCGAGGCAACCCGCGAAAGCGCCCCCGCGAGTGTCAGTCCGAGCGCCCAGGCGCCGAGAAAGCCCACCGACGACGAGCCCGGGCCCCATGCCGCCAGCAACGTCGCGAGGGTAAACCCCGAGGCGAGGCCGAGCATGGTGAAGTTCACCACCGTGAGCGGCGAGGCCCACTCGGCGAGGAACTTGACGCAGGCGTAGATCATCCCGGTACAGGCGTACAGGGCCGTCACCACGATCACCGCGACCGCACCCACGGCGAGGGAAAACCCGTCGGCGCGCGCCGCGTCGAGGCCCGCCACGGACACGGTCGGCGCCAGGGCGTGTATCGCCGTCCAGGCGGTCACGAGGGCCATTGCCGCCGGCAGCACGATCACCTCGCGCGACAACCACGAGGTACGCCACATGGCCGCCGTGCGCCACGCCCGCTCGGGGTGACCGAGATGGAAAAAGGAGGCGCCGAGGCCCGCGGCCATGAAGGCGACGCTCGCAACGCCGCCCGTCACGAACAGTGCCGTCGGCACAGTGCCGGGCAACGACAGCCACTGCACCAGGTACAGGGCGACAAAGAGACCCTGACCGGCGCCGATCAGCGTGGTGAGGAAAATGACCGAGAAGGCGGGATGCATGGCTTACCAGGTCGTCACGTCGTCCAGTGTTTGCCCCTTCGCCGGTCCGCGCTCGCCCTGGCGTTCCTTCTTGAGCGGGTTGTCGGCGCGCACGAGCTCGTCCTCGTGGATGGTGATTTTCGTCCGGCGACGCGGCAGGTAGTGGTTGGCGGGGCGCGTGCCCCATTCCGGCATCAGGGCGTAGCCGCCCTGTTCGCGAATCGCCCGCGACACCTCGGAGTCCGGATCGTGTACGTCGCCGAACAGTCGTGCGCTGGTCGGGCAGGCATTGACGCAGGCCGGGCGCCGCTCGGACTCGGGTATCGATTCATCGTAGATGCGATCCACGCACAGCGTGCATTTCTTCATCACCTTCTGGTGCTCGTCGAGCTCGCGTGCGCCGTAGGGGCAGGCCCAGGAACAGTACTTGCAGCCGATGCACTTGTCGTAGTCGACCAGGACGATCCCGTCCTCCGGCCGCTTGTAGCTCGCGCCCGTGGGACACACGGGCACGCAGGGCGGTTCCTCGCAGTGCAGGCAGGACTTGGGAAAGTGCACGGTTTCCGTGTTCGGGTATTCGCCGACCTCGAAGGTCTGCACCCGGTTGAAGAACGTACCGGTCGGGTCCGCGCCGTAGGGATTGTCGTCGGAAAGATAGCCGGCGACACCGGACGTGTTCCATTCCTTGCAGCTGGTCACGCAGGCATGGCAGCCGACGCAGACGTTGAGGTCGATGACGAGGGCGAGCTGCGTCATGCGCGCCCCCCCGCGCGACGGCGGCCGGCGAAATAGGCGAGCCAGCCGGGACGCGCGGCGTCCTGGCCCGGTACCGCCTTGAGCGGTGAGAAACGCGGCGCGGTGTGTTCGCCTTCGGCGTCGTCGGCTGGGTACACGCAGACTCTCACGTCGTACCAGCCGGCCTGGCCGGTGACCGGATCCGAGTTGGAGACGCGCGCGCCGTCGCCATCGGGCAGTTCGTCGCTGATGACGTGATTGAGCAGGAATCCCTTGCGCGCCTCGTCGGCGTCAGGCGCCAGCGACCACGCGCCCGGCGACTTGCCGATGGCGTTCCAGGTCCACACGGTGCCGGGTTCCACCGCCTCGGAGAACCGGCACATGCAGCGCACCCGCCCCCATTGGCTCTCGACCCAGATCCAGTCGCCGTCGGCAAAGCCGTGCTGACGGCCGAGCTCGGGGCTCACGTAGAGGTAGTTGTGACTGTGGATCTGGCGCAGCCAGGCGTTCTGGGAATCCCAGGAGTGATACATGGCCATCGGGCGCTGCGTGATCGCCGACAGCGGGTAGCGCTGCTTGTCGGTGACCTGCGCCTCCAGCGGCTCGTAGTAAAAAGGCAGCGGATCGAAGTAGCGCGCCACCCGCCCGCGCAGGTGCTCCGGCGGCTGACGCGTCTCGCCCTTGCCCTGGGCGGCGAGGCGAAACTGCTGCAGGACTTCCGAGTACAGGTGAACCAGGATCGGCTCGTCGTAGCGCACCAGTCGATGGCGCTTGGCCCAGTCGAGGTAGCCCTTGTTCCAGTTGCGCATGTACTGGAAGGACCGCGGCAGTTCGTAGTGGAACACGCAGTTGTTCTTCTCGTACATCTGCCACTGGGCGGGATTGGGCTCGCCGGCCATGAACTTCTCGCCGCCGGTTCCCCGCCATCCGGCCAGGAAGCCGATGCCCGACCCGGGCTCCGTCTCGTAGTTGACGATAAAGTCCGGATAGTCCTTGTACTTTCGATGACCCTCGCCGTCGACGAATGACGGCAGGCCGAGTCGCGAGGCCAGCTCGATGAGAACTTCCTGGAAGGGCCTGCACTCTCCCTTCGGCGGCACCACGGGTATGCGCACGGAGTCCACGGGACCGTCGAACTCGGAAATCGGACGGTCGAGCATGGACATGACGTCGTGGCGCTCGAGATAGGTGGTATCGGGCAGGACGAGGTCGGCGAAGGCCACCGTCTCGGACTGAAAGGCGTCGGACACGACGATGAACGGGATCTTGTACTCGCCGTCCTCGTCGCGCTCGTTGAGCAACTCGCGCGCGGTCGTGGTGTTCATCGACGAGTTCCAGGCCATGTTGGCCATGAACAGCATCAGGGTGTCGATCCGGTAGGGATCGCCGCGCACGGCGTTGGTGACGACGTTGTGCATCATGCCGTGTACCGACAACGGGTACTCCCAGGAAAACGCCTTGTCGATGCGCACCGGGCCGCCGTCCTCGTCGACGAACAGGTCATCGGGCTCCGCCGGCCAGCCGAGCGCAAGCCCCTCCAGCATGCGGTTCGGACGCACCGCCTCGGGCACGCGCGGCGGCTTGGCGCAGGGCGGAATGGGACGCGGGAACGGCGCCTTGTGGCGAAAGCCGCCGGGCCGGTCGATGGTGCCGAGCACCGTCATCAGGATGGACAGCGCGCGGATGGCGTGAAAGCCGTTGGAGTGCGCGGCGAGACCGCGCATGGCGTGAAAGGCGACCGGGTTGCCGGTGACGCAGTCGTGGTCCCTGCCCCACGCATCGGTCCATGCAATCGGCAGCTCGATCTTCTGGTCGCGGGCAGTGACGCCCATTTCATGGGCGAGCCGGCGAATGCGATCGGCGCCAATGCCGGTGATGCCCTCGGCCCACTCGGGCGTGTAGTCGGCGAGGCGATCGACGAGCAGCTGAAAGGCCGTCTTGACCGGCGTGCCGTCTTCCAGCCGGTAAGCGCCGAGCAGACGCGGATCGGCGCCATCGCTGTGCGTCACCACCGCACGTTCGTCATTGCGATCCCACCACAACTTGTTCTGCGGATCGAAGCAGCCTTCCTCTTCCGGTATCTCGGTACGCACGAACAGGCCGAACTCGTCGCTCGACTCGTCCATGTTCACCAGCTGCGCCGCGTTCGTGTAGCGGACGAGGAACTCGCGGTCGAACAGGGCGTTGTCGACGATTTCCCGGGTCAGCGCCAGCAGCAGTGCGCCGTCGGTGCCGGGGCGTATCGGCACCCATTCGTCGGCGATGGCCGAGTAGCCGGTACGCACGGGGTTGATGGAGATGAACTTGCCGCCGGCGCGCTTGAACTTGCTGATGGCGATTTTCAGCGGGTTGGAGTGATGGTCCTCGGCCGTGCCGATCATCACGAACAGCCGCGCCCGGTCGAGGTCCGGACCGCCGAACTCCCAGAAGGAACCGCCGATGGTGTAGATCATGCCGGCCGCCATGTTCACCGAGCAGAAGCCGCCGTGGGCGGCGTAGTTCGGGGTGCCGAACTGGCGGGCGAACAGGCCCGTGAGCGCCTGCATCTGGTCACGACCGGTGAACAGGGCGAACTTCTTCGGGTCGGTTTCGCGCAGGTGACGCAGCCGCTGTTCGAGGATGTCGTAGGCTTCGTCCCAGGAGATCGGCTCGAAGTCGTTGTCTCCACGCGCGGCGCCGGCTCGGCGGCGCAAGGGTCTCGTCAGTCGGGCAGGCGAGTACTGCTTCATGATGCCCGACGCGCCCTTGGCGCAGATCACGCCCTTGTTCAGTGGGTGATCCGGGTTGCCCTCGATGTAGCGCACTTCGCCGTCCCGCAAATGGACGCGAATGCCGCAGCGGCAGGCACACATGTAGCATGTGGTGTTCTTCGTCTCACGGGAGCCGTGAGGCAGCGAGTCGTCGGTCGCGTATTCCATCGGGCGGTGCACGTGGTAAGCGTGCACTCAAGATAGCCGGCTCGCCGCGACAGGCGCAAATCAGGTTTGTTTATCCCGCCCATTGGGGCATTTTACGGATCTACTGGTGCACGAGGAATTCGGCGAACCCTGCGAATCAATGACTCGCGGTCGCGTCGTTGCTAGCCTTGGTGATAACACCGGTTCTTCGCCGTGCCCGCATGTATGCCGTGCCGACGTGGTCCGTCGAACAGCGGGGTTGTTCGCCAAGGTAATTCGATCGCCGCGGATTGACCTGTGGACCGTGACACCCTGAATGGGGGCGCAGCCCTCACGTCGCGTCCACGATTTCCATCAATGCAGTCGTTCCTTCACGCGCCCCGACGTCCAACAGGACGTGCGGTGCGGCCGGGCGTGTCGGGGGTGTGGCGCCGCATGGACGCGGCGCCCAAGACTACAGGGATGTATTAACGGCGTCCCCCGACGCGCCCGGCCGTGCCGCACGTCGGCACGGCAGACAGGAGGGTACGCTGCGAACTCCGTGTTGCACCAAACCCGGCCACTCGTAGGCTGCGCCCGCTCGACGAAAGTCGGGATTTCACACCCAGCGGAACACGAACCCCGCCCAGAGCAGCGCGATCACCAGACCGCCCCACAATGGCGTGCCGTAGAAGAACAGCCAGCCGAGGAAGATGAAGGCCGAGCCGACCAGGGCAATGAACAGGCGGTCGCCGCGGGTGGTATCGAGGCCGAACACGCCGCGGCGCGGACCGCCGCCGGGCGCGGCCCGTTCCCAGAACACCATGGTGACCAGCGCCGCGGCGATGAAGAGAAAGAACGCGGCCGTCGGCCAGGTCCATGCCATCCACTGCAACATGGTCGTAACCTCCTAGTGTCCTGTTCGGTTGATTGCCTGGTGAGTTCGGCGCCTGTCGCATTCGCAGACAGGCCGCGACGACGCTCTGCATCGGGAACGTGGCGCGCAGTCGCAACGCCGATCAGCCGGCGCGACAGGCGCCGATGCGACGTGCTGTCTCGTCGGACAGGTCACTAGACCCGACCGAGGGCGAAGCCCTTGGCGATGTAGTTGCGCACGAACCAGATGACGATGGCGCCAGGAATGATGGTCAGCGCGCCGGCGGCGGCCAGCAGCCCGAGTTCGTAGCCCGAGGTGCTGGCGGTGCGGGTCATGGTGGCGGCGATGGGCTTGGCGGCGACGGAGGTCAGCGTCTTCGCCAGCAGCAGTTCCACCCATGAGAACATGAAGCAGAAAAAGGCGGCCACGCCGACGCCGGAAGTGATGCTGGGCAGGAAGATCTTGACGAAAAAACGCGGAAAGGAATAGCCGTCGATGTAGGCGGTTTCGTCCAGCTCCTTGGGCACACCGGACATGAAGCCCTCCAGGATCCA
>JAUIDF010000179.1 GCA_030429125.1 Gammaproteobacteria bacterium | reverse complement strand
TGGCGAGCGCCCGCCATACGTTCTTGTCGGTTTCGGCTTCCTGCCGCTGCGCCTCCAGCAAACGCTTGGTCTGCTCCAGGGCGCTGTAACGGGACTCCGACACGCTACAGGTCCCGGATCGTCTTCATCAGGTCGTTTTCGGTCACCGGTTTCGTCAGGTAACCCACCGCGCCCTGTCGCATGCCCCACACCTTGTCCGTGACCTCGCCCTTGGACGATACGATAACCACGGGTATGGCGCGGGTCGCGGGATCGCGGTTCAGTCGCCGCGTGGCCTGGAAACCGTTCATTCCGGGCATGACCACGTCCATGAGTATCAGGTCAGGAAGGCGGTCACGGGCGAGGCCGATGCCCTGTTCGCCGTCGCTCGCCGTAATGACGGTAATGCCGTTGTTCTTCAGGAATCCACTGATGACGTGCTGATCGGTCGGTGAGTCGTCGATCACGAGCACAGTTTCGATTGCCATTGTCTGTCGTTCCGTTCAAGGCGTCGTGGTCACATCGATGTCTTTTCGTCCCATCCGCATTCGTTCTCTTATCTTCCCTGCAGGGAATCCCCTGTCTCGAACTCGAACCCGCCGGTTTCGGGTAACGCGTCCTCGTCGTCGAACGCGTCGTCGTCCGCCGCCGCGGTGTGTGGACCCAGGTGGCGTCGCACGGCTTCGAGCAAGTCCGCCTTGCTGAACGGCTTGTTGATGTGCGCCTCGGCCCCAACGATACGCCCCCTGGCACGGTCAAACAAGCCATCCTTGCTGGACAACATGATGACCGGCGTATGCCGAAAGCGCTGATTTCTCTTCACCAGTGCGCACGCCTGGTAGCCGTCCAGCCGGGGCATGACGATGTCGATGAAGATCAGCTCAGGCCGATGATCGGCGATGGCCGACATGGCGGAGAACCCGTCCGTCGCGGTCAGCACGTCATAGCCGGATCCTCGCAACGCAGCCTCCGCCGCCCGCAGGACGGTGCTGCTGTCGTCGATCACCATGATCTTGGTCATTGCGCTGGCTCCGCCGCGCCTCAGGCGCGACTTGAGTGAATCCATGTAACTCCCGGATTTTATTTCGGTTACCGGATTATCGCAATCGCACCGCCGCGCGTCGGCCGAGCGTAACCGCTGGTCGCGCCAGTGGCTTCGCCTTACCCCGGGCGGGGCGAGTGTACTATAGGAAACGCCCCTGGTGACGTCGCGAAGCGGCGTCGCCGGGCGGCCGACGGCGCCGATCGTGTCGCGCGCCCCGTGTCGCCGCCATGCTTTTGCTACACTCGAACGACGCCGGCACGCGGTCGGCGATTCCCGTGTCACACCCGATTCGTCGATTCGCTTCGTCCATGCAGCTCACCCTCGAGGCACCGCAAGTTTCCCGTCGGGACAAGGCGGGGTTTACACTGTTCGGCTCCGCGCTGCTGCACGTGGTGATCATTCTCGGCGTCGGCTTCACGGTCAGCGTCGGCACCACCGAGCGGCGGGCACTGCCCAGCATCGAAACCACGCTGGCAAGCGCCGAAACGAGCGAGGACGTACCCGATACGCAGACCTTCGCCGCCACCTCGCAGGCGGGAGGCGGCCTCGGCGAGGAAAGCGAGCCACTGCGAAGTCCCCTGCCACTGATCAACGACCCGCGCACACAGGCCGAGCAGATCGCGCGCGCCGCCGACCCGGCCACCGATCGGGGTATCGAACAAACCTTCGTCTACGTCGAGTTGCCGGACTCGATCCGGCTGGCACTCGAGGCGGAACCGTCCCCGGACGTGCCGGCCGAGGACGCGCCGGAACAGGAAGGCGCCGAGGCCATGGTTCGCTCGCCGCTGGCCGCCCGCTTCGACCCGGAACTCGCCACGGGCGAGCGGGTGCCACGCCAGAAATTCATCAGTTCGCGCACGCGCGAACACAAGTACGCCTCGTACATGGAAGCGTGGCGCAGCCAGGTGGAGCAGGTCGGCAATGCCAACTATCCGGACGAGGCGCGCAGCCGGCGGCTGAGCGGCAATCTCGTGCTGGACGTGGCGATCCGCGCCGACGGCAGCCTCGCCGAGGTCGAGGTCATCCGCTCGTCCGGCCAGAAGGTGCTCGACGATGCGGCGACGCGCATCGTCATGATGTCGGCGCCGTTCAAGCCGTTCCCGGAGGAAATCCGCAAGGAGGCCGACGTGATTCACATCACGCGGACCTGGCAGTTCCTTCACAACAGCACGCTCATCCGGAACTGAGCCCATGGAGTTTGATTCCCTTTCCAACCACCTGCTGATTGCCATGCCCGGCATGCGCGATCCCAATTTCGAGCGAACCGTGACGTTACTGTGCCAGCATGACGAGAACGGCTCGCTGGGCGTGATCATCAACCGACGGATCGAGGACTTTTCGCTGTCCGACGTGCTCGAGCACCTGGAGATCGAGGCGCCCGGCGAGCGTGGGCACGGCCCGGTGTTCACGGGCGGACCGGTCCACCCGGAGCTCGGCATGGTGCTGCACGACTACAGCGACCGCTGGCAGTCGACGCTGCGAATCGGCGACGGGCTCGGACTGACCACGTCACTCGACATCATGCATGCCCTGTCCGACGGCAGCGGTCCGGCGCGCTGCCTGATGCTGCTCGGCTACGCCGGCTGGGCCTCGGGACAGCTCGAGCACGAGTTGCAGGAGAACGCCTGGCTGTGCGCGCCGGCCGACCCGGACATCATTTTCGACACCCCCATCGAGGAACGATGGACTCGCGCCGCCGCCCAGCTCGGCGTCGACCTGATGACCCTGTCCACCGACGCCGGGCATGCGTGAACCGGCGACGGGTACCTGCATGGCCTTCGACCACGGTACGCGACGCATCGGCGTCGCGGTCGGGCAGGCATTGACGGGAACGGTTTCCGGTATCGCCAGCATCGACGTGGCCGGCGATTCGCACTTCGACCGCATCGAGGTCCTGGTGCGGGAGTGGCGTCCGGCACGACTCGTGGTCGGGCTGCCGCTCGCGGCCGACGGTGGCGAGACCGTCGCCAGCCGGGCAGCGCGCGCCTTCGCTGACCGGCTCGGCGAACGCATGAATTTGCCGGTATACTTCGAAAACGAATTCCTGACCAGCAGCGCGGCCCAGGCACAGCTCGTCGAGACGCTGGGCCCGGGAAAACGGTTCTCGCGGCGCAAGCGGGCCGGGCGCGACCTGCTGGCGGCCGAACTCATCCTGAGAAGCCATCTTGAGTCCAACGCTCCCTGACGTTGACGGCCTGCTTCGCACCATGGCCGGGCAGCTTCGCGCGCTCGAGCGCGAGGAGCCCGTCATGGTCGGCATTCACACCGGCGGGGCCTGGCTCGCCGAACGGCTGCACCGTGACCTCGCCCTGCGCTCGCGTCTCGGCACCCTCGACATCACCTTTTACCGCGACGATTTCTCCACCGTCGGACTGCATCCCCAGGTCAACCCCTCGCACCTGCCCGAGGACGTGCAGGACCGGAACGTGATCCTCGTCGACGACGTGCTGCAAACGGGCCGGACCATCCGCGCCGCCCTCAACGAGATTTTCTCCTACGGCCGTCCGCGAACCGTGACCCTGGCGGTGCTGGTCGATCGTGGCCTGCGCGAGCTGCCGATCCAGGCCGACGTGTGCGCCCTTCGCCTGGAAGTCGACGCCTGCGATCGCGTCAAGCTGACCGGGCCGGGCGAGCTTCGGCTTCGGGTCGATCATGCCGGGAGTCTCGAGGCGTGACGCCCGAGGCCTCGGTTCAGTTCGACGCCAACGGGCGTCTTCGCCACTTCCTCACCACCGAGGGCATCGGACGCGACACGCTCATCGAAATCCTCGACGTGGCCGGCTCGTTCATCAGCGTCGGCGAGCGACGCATCAAGAAAGTACCGCTCCTGCACGGCAAGACCGTGGTCAACCTGTTTTTCGAACCCTCGACGCGCACCCGCACGACGTTCGAGATCGCCGCCAAGCGCCTGTCGGCGGACGTCATCAACATGAATGCGACGCGCCTGTCGACGACCAAGGGCGAGTCGGTGCTCGACACGGTAAAGACGCTCGAGGCCATGCACACGGACATGTTCGTGGTGCGCGACAAGGCCTCGGGTACGGCGCACCTCATCGCCGAACACGCACCGCGCAACGTGAGCATCATCAATGCGGGCGACGGGCGCCACGCGCACCCGACGCAGGCGATGCTGGACATGTTCACCATCCGTCAGCGCAAGGGCGCCTTCGAACCCCTCGCGGTCGCCATCACCGGCGACATCCTGCATTCGCGGGTGGCGCGCTCGCAGATTCACGCACTGCGCCAGCTCGGCGTCAGCGACCTGCGACTGATCGGGCCCGCGACGCTGCTGCCGACCGAGATCGAGAAACTCGGCGTGCGCACGTTCTTCAACATGGACGAGGGCGTGGAAGGTGCCGACGTACTGATCATGCTGCGCCTGCAGACCGAGCGCATGGACGGCCAGTTGCTGCCCGGACCGGAAGAGTACTTCCGCTACTACGGCCTCACCGAGCGGCGCCTGAAGCGCGCCAGGCCGGACGCTATCGTGATGCACCCGGGTCCGATGAACCGTGGCCTGGAAATCGCCTCGTCGGTCGCCGACGGGCCGCAGTCGGTGATCCTCGCCCAGGTGACCAATGGCATCGCCGTTCGCATGGCCATCATGGCCAAGCTGCTCGGCGAAGCGGGACGCGAGGGCCAGCAATGAACCTGACCCTCAAGGGCGGCCGCGTGCTCGACCCGGCCAGCGGCCACGACGGCATTGCCGACGTTCACGTCACCGACCGTCATGTCGTCGCCATCGGCGATGCGCCGCCGGGATTCCTGGCCGATGAGACGTTTGACGCCGGCGGCCTGGTGGTCGCGCCCGGCCTCATCGACATGCAGGCGAGGTTGCGCGAGCCGGGCGAGGATCATACCGGCAGCATGGAGACCGAACTCACCGCGGCCGTGCGCGGCGGCGTGACGACGGTGTGCGTGCCGCCCGACACCTATCCGCCCATCGACACGCCGGCCATGGCCAACATGATCCGCCAGCGCGTCGACGCCGCGGGGCTGGCGCGGGTGTTTCCCATTGCCGCGCTGACCGTCGCGCTGGAAGGCGAGCGACTGACCGACATGGGCTCCCTGCACCAGGTTGGCTGCACCGTGCTGAGCAATGGCGATCGCGCCATCGAGAACACGCTGGTGGTACGACGTGCCTTCCAGTACGCAAGCACCTTCGACCTCACCGTGCTGCTGAGCGCCGCCGATCCCTGGCTGGTGGGCAATGGCTGCATCCACGAGGGCGAAATGGCGACGCGCCTGGGCCTGCCGGTGATTCCCGAGGCGGCGGAAACCGTGAGCGTCGCGCGCGACCTGGCGCTGATCGAGACGACCGGCATCCGCGCCCACTTCGGCTGCCTGTCGAGCGCCCGCGCGGTGGCCATGGTGGCCGATGCCCAGCGCCGCGGCCTGCCGGTCACCGCCGGCGTCACCGCACATCACCTGCATCTGACCGAGGTGGACGTCGGCGTGTTCAACACCCAGTGCAAGGTGATGCCGCCGCTACGCAGCCATGCCGACCGCGACGCACTGCGGCGGGGCCTGGCCGACGGCGTAATTGCCTCGATCTGCTCCGATCACCAGGCGCACGGACGTGACGCCAAGCTGGCACCGTTCAGCGAGGCGGCAAGCGGTATCGCCGGCATCGAGTCGCTGCTTGGGCTGACCATCAACCTGGTGCGCGACGGCATTCTCGACCTTTCCACCGCGCTGGCCTCGCTCACCACCAACCCGGCGCGCATTCTCGGCATCGACCGCGGCACCATCGCCGTCGGCGCCATTGCCGACATGTGCGTGTTCGACCCCGATTCGCCATGGAGCCTGCGCGAGACCGGGCTGACCAGCCGCGGCTCGAATACGCCGTTCTTGGATACGGAACTGCACGGCCGCGTGAAGGCCACGCTGGTCGCCGGAGAGTTCGTCTACCGGGCCTGAAGAGACCAGCCGCGCGACGCGATTCGGTGCGGCTAGAAGGCCATGCCGTCCAGGCTCCTGCCCATCTTCTCGCGCGCGGCGTCGCCGCCTTCGAGCTTGATACGCAGGCGCAGGTTGTTCACCGATTCGGCATTGCGCAGCGCTTCCTCGTAGGTAATCAGCCCTTCCTTGTGCAGCTTGAACAGGGACTGGTCCATCGTCACCATGCCGAGATCGGTGGATCGTTCGATGAGGTCGTGCAGCTTCTGCAGTTCGCCACGCAGGATCAGGTCGGCCATCAGCGGCGTGTTGAGCATGATCTCCAGCGCCGGCACGCGCCCGGTCTTGTCCGCGCGGGGGATGAGTCGCTGGGACACGATCGCGCCGAGATTCAGCGACAGGTCCATGAGTAGCTGCTCGCGGCGGTCGTGGGGGAAGAAATTGATGATGCGATCCAGGGCCTGGTAGGAATTGTTCGCGTGCAGGGTGGCCATGCACAGGTGTCCCGTTTCCGCGAACACGATGGCATTGTCCATGGTCTCGCGCCGTCGCACCTCGCCGATCTGGATCACGTCGGGCGCCTGGCGCATGGCATTGATCAGGGCGATCTCGAACGAATCGGTATCCAGGCCCACCTCGCGCTGGGTGATGATGCAATTGTCGTGGCGATGCACGAACTCGATGGGGTCCTCGATGGTGATGATGTGACCCTTGGTGTGCTTGTTCCGGTAACCGATCATCGCCGCCTGGGACGACGACTTGCCGGTACCGGTGCCGCCCACGAACAGCACCAGGCCCATTTTCTTCAGCGCCAGCTCTCCCAGGGTCTGCGGCAGGTGCAACTCGTCCAGGGTCGGGATGTGCGTCTTGATGGTTCGCAGCACCATCCCCACCACGCCCTGCTGAATGAACACGTTGACGCGAAACCGGCCCATTTCCGACGGGCTGATGGCAAAGTTGCACTCCCGCGTGCGCTCGAACTCCTTGCGCTGGTAGTCGTTCATGATCGAATAGGCGAGATCGCGCGATTCCTCGGCGGTGAGGGCGCCGGTCTTCACCGGAATGATGCGCCCGTCGATCTTCAGGCTCGGCGGTGCACCGGTGGTAACGAAGAGATCCGAGGCATTCTGCTTCAGCATGAGTTGCAGCAGATCGGTCATGTTCATGGTGCGACTCCATGCCGCCGACGGCGGCGTTGGGCGGTGTCAGCCCGCCTCGTTGTGAACGGTGCGCCGCGTAATCAGCGAACCGTCGATCGCGGCTCAGAACTTCGACTTGTCCATCGCCAGCGCCTTGGCCTGCTCGGCGCTCACCAGGCGCCGCTGAACGAGATCGAGCAGGCATTGGTCCATGGTCTGCATGTGGGCATGCTGTCCCGTCTGCATGACCGAGTACATCTGCGGCACCTTGTTTTCGCGGATCAGGTTGCGAATCGCCGGCACGCCGATCATGACTTCCCAGGCCGCGATGCGACCGCCGGTGAGGCGCTTGAGCAGCGTCTGCGAGATCACCGCCTGCAACGACTCGGAGAGCATGGTGCGCACCATCTCCTTTTCACCGGCCGGAAACACGTCGATGATCCGGTCGACGGTCTTCGCCG
>JAUIDF010000178.1 GCA_030429125.1 Gammaproteobacteria bacterium | reverse complement strand
GGATCATCGACTTCGCCCTGTCCAATTGCATCAATTCGGGCCTGCGACGAATCGGCATCCTGACCCAGTACAAGTCGCACTCGCTGATCCGTCACCTGCAACGCGCGTGGAGTTTCCTGCGTCCGGAAATCGGCGAGTTCGTCGAGATCATCCCCGCCCAGCAACGGCTGAAGCAGGTCTGGTACCAGGGCACGGCCGACGCCATTTACCAGAACCTCGATATCATCTACCGCCACGAGCCCGATTTCGTACTCGTGCTGGGCGGCGACCACATCTACACCATGAACTACGCCCACATGCTCGCTCATCACCTGCGTACCGGCGCCGACCTCACGGTCGGATGCGTCGAGGTGCCGATCGCCGAGGCGAATGACTTCGGCGTCCTGTCGGTGGACGAGTCCCTGCGTATTACCCGTTTCGACGAGAAGCCGGCCCGGCCAGCCGCCATTCCCGGCAAGGCCGGCGTATCGCTCGCCTCGATGGGTATCTACATTTTCTCCATCGAGCCGCTCACGCGCCTGCTGGTGAAGGATGCCGGGGACACGGCATCCGAGCACGACTTCGGTCGCAACGTGATTCCCGACGCCATCGGTTCCATCAAGACCTTCGCCTTTCCCTATCGCAACGAGGACGGCGAGCCTGCCTACTGGCGAGACGTCGGATCGCTCGATTCGTTCTGGAAGGCGAACATCGAACTCTGCGACATCGAGCCCGAACTGAACCTCTATGATCGCCAGTGGCCGATCTGGACCTACCAACCGCAGAGTCCGCCGGCCAAGTTCACCTTCGATGACGACGGACGGCGCGGCACCGCCATCGATTCGCTGGTGGCCGGCGGTTGTATAATCGCCGGCGCCCGGGTGAAACACTCTGTCATCTTCTTCAATACGCGCATTGAGCACGGCAGTACGGTAGAGGACAGCGTGGTCCTGCCGAAAGTGCAGGTCGGCAGCCAATGCACCATTCGCCGCGCGATCATCGACAAGGGCACGGTGATTCCCGACGGCACGGAGATCGGTGTCGATCCGGCGCAGGACCGGGCGCGATTTCACGTCACCGATAACGGCATCGTTCTGGTGACCCCGGGCATGCTCAACCAGAGACTGCATTTCGAACGCGAGTAGTCGCCGGCACGGGGTGAAGCAAATTGAACAAGCCGAAATTCGTGCTGTGCTGGCACATGCACCAGCCGTGGTACCGGGCCGGGCCGAACGGCGACTACCAATTGCCCTGGGTATACCTGCACGCGGTCAAGGACTACGCGGACATGGCAGCCCATTTGGAGATGCATCCTCGCATGCGCGCCGTGGTGAATTTCACCCCCGTGCTGCTCGAGCAGCTCGCGGACTACGAATCGCGCCTCGACCAATGGCTCGATAGCGGCCGACGCACCAACGAGTCATTGCTGAACCTCCTGGCCGGGGCCGACCCCGTGCCGGGCGACATCGACGGCAGAGCGCGTCTCGTACACGCCTGCATGCGAGCCCATGAGCGGCACATGATCGATGCCCACCCGGTCTACCGGGCGCTGCTGAACCTCGTTCTCGATGACGCCGGCGAGGCCGATCGGGCCCTGTTGCCCTACCTGGACGAGCAGTATTTTCTCGACCTCGTGACCTGGTACCACCTTGCGTGGACGGGGCAGTCGTTGAAAGGCGAGCCGGCCGTCCGGGAGCTGGTTGCCCAGGGGCGGTTCTTCGATCGAGTGGCCCGCCGGCGGCTGGTGACGCTGGTGCGCGATACCATTGCATCGCTCATACCGCGATACCGCGCGCTGGCGGAGCGCGGACAGGTGGAACTGTCGATGACGCCCTATGCGCATCCCATCATGCCCCTGATGATCGATTTCGACGCCATGTCGTGCAGCCAGCCCGAAGCGCCCCGACCCCGGGCGGACCGTTATCCCGGTGGTGTCGATCGCGCACGCTGGCACCTGGAACACGGCTTCGAGGTCTTCCAGGCCTGCTTCGGGCGGCGGCCGGCGGGCGTGTGGCTGTCAGAGGGCGGGGTCAGTGACGAGGCGGTCCGGCTGCTGGACGAATACGACGTGACGTGGACGGCGACGGGCGAGGGTGTCTGGGCCCACACCGTGCAACGGGCGCCCGGCACGGCCGCGGCGCGGCAGGACCTGTTCCGGTCTCACCGTCCCGGCGACTGCGTTACGCGAATCTTCTTCCGCGACGACGGCTTGTCCGACCTGATCGGCTTCGAGTACCAGCAGTGGGATGCGGGAGAAGCGGTCGCGGACTTCGTGAAGCACGTGCGCAACATCGCGGAGTTCCTCGATCATCACGGCGATGGTCACGTGATCAGCGTGATCCTCGACGGCGAGAACGCCTGGGAGCACTATCCCGGTAATGCCCATGAATTCCTCGAGCGACTCTACGATGCGCTCACCGAGTGCGACGCGATCGACCTCGCCACGTTCGCGGAGGCCGCCGGGACGTGTCCGCCGATCGTGTGCGACGGCCTGTGCGCCGGCAGCTGGGTCTACGGCTCGTTCTCGACCTGGATCGGCGAGCCGGACAAGAATCGCGCCTGGGACCGACTCGTCGAGGCAAAGCTGCGGTTTGACGTCGTGCGCGAGGAGATGGCCGCTGCCGGCACCGTTGCCGCACTGGAGCGGCAACTCGCGATCTGCGAGGGGTCGGACTGGTTCTGGTGGTTCGGCGATGACAATCCCCGGCGCAGTGTGCGCGACTTCGACCGCCTCTACCGACGGCAACTGGCCGCCCTGTACGAGATGTCGGGCGGCGACGTGCCGACGGCGCTCGACGAACCGTTGTCGAACGGCGCGGTCGACGCCGCGGGCGGCGCGATGCGGCGAGGTGGGCGCCATTAATCTCGTCGACGAACGCCGCGCGGGGATTCTTCTGCACCCGACGTCACTGCCCGGCGGGCGACTGGACGACGATGTCTTGCGCTGGCTGGACTTCCTGCACGACGGCGGTATGTCGGTGTGGCAGGTGCTGCCCCTGGCGATCCCGGACCGTGAGCATTCCCCTTATCAAAGTTGTTCCGCGTTTGCCGTGAACCCGGCGCTGCTGCCAGCGGCCGCGCCGCCGCCGTCGGATGACGCCGTGGACGCATTCCGGCTCCGGCACGCGGAGTGGATCGAGGATTTCGCCCTGTTCGCCGCGGTGGCCGCTCAGCAGGGTCACCGCGCGTGGTGGCGTTGGCCGGAGCCGCTGGCGCGGCGAGATGCGGACGCACTGGCGCGTTTTGCCGCGCGGCACGAATCGTCGCTGCGCGGCATCGTGGCCACCCAGTGCGCGGTCGATCTGGCCTGGGGGCGCGTGCGCCGGGAAGCGGCAGCACGCGGTATCGCCCTGTTCGGCGACATGCCGATCTTCGTCGACCAGGAAAGCGCCGACGTGTGGGCGAATCCGTCCAGCTTTCTGCTGGACGAGAATTTCCAGCCGCGCTACGTCACCGGCGTGCCGCCGGACTATTTCTCGCGAACCGGACAGCGCTGGGGTAATCCGCACTACGACTGGAAGGCGATGGCGGATGGTGGTTTTCAGTGGTGGCTGGCGCGCATCGAGCGTCAGTTCGAGTGGTTCGATCTCGTCAGGCTGGATCATTTCCGGGCGCTGTCGGCAGTGTGGATGATCGATGCCGCCAGCGATGCGGCCACCGAGGGGTTCTGGGCCGAAACGCCGGGTCGCGCGCTTCTCCAGCGGCTGCGTTCGCACTGTCCCGGCTTGAGCATCGTCGCCGAAGATCTCGGCCTCATTACCGCGGACGTCCACGAATTGAGACGTGAATTCGGTTTGCCGGGAATGGCGGTGGTGCAGTTCGCCTTCGACGGATCGCCTGACAATCCGCATCGACCGGAGAACATCGAGCGCGACCGTGTCGCCTACACGGGGACCCACGACAACGATACCTGCGTCGGTTGGTACGCCGCACTCGAACCGGCGGCCCGGCGGTTCGTCCGCGAAGTGCTCGGCCGCGGCGAAGATCCCGATATCGCCGGACTCATGATCGACGCGGCCCTGGGTTCGGCCGCCTGCCTCGCGGTCACGCCGCTGCAGGACTTCCTGCGCCTCGGCAGCGAGGCGCGTATGAACACGCCCGGCGTCGGCCGCGGCAACTGGCAGTGGCGTTTTCACTGGACTCAGATCGACGGCAACCTGTCGCAATCCCTGCGCGCATGCGTGGAACGTGCCGGGAGATCGCGACGTGCCTGATCCGGGACACCTCGTCGCCCGTCTCGAGGCCGGCCGGTTGCACGATCCGTTCCTGGTGCTCGGTCGACAGCGGGCGAGCGGCGGCGACGTCGTGCGAGCCTTTCTGCCCGGTGCGTCGCGGGCCGCGCTCGTCGGTGTCGGCGAGATGCGGCGGGTCGACGAGCACGGCCTGTTCGAACGGACATTGTCGGCGGCCGACGTGGGCTGCCTGCCGCCTCACCATGGCGTAACCTGGCGTGAGGACGATGACCGCTGGCACCAGGTCACGAGTCCCTACAGCTTCGCGCCGATCGTGCACGACGACGATCTTCACCTGTTCGGCGAGGGCCGCCACCTTCACGCCTACCGTTTTCTCGGCGCCAATCCGCGCACCATCGACGGCGTCGACGGTTGCCTGTTCGCGGTATGGGCGCCGGGCGTCGAGCGTGTCAGCGTCGTCGGGGCGTTCAACGGCTGGCACGGGCTGCGACACCCGATGCGCGCGCGTGCCGGCACCGGCGTGTGGGAGCTGTTCATTCCGGGTCTTCAGGCCGGCGATGCCTACCAGTTCGAGCTGCGCGCGGTCGACGGACGCGTGTTCCGCAAGGCCGATCCCTATGCCCGGCAGATGACGTTGCGCCCCGACACGGCCTGTCGCATACCCGGCGCCGCGCATCATGCATGGGGCGATGACGGCTGGATGCGCAGGCGAAAAGATGTGCGTTGGCAGCAACGGCCATTGTCGATCTACGAGGTGCATGCGGGATCCTGGCGCCGCGCGAGCGACGGCAGTTTCCTCGACTACCGGACGCTGTCGCAATCGCTGGTGCCCTACGTCGTCGACCTCGGATTCACCCACGTCGAGTTGCTGCCGGTGATGGAGCATCCCCTGGACGAATCCTGGGGCTACCATGTCAGCGGATACTATGCACCCACGTCGCGCCACGGCGACGCCGACGGACTGCGCCAGCTGGTCGACGCGTGCCACCAGGCAGGTGTCGGCGTGATCCTGGACTGGGTGCCGGCGCACTTCCCGCGCGACGACTTCGCGCTCGCACGCTTCAACGGCGAGGCGCTCTACGAACATGCCGATCCAAGGCGCGGCGAGCACCGTGACTGGGGTACGTTGATCTTCGACTACGGTCGAAACGAGGTTCGCAATTTCCTCGTATCCAATGCCGTCTACTGGTGCGAGGAGTTCCACGTCGACGGCCTGCGCGTCGATGCCGTGGCCTCGATGCTGTACCTGGACTACTCGCGCGCCGACGGCGACTGGTTGCCCAACCGTGACGGCGGGCGCGAGAACCTCGAGGCCGTCGCCTTCCTGCGCGAGCTGAACGAAGCGATCCACGACCGGTTCCCGGGCGTGATCATGGTGGCCGAGGAATCGACCGCGTGGCCCGGCGTCACGCGCGGGCCAGATGACGCGGGACTCGGGTTCGACATGAAGTGGAACATGGGCTGGATGAACGACACGCTGGGCTACTTCCGCCTCGATCCCGTTCACCGGGCGCACCACCACCACAAGCTCACCTTCGGCCAGGTCTACGCCTATAGCGAGCAGTTCATGCTGCCGCTGTCGCACGACGAAGTCGTTCACATGAAGGACAGCCTGCTCGGCAAGATGCCGGGCGATGCGTGGCAGCGTTTCGCCGGACTGCGTTTGCTGCTCGCCTGGCAGTTCGCGACGCCGGGTAAGAAGCTCCTGTTCATGGGCGGGGAGTTCGGACAGGACGCCGAGTGGTCCGAGGCGCAAGCCCTGGACTGGGACTGCCTCGCTCGGCCGGCTCACGCGGGTATACAACGCCTGGTCGCCGATCTGAACAGGCTCTATGCCGGGACATCCGCCATGCATCGGCGCGATTTCGACTCGGAAGGTTTTCGCTGGATCGACTGTGATGACGCCGCGCAATCGGTGATCTCCTTGCTCCGCTTCGACGCCGGGCGCCACGTCGCCTGCGTATTCAACATGACGCCCGTGGTACGCGAAGGCTATCGAATCGGCCTGCCGGCGCCGGGCGCCTACGACGAACGACTGAACACCGATGCAGCCCGTTACGGCGGTTCCAATTGCGGCAACCTCGGACGTGTCGAGGCGGCGCCGGCGCCCTGCATGGGGCTGCCCGCCTCGGCCACGATGACGTTGCCGCCGCTCGCCGCGGTGTTTCTCGAGTGGTGTCGACAACCGTGAAGGCGCCGCGAATCCTGTTCGCGGCCAGTGAGGCGTGGCCGCTGGTGAAGACCGGCGGATTGGGCGATGTCGCCTATGCATTGCCGAGGGCCCTGGTCCGGTGCGGCGCGGACCTTCGCCTCGCGCTGCCCGCTTACCCGGGCGTGCTCGACGCGGTCGACGACACCCGCTTGATTGCCACCATCAGTGTCGCGTCCGGACGTCGCGCGCGCGTGCTCGAATGCCGGCACGACGCCTTTGCGTTTGCGCTGTGGGTCGTCGACCTGCCGGCGTTCAGCGAGCGGTCCGGCAATCCCTATGTCGATGTCGACGGCAACGCGTGGGGCGACAACGCGGAACGGTTCTGCGATTTCTCCGCCGCGGTGGCGGCGCTCGCCGGCGGTGACGCCGGCCTCGACTGGCGTGCCGACGTGCTCCACTGCAACGACTGGCAGAGCGCACCGGCGATGGCCTTCGCGTCGTTGCAGACGCCTTCGCCGCGACGCGTATTGACCATTCACAATGTCGCCTACGACTGCCTGTTCGATCGCGACACCTTCGATCGGTTGTCGTTGCCTTCGGCCTGGTGGTCCATCGAGGGCGGCGAGTTCTATCATCGCTTCTCGATGCTCAAGAGTGGCATCGTGTTCGCCGACGCCGTGACGACGGTGAGCCCGCGCTATGCGCAGGAGATTCGCACCGAGGCCTTCGGCTACGGCTATGCCGGCATACTCGACTGGCACGCCGACAAGCTCACCGGCATCGTCAACGGCATCGACGACGAGGCCTGGGACCCGCGGCACGACGGGCACCTCGCGTGCAACTACGGCCCGCAGGATGACGTCGTCGCGGCCAAGGCCGCCAACGCCCGCGCGCTGATCGAATCCGTGGGTGCGTCCGCGACCCTGGATCGGAACGATCGTCCGCTGATCGGATTCGTCGGTCGCCTGGTTCACCAGAAGGGGATCGATCTGCTGATCGAGGTCATGGCGGACGATGCCATGAGGCACCGCGCCCGGTTCGTCGTCGTCGGTACTGGCAACGCGGGATTCGAACGCGCGCTGAGAGACCTCGCCGCCCGTTTTCTCGGCGATGGCGCTGAACAAGGCCTCATAGGCTTGCTCTGACTGCTCGTCGAGCGCTTTGGTCACGTCATGGGGAACTGGCGCTGAAAAGATCTCGCTACCCGCTGCTTCCA
>JAUIDF010000177.1 GCA_030429125.1 Gammaproteobacteria bacterium | reverse complement strand
GTCGGATTACGCCCCCGCTGGCGCGGGGTCTAATCCGACCTACGGTGCTAATCCGACCGACGGTGCGACGGTGCCCCGATTTGAAACCCCGGCAACGTGTAGGTCGGATTAGCCGCAGGCGTAATCCGACGAATGACGGGCGGTGGCTTCGTTCGACGCCGCGTCGGATTACGCCCCCGCTGGCGCGGGGTCTAATCCGACCTACGATGGACGGTGCCCCGGATTGAAACCGTGGCAACGTGTAGGTCGGATTAGCCGAAGGCGTAATCCGACGAATGACGGGCGGTGGCTTCGTTCGACGCCGCGTCGGATTACGTCCCCGCTGCGCGGGTTCCAATCCGACCGACGGTGCTTGGTCACGTTTACCGCGCGTCAATCGATTCCGCAGCGTTTGCAGGCGGCCTCGATGATGGCCTCGAGCATCTGCGGATAGCTGCGACCGGCATAGCCGTTCATCATGGCGAGCTTGGCGTCGTAGCCCCAGGCCGGGTTGGTGTTCACTTCCATCAGCTTGATGAGGCCGTCGCGACCACGGCGGAAATCGAAGCGGCCGTAGTCGCGCAAGCCGAGGCGCTTGAACAGGCGCCGCCCGTGGTTGACGAGTTCGGCCGCCTCGTCGTCCGTTACATCGGCCGGCTGGTAACGGATCTCGGTCCAGTAGGGCGAGTCCGGCATCGCCTTGGATTCGTAGGAAAGAATCGGGTTGAGTCCCTCTGGCAGGCCCGAGAAATCGACTTCCAGCAGGGGCAGCGATTGGAGGTCGTCGCCGTTGCCGATCAGTCCGACGCCGTACTCGGTGCCGGTGAGATACTCCTGGAACAGCGCGTCGCGTCCCGGCACCGCGTCGACGTACCAGTCGAGGTAGGCGCGCGCCTCCTCGGGCGAGCGAACCACCGCGTCCTTGGTGATGCCGAGACTGCCGTCGGCTCGATTGGGCTTGATCAACGCGGGGTAGGGCCCGTCCGGCGGCGGCGCGGTGAGCGTTTCAAAGGGCAGGTACATCTCCGCCGGCACCGGGATGCGCATGGCCTCGGCCACCAGGCGGCAGATGGCCTTGTCGTAGACCGTGGCGAGCGCCGCCGGCGGCGAACCGGTGTACGGAATGTCGAGCAGTTCGAGGTAGGCCGGGACATGCGGTTCCAGCGCGATGCGGTTCTTGTAGCCCGTGTCGCAGAAGTTCACCACGAGGTCGAACGGCTGCTCGCGCACGAGTTCGAGAAAGGTCGAGTGGTCGTTGAGCACCGTGCAGTGCAATCCCTTCATCGACTCGAAGGCTTCCACCATGACGCGGTGCGTCCTCAGATCCTCCTCGTTGTACTGCCCGCCGACCTTCTCCGCGTCGGGTACGGTGTGATCGCCGGTAATGACGAGAATCTTCTTCACCACGATATCTTCCTGCCGAGGGCGATCCGTTGGTTTCCCGCCCATTCTAACGCCCCGGGTTGAACCGGGCGAGGCGCGTCCTAACCATAACTTAATGATCGGTCTGGCGACCCACGGCCTGGATCCTGTCGCCGATTTGTCCACGGTTTTCGCGCCCTGTCGGCACACCCAACGGATTTTCGACACGGTCGGGGTGCACGGCGGCGGCACGGGACGCGAAATGTTCGTTGACCGATGGCGGGATCGCTCTTATCGTTGGATTTCTCCCGCCACCGGGCAAATGCCCGAGACCCCGTCGAACGTGCTGTACGTCGCCTGGCCGGTCCGGTTCCAGGCCGGTGCGCCCGTCGTGTCCGGCTGCCGGTACGACGGGTGCACGCACGTTTGCGGGACACGAGCGGGTGGGGACAAGTCGAGGGTGGCAGGCACTTGGTTTCAATCATCAAACAACTCGTGGGCCTGGTGGTCATTGCGGGCGTTGCCTACGGCGGCCATGCCGGGTACCGTCACTATGTGCAGGCGCGTGACGCGGACCAGGCTGTCATCGCCGAGCCCACCGGGCCGCAAGGGACGCCGGTCGAACTGGTCCGGGTGCTCAGCGCGTCGACCGAGACGCGCGTCGAGGCGGTGGGTTCGACGCTGGCGCGCCGGTCGGTGGAGATCAAGCCGCTCACCAGCGGTCGCGTCGAGGCGATACACTTCGAGCCCGGCGCCCAGGTGGCGGCCGGCGACGTGCTGGCCTCGCTGGACGACGACATCGAACGCGCCAACCTGGCCGAGGCCGAGGCCGCGCTCAACGAGGCGAAGCTGGCGCTCGACCGCGCCAACATGCTGCGCCAGTCCAGCACGGTGTCGCAGGCGCAGGTGGAAACGCTCATTTCCCAGCACGCCATCGCCCGCGCGGCGCTGGACCGTGCGCGCCGACGCCTCGCCGATCGCGAGGTGCGGGCACCGTTTGCCGGCATCACCGGCCTCGCGCGCGTCGACCCCGGCGCCGTGGTCGACGACGAGACGGTCATCACCACCCTCGACGACCGGCGCGAGATCGACGTCGAATTCTCGCTGCCGGAAACCCTGTACGGGCGCGTGAGCGCCGGCCTGCGGGTCAGCGCGATGGCGGCGGCGTTTCCCGAGCGGCGCTTTGCCGGCGAGATCATCTCGGTCGACACCCGCATCGATCCGGCCGGGCGCGCATTCAAGGTGCGTGCGCGCATGCCCAACGAGGATCTCGCGCTGCCGGCCGGCATGTTCCTGCATGTCACCGTCGTGCTCGACGTGCGCCAGGCGCTGGTGATTCCCGAGGAATCCGTCGTCGCCGAGGGTGACTCCGCCTACGTCTGGGTGGCGGGCGACGACGACCGCGCGTCGCGTCGCGTGGTGTCCCTGGGCCAGCGCGACGCGGGCTCGGTGGAAGTCATCGACGGGCTTGCCGAGGGTGAGCGCGTGGTGGTGCGCGGCGTGCAACGCCTGCGCGACGGCGCGCCGATCAAGGTGCTCGGCGAGCGCGACGCGGCCGCCGACGGCAACGGCCGCGCATGACGCTCTCGGAGCTTTCCATCCGGCGGCCGGTATTCGCGGCCGTCGTCAGCCTGTTGATCGTGGTATTCGGCGTGGCGGCGCTGCTGCAATTGCCGGTGCGCGAATTGCCGGATGTCGATGCCGCCGTGGTCACCGTCACCACCGTGTACACGGGCGCCGCGCCGGAGATCATCGACACCGACATCACCGAGATCATCGAGGGCGCCATCTCCGGTGTCAGCGGCGTCAAGACCATCAGCTCGGAAAGTCGCCGCGACCGCAGCCGGGTGGTGATCGAATTCGACATCGGCCGCGACATCGACCAGGCCGCCAACGACGTGCGCGACGCCATCGGCCGGGTGCGCGGCGAGCTGCCGGACGATGTCAACGAACCCCAGGTGGTCAAGAGCGACAGCGATGCCGACCCGGTGATGCGCCTGGCGGTGGTGTCGGACCGCATGACGCCGGCCGAGGTCACCGACTACGTCGAGCGCTACATCGTCGACCGTTTCTCCACGCTCGACGGCATCTCGTCCATCGACATGTACGGGGAGCGTCGTCAGGCCATTCGCATCTGGCTGGACCGTCGCGCGCTGGCGGCGCGCAACCTCACCGTGGCCGACATCGAGAACGCGCTTCGGCGCAACAACGTGGAGCTGCCGAGCGGCGAGATCGAGTCGTCGACGCGCCTGTTCACCGTGCGCATCGACAGTCGCCTGTCCGAGGTGGACCAGTTCCGTCGCATCGTCGTCGATCGCGTCGCAGGCTACCCGGTGCGGCTGTCGGACGTGGCCCGCGTCGAGACCGGGGTGGAGAACAACGATACCTTCGTGCGCAACAACGGCCGCACCGCGGTGGGCATGGGCATCGCCCGCCAGTCCCAGGCCAATACCATGTCGATCTCGAGGGCGGTGCGCGCCGAGATCGACAGGCTCACGCCGACATTGCCCGAGGGCATGCAGATCCTGGTCGGCTCGGACGATGCCATGTTCATCGCCGCGTCGATTCGCGAGGTCGGCATCGCGCTCGGCATCTCGCTGTCCCTGGTGCTGATCGTCATCCTGCTGTTCCTGATGTCTTTTCGCGCCACGCTCATCCCGGCCATCGCCATTCCCGTGTCGGTGGTCGGCTGCTTCGCACTCATCTACGCGCTCGGCTTCTCGCTCAACGTGCTCACGCTGCTGGCGCTGGTGCTGGCCATCGGCCTGGTGGTCGACGACGCCATCATCGTCATCGAGAACATCCAGCGCCGCATCGACGCCGGCGAGTCGCCGCTGGTGGCGAGCGTGCGCGGCTCGCGCCAGGTGACGTTCGCGGTCATCGCCACCTCGATCACGCTGATCTCGGTGTTCGTGCCCATCTCCTTTCTCGAGGGCGCGGCGGGTCGCCTGTTCACCGAGTTCGGCTTCGTCATGGCGAGCTCGGTGGCCATCTCCATGTTCGTGGCCCTGTCCGCCTGCCCGGCATTGTCGTCCAAGGTGCTGAAACCGGCCTTCGGCCGGCGGCACGGCGAGTCAGAGCGTCGCGGACCCATGGCGTGGCTGGCGAAGCGCTACGCGACACTGCTGGGCGGCGCGCTGTCGGTGCCGGTGATCGTCATTGCCGCCGCGCTGGCCTACTCGGCCGGCGCCTTCGTGTTCTTCCAGCAGTTGCCGAGCGAACTGACGCCGCGCGAGGACCGCGGCGTGCTGTTCGTGCCACTGACCACGCCGCAGGGATCCAACGTGGAGTTCACCGATGCCCAGACCCGCGAGGTGGAGAAGATTCTCGCACCGCTGGTGGACAGCGGCGAGGTGACCAGCCTGTTCTCCATCGTCGGCAGCTGGGGGCGACCCTACCGCGCCTTCGTGGTGCTGCGCCTGGCGCCGTGGGAAGTGCGCGAACGCACGGCGGGCGAGATCATCACCGACATCGCGCCCGGCGTCACCGCCCTGCCGGGCGCGCGCGGCTACCCGGCGGCGCCGGCCGGCCTTGGCCTGCGCGGCTCGTCGACGCCGCTGCGGGTGGTGGTCAGCGGACCGGATTTCGAGAGCGTCAAGGCGTGGTCGCAGACCCTCCTCGCGCGCGCCCGCGACAACGAACAGCTGCGCAACGCCCAGGTGGATTTCGAGCAGAATCAACCGCAGATCAACCTGTCGGTGAACCGCGTGAGGGCCGACGATCTCGGCATTCCCGTTCAGACCGTCGCCGCCACCCTGCAAACCATGCTGGCGTCCCGCCACATCACCGATTTCGTCGACCGCGGCCGCGAGTACCCGGTCATCGTGCAGGCCGGGCTATCGGACCGCCGCACCCCGGACGACATCGCCAACCTCTTCGTGCGCGCCGGTGACGGTCGCACCCTGGTGCCGATGGCGGCGCTGGTCGATACCCGCGAGACCGCGGCCGCGGCGTCGTTGCGACGTCACAACCGGCTGCCGTCCATTACCATCGAGGCGGCACTGGCGGAGGGCTACGACCTCGGCACCGCCATCGACTATATGCGCCAGGCTGCCGCCGAGTCGCTGCCGGCCGAGGCCTTCATCGGCTTTTCCGGCCAGTCGCAGCAGTACCTGGAGACGTCGAGCGGCGTCGCGGTGACATTCGCGCTGGCACTGCTCATCGTGTTCCTGGTGCTGGCTGCCCAGTTCGAGAGCTGGGTGCATCCGCTGATCATCATGCTCTCGGTGCCGCTCGCCATCGCCGGCGCCATCTACACGCTCTCGCTCACCGGCCAGTCGCTCAACCTTTACAGCCAGATCGGCATCATCCTGCTGATCGGGTTGATGGCGAAGAACGGCATTCTCATCGTCGAGTTCGCCAACCAGTTGCGCGACGAGGGCCACTCGATCCGCGATGCCGTGATCGCCTCGGCCACGTTGCGGCTGCGCCCGATCCTGATGACCGTCATCGCCACCATCCTCGGCGCGGTGCCGCTGGCCATCGCCACCGGCGCCGGCGCGGAAGCGCGCACCACCATCGGCGTGGTCATCATCGGCGGCCTCAGCGTCGCGACGGTGCTCACGCTGTTCCTCACCCCGGTCCTCTACAACCTGCTGGCGGGCCTGTCGCGGCCGCGCGCCGCGGTGGAGCAGCAGCTCGAAGCCGAGCTCGGCGCGCTGAACCCGGCCGCCGCGGAAGACGTCGGACACCCGGGCCGGACCACGACGTAGGGCGCGCGGCAATTCGCCGTCGCCCGGTACCAGCGAGTCAGTGCGACGGGTCCACGATCGCCAGCATGAAGTGTTCCATGTTCAGGGGATTGCGCCGCGCGTTGCGTGGATCGTTGAGGGCGAACTGTCGCGCCTCGGCCGCGGTCTCGGCCGGTCGTCCCACGGGCAAATCCCGGGTCCAGCCGATGCCGGTGGCGTGCACCATCTCGTGGATCAGGATTGCGCCGCGCTCGGTATCGTCGTTATGGCTGTTGCTGAACCAGCCCCGGCACAGGTTCATGGTGCGCGCGCCGGTGAATCCACGATCCTGGTAGGCGGCTCGACCGCCCTTGCATCGGCCCGTCTTGCGTCCGGCCTTGGGGCGCACCCGGATGGTGATGCCCTTGTCGAGCCGTTCGTTCAGCGTGACGACGACGTTGCAAACCTTCTTCATCTGCGACTTCGTCAACTCCCGCTCGCCGAAGTAGCGCACGAATGCGTGCTGGTCTAGCCACCGGTTCTGCATCGCCCGGGTGGTCGGCATGGACAGGATCTTGCGCGCCTCCTGTGCCGCGTGGTCGGTGAGGCGGTCGGCCTCGGCAACCGCGCGCTTGATCATGAGGTCGGGACTCTCCGATATCACCATGTCGATCTGTTCCCGCGCGCGGCCGAGGAATACGATTTTCGCAAGCGCCATGCGGACAGCCTCCCTTCGCTCGTTGTTCAGTGGCGAACCCTTCGCGATCATACGGTGTGCGGGCGCCGGTAGCGGGGGATTCCTATGAACGGCGGGGGAAACGCCGGCAGGCGGTGCAGCCGTGCCGACAACCGGCAGCGGGATGCTCGTTACCGCATGGCTCACGGACGTGAATTCGTGGCCGAATTGACGATGCAATTTTCTTGTACTATCGTACAAATATGATCGCTGACATATTTCCGGTCCGATGATGCGCGACGCCGGTCGCAGCAGTCGCGAGCGCATCCTCGAGGCGGCCGAGGAACTCATGTCCAGGCGCGGTTTCCACGCTGTGAGCATGCGCGAGATTGCCCGCGAGGCCGGGGTGAAACTCGGCAGCGTGACATATCATTTCGGCACCAAGGAGAATCTACTGGCCGAGATCTATGCGCGACACACGCGGCCCATGAACCAGCGCCGAGGTGAATTGCTGGCGGAGGCCGAGCGCATCTCTGATCGCGCCGAACGCCTGTCCGCCATCATCCGCGCCTTCGTGGTCCCGGCATTTTCTTCCAGCGCCGACAGCGCCGGGGGCGGCGCGCGATTCACGAGGCTGCGAGCCATCCTGTCGATGGAGGGCAACGACGCGGCGGGACGGATCATTGCCGGCGCCTTCGACGAGACGACGCGCGCCTTCGTCGCCGCTATCGGTCGCTGCCTGCCTCGCGCTACGGAGGCATTCATCCTCTGGCGCTGTCACTTCCTGCTCGGCGCGCTGTACTACACGCTGGTCAACGGCGAGCGGATCAATCGACTGACGGATGGGCAGGTCGACGGACAGGATCACGACACGGCC
>JAUIDF010000176.1 GCA_030429125.1 Gammaproteobacteria bacterium | reverse complement strand
GGGCAAGGCATTCGACCTCGAGGCGGATCGGCAGAAGGACGAGCTGATCCTCTACGACTCGAAGGATCTCACCACCCATGCCGTCATCATCGGCATGACCGGCAGTGGCAAGACGGGTCTCGGCGTCGCGCTGCTGGAGGAGGCGCTCATCGACAAGGTGCCGGTGATCGCCATCGATCCCAAGGGCGATCTCGGCAACTGCCTGCTCAACTTTCCCGACCTCGCGCCGTCGGACTTCGAACCCTGGGTGAATCCCACCGAGGCGACCAACCGGGGCATGACCACCGCGCAGTACGCCGCCGACCAGGCGAAGTCGTGGGAGAAGGGGCTGGGTCAATGGGGGCAGGGCAGGGACCGCATCGCGCGCCTCGCAAACGGCGCCGACATGGCGATCTACACGCCCGGCAGCAATGCCGGCATCCCGGTGTCGGTGCTCAAGTCCTTCAATGCGCCGGATGCGTCCCTGCGCGACGACGCCGACCTGTACCGCGACCGCATCGCCTCCACCGCCACCAGCATCCTCGCCCTGGTCGATGTCGATGCGGATCCGCTGACCAGTCGCGAGCACATTCTCATTGCCAATATCGTCAAGCACAGCTGGGATGCCGGTCGCAGCCTCGACATCGCGGCGCTCATCGGCGCGATTCAGAAGCCGCCCATGGAGCGCGTCGGCGTGGTGGATCTGGAATCCTTCTACCCTCAGAAGGACCGCTTCGAGCTCGCCATGCGCCTGAACAACCTGCTTGCCGCGCCCGGCTTCGGCGTGTGGATGGAAGGCGAGGCGCTCGACGCCGGCCGGCTGCTGTTCACCGCGGACGGCACCCCGCGCCTGTCGGTGATGTCCATTGCCCACCTGTCCGACAGCGAGCGCATGTTCTTCGTCACCATGCTGCTCAACGAGCTGCTGGCGTGGATGCGGCGGCAGAGCGGTACCGGCAGCCTGCGCGCCATCCTCTACATGGACGAGATCTTCGGCTACATGCCGCCGACCGCGAATCCGCCGTCGAAGATGCTGTTGCTCACGCTGCTGAAGCAGGCGCGCGCCTTCGGTCTCGGCCTCGTGCTGGCCACACAGAACCCGGTGGACCTCGACTACAAGGGGTTGTCCAACACCGGCACCTGGTTCATCGGACGACTGCAGACCGAGCGCGACAAGGCGCGCGTGATGGAGGGACTGGAAGGTGCCGCCGGCGGCGGTGAGTTCGATCGCGGGCGCATGGAGCGCGTGCTGGCCGGTCTCGGCAAGCGCCGCTTCCTGTTGCACAACGTGCACGAGAACGCGCCAGTGGTGTTCGCCACGCGCTGGGTCATGTCCTACCTGGCGGGGCCGCTGACACGCGACCAGATCCGGACCTTGATGGCCGGCCGTTCGGCGACAGCGACGGATTCGCCCGGCGGCGGGACGGATCCGGCCCCGGGCGGCGCCGCCCACGACGCGCCGCCGGTGATGCCGCCCAGGGTGCCGGTGCACTACCTGCCGCTGTCGGCCGAGCGGCCGGCGGGCTGCGAGTTGTACTATCACCCGCAGCTGCTCGCCGCGGCCACCGTGCACTATCACAATGCCCGCTACAAGGTGGACGCCGAGCGCGCCGTCCTGTGCCTGGCCGAAATCGACGACGGTCCGGCCGGCATCGACTGGGATGCCGCCGAGCGGCCAGCGATCGATCCGGCCGACCTCAGGGCGGCCGGCGAGACGGGTGCCGTCTACGGCGATCTGCCCACGGCGGCCGGACGCGCGGCGAACTTTTCCGACTGGGAAAAGACGTTCAAGCGCTGGGTTCGCACCGGCTGCGTCATCGAGTTGTCGCGCTCGGCCGAGTTCAAGCTGGTTTCCGCGCCCGGCGAATCCGAGGGCGATTTCCGCGCCCGCCTGCAGCAGGCGGCGAACGAGGCGCGCGACATCGCCGTCGGCAAGCTGAGAAAGCGCTACGACGGCAAGCTCAACACGCTGGAGAATCGGCTGCATCGCGCCCGCCAGAAAGTCGAGACCCAGGAAGAGCAGGCCAGCCAGAGCAAGCTGGACACCGCGGTTTCCGTCGGCACCGCGATCCTCGGTGCGTTCCTGGGCCGAAAGCGGTTGACCAAGAGCGCCGCCACCAGTGTCGGCAGCGCGATTCGCAAGGCCAGCCGGATGAGCAAGGAGTCCGGCGACGTGGCGCGGGCCGAGGAGGAGATGGCCGAGGTGCAGAAGGACATCGACGAATTGACTCGCGCCTTCGAGGCGGACGTGGCGGCGCTCGAGGAACGGTTCGATGCCGCCACCGCCGACCTCGAGACCGTCACCGTGCGGCCGCGCGCCATGGATATCCAGGTGCACGTCGTGGGACTCGCTTTTTCCCCGTACTTTCGCGACGCGGGGGGCGCCAACACGCCGGCCTTCGGATGATGTCCGACGGGGATACGCGCGTATCACCATGGCGGTAAACGGCATGGCGGACGGTTTTGTTAAGCTGAACGACGTCTTCAGTCACGGGTGAGCCGACCGGCATGCATATCGAAGCGTTTTACGACGATCGCACCTCCACCATCAGTTACGTGGTGCTTGATCCCGCCACGCGCGACGCGGTCATCATCGACCCGGTGCTCGACTACGACCCGGCCGCCTCGCGCCTGTGGCCGGAATCGGTGCAACGTGTGGTCGACTTCGTCGAGGCGCGGTCGCTCGTCCCGCGCATGGTGCTGGAAACCCACGCCCATGCCGATCACCTGTCCGGGGCGCGGCTGATCAAGCAGCGATACCCCGGAGCCGAGATGGCCATTGGTCGAAACATCACCACCGTGCAGGAGACATTCCGCCGGGTGTTCGCGTTGCCCGACGACTTTCCCGTGGACGGGCGCCAGTTCGACCGCCTGCTCGACGACGGCGAAATGGTACAGGCGGGATCGATCGGGTTCCTGGTCCTGTTCACGCCCGGCCACACGCCAGCCTGCGCCAGCTATCTCTTCGGCGATGCGTTGTTCACCGGCGATGCGCTGTTCATGCCCGACATGGGTACGGGGCGTTGCGACTTTCCGGCGGGCAGTGCCATGGACCTGTACAAGTCGGTGACCGACCGCATCTACTCGCTGCCCGACGACACCCGCGTGTTCGTCGGCCACGACTACCAGCCGGGCGGCCGCGAGCCGGCCTGGGAGACGACGGTCGGCGAGCAGAAGCGCACCAACGTACAGCTCAGGGCCGATACCTCGCTGGAGGACTTCGTCGCCTTTCGCAGCAAGCGCGACAAGAAACTCAACGCACCCAAGCTGCTGTTTCAAAGCGTCCAGGTCAATATCGATGCCGGTCGCATCCCGCGCGCGGACGACAGCAACCGTCGCTTCCTGAAGATTCCCATCAACGTGTTTCGCCCCGAGGACGACGGCGATCTGTCGCTGGAGGACGCCTGACTCAGGACGACTCGCCGACGCGCAGGGTCCGTTCGACGGCCGCCGACACATCGTCGGGAACGAACACGGGCAGCGAACACGTGCGGTCGGCGCAGGCAAAGGCGGCGGCTCGTTCGAGATCCGGATACGCGATGTCCGGGTTCGGCAGCGGACCCTCGTCGCGGTCCCACCATTCCAGGCGCCGGTAGCCGGCCGGATAGCGCTTCGCCGCGGCGAACAGGGCGGCCGCTTGCGGGTCGTTCTTGCCGCCGACGATGGCGATATGCACCGGGTCGCGAGTGATCTCCCGTTCCGCCAGCACGATACCGGCGAGGAACCGTCGCATGCCGGTGACCGCGTCGGCGCCGAGATAGCTCATCGCGTGCAGTACGATGTCGCGCAACACCTCGTCGCCCGCATAGTGGGCCGTGAGATTGGCCAGGCGGGCGAGATCGATGTTCTCTTCCACCTGCTTGCTGGGCGTCGCAAACACGCCGACGTCGGCGGCGGATCGCGCGCTGGTGAAAAAACCGCCCCTGTCGCCATCGCGAAAGCGGCGGTCAATGAATCGAAGCACCGATACCGCTTCGTCGAGCCAGTGTCGTTCAGCGGTGCTCGCGTGCAGGGCGAGGAAGGCGCGACCCATGGCGAGATTGTCGCCGAGGAAGGGACCGCCGCGGTCTGCCTCGCCGTGGCTGAAGCCGCCGCCCTCGAGACGGCGGTTTTTCATGACCCAGCGCGCGGCGTCGCGGGCGCGCTCGAGCCAAAGCCGTTCGCCGGTAGCGTCGTGCAGGGCGAGCAGGCCGACGATCGCCCAGCCGTTCTCGCGTGCGAACAGCCGCCGGTCGACAGGCGGCACCGGTTGCGTTCGGCGGGCGTCGGCGTCCAGCGCGTAGAACGCGTCGCCATCCATGCCCGACGCCGGGTCGGCTCGCTGACTGGCGTAGAACGCGCCTGACTCGTCGCGCAGGAACGTCACCAGGTAGTGCGCGATCTTCCTCGCCGCGGCGAGATAGGCGTCGTCGCCAAACATCTGCCACGCCTCGCTGTACTGGCGCAGGTACTGGGCCTGAAAGCTCATCAGTTTTTCGTAGTGCGGTGAACCCCAGTCGGCCTGGTCCGAGTACTGGTAGACGCCGCCCCAGGCCGGGTCGATCAGGGCCATGGCGGCGTCCAGCGTCTGACGTGCACGGCGCGCGGATCGGCCGTCGTCGCGGCGCGCCCGGTCGAGGGCAAGATCGAGGCTGTGCTCGTGGATGAACTTGTGCACGGTGCCCCAGCCGCCGTGATTGTCGTCGTAGACCGCGTCGTAGTTGGCGAGGATGCGCTCGCGGGCCGACGCGGACAGGGTCGCGCCCGATACCGGTTCGACCTCGGGGGTCGGCAGTACGGACGGCCCGGGCGAGGGGTCGTCGACGATGGCCTTCAGCATCGACAGCATGTTCACCGGCGGCATGAATCCCTGGCGCTTGACGATCTCGGTGCCGTCGGCGGTTCCGCGCTGACCGACGACATCGACGTGCCGGCGGCTAGACCCGAGGCATCGACGGATACCGGCATCCCGGTGACCTACGTCCCGGCACGCAACACGATCTTCCTGTCGTTCGCGCTGGCGTGGGCCGAGGTGCTTGGCAGTACCGACATCTACATCGGCGTCAACGCGCTCGACTACAGCGGCTATCCGGACTGTCGTCCCGAGTACCTGCGCGCCTTCCAGGCCATGGCCCACCTCGCCACCCGGGCCGGCGTCGAGGCCGGGGCACGAATCACGATACACGCGCCACTGATCGAGATGAGCAAGGCCGACATCATCAGGCGGGGAACTGCCCTTGGCGTCGACTATGGCCTGACGCTGAGTTGCTACGATCCCGGGGCAGGGGGGAGGCCGTGCGGTGTCTGCGAGGCGTGCGCGTTGCGTGCACGCGGATTCGACCGGGCCGGCATTCCGGATCCAGCCCGGTCCTAGTCAAGACTTCAGGGCTGGATGCGCCACGACCCGTCGCCCTGTCGGCACGCGGTGCCGTAGGCTTCCTCGGTCTTGCCGCCGACATTGACCACGGTGGTGAACTCGCGGCAGGGCGTGCCGTCCGAGCGGTTGAAAGTGCGGGTCGGCGTCGAATAGCCGCTGTGACCCGTGTCGGGGTTGCGCCACTCGCCGGAATGGCCGACCTTGTTGTACTCCAGCGTGTCGCCAAGCGTTCGGCCCGCCATCACCTTGTCGGCCTCGTTGAGACGCGCGCCGATGCGGTTGCCCGCGACGCCGCCAAGCAGCGCGCCGGCGACGATGGCGGCTTCCTTGTCCGAATGTCCCTTGCCGAGGCCGTAGCCGAGCAGGGCGCCGGCCACGGCGCCGACGCCGGTGCCGGCGGTTTCCTTGTTGACCGGGGTCGAGGAGGTTGCGCAGCCGCCCGCGACCAGGGTCGTGGCAAGGACGGCGGGGAGTAGCCAATTGCGAGTCATGTTGGTGCCTTCACGGGGACCTTGGGTCCAACGGCCGGCTGCAGGCCCTCGACAACCGGCATGGTGATCATGCCGGGCAGCATACCGGGCGCATCCTAAATGCCCGCTGAACAGGCGGTGGAATGCGTCAGTAGAACAGGGTGATCATGGTGATCATGACGACCAGGAACAGGATCGTCATGACACCGCCCGCCCGCATGAAATCGATGACGCGGTAGCCGGCCGGGCCCATGATCAGGGCATTGACCTGGTGGGTGGGTATGAGAAAGGAATTGCTGGTGGCAATGGCCACGGTCAGTGCGTAGACGGCCGGGTCGTCGCCGACGCCGATGGCGATGTTCACCGCGAGGGGCACCAGGAGAACGGTGGCGCCGACGTTAGACATCACCAGGGTGAAGAACGTGGCCAGCACGCCGACGGCCGTGAGGATGACCCAGGAAGGCATCTCGCCCACCACGGACAGTACGTAGTCGGCGATCCAGCTGGCCGTGCCGGTGGTCTCGACCGCCATGCCGAGCGGCAGCAGGGAGGCGAGCAGGAACACGGTCTTCCAGCTCACCGCGCGGTAGGCTTCCTCGATCTTGAGCACGCCGGACAGCACCATGCCGAGGGCGCCCGTCAGCAGGGCGATGGACAGCCGCACGTCGGAAAACAACACCAGCGATATCGCGATGGTGAAAAACAGTCCGGCCCAGCCCACCTTCTTGGGCCGCAGTTCCTCGTGCGGGTACTCCGTGGTGACGACGACGAAGTTGGGGTCCTTGGTGAGCCGGTGCAGGGCCTCCCAGGTGGTGTGCACCACGAGGGTGTCACCGGCCTTGAGCGGCATGTCGCGGATGCCCTCTCCCTCGCGCAGCGTCTCCCCGTCGCGATGCAGCGCCACCATGGCGATGCCGTAGACCTTGCGCATCCAGACGTCGCGCGCGCTCTTGCCGACCAGCGATGAACCCGGTCGGATGACGACTTCCGCGATGCCCGAGCGGGTCGCCGACAACGATTCGGCGAACACCTCGATGTGGGTCTTGAGCTCCAGTTTGTACTTCTCGACGAATGCCAGCAGGTTGGAGGGCGATGCGAGAATGCCGAGCGAGGTGCCGGCGGTGATGCCCGTGTCGCGCGACAACCCGCCCGGCCCGATACGCACGTCGCCGCCCGCCTGCGCCGCAATGACGCGGATGCGCGCGGCCGTTTCGATTTCGCCGAGATGCTTGCCCACGAGGTCGCTGCGCGCCGGGACGTAAATCTCGAACAGCTGGTAGTCGAGACCGTAGACGTCCTGGAAGTACGCCATGGTGCTGGTCGGACTGGACGAGCCGCTGGGCTTGAACTCGGGCAGAACGTACTTTCCGGCGATGACGAAATAGGCAATGCCGGTGCTGACCAGTGCGAGGCCGATGGGCGTCACCGAGAAAAGCGACCACGACTGCATCGCGTGCGCGTCGGGGATGGAGCGATTGGACGTGGCGATCAGGTCGTTGAGCAGGATCAGCGGGCTCGATCCCACCATCGTCACGGTGCCGCCGAGAATGGCGCAGAACCCCATGGGCATGAGCAGCCGGGACATGGGCAGGTTGGTGCGCGCGCTGATGCGCGAGACCACCGGCAGGAACAGCGCCGCGGCACCCACGTTCTGCATGAACGAGGAGATGATGCCGACCGTGCCGGAGATGATCGGAATGATGCGCGACTCCGCGCTGCCGCCCGCCCGGAGTATGAACGACGCCACCTGGGTCATGACGCC
>JAUIDF010000175.1 GCA_030429125.1 Gammaproteobacteria bacterium | reverse complement strand
CGGCGCGGCACCCATGGACCTGGCCGGGGGCGAACGACCCGCCACGCACGAAGGCCGACTGGTGATTCCGCCGTACCGGTTCTACTGGCTCGCGGAGCAGCGGCCGGCCGGCGTTATCTGATACCCTTCGGCTGGCGCCGCCGGCTGCGGGCGGCACATCCGTGATCGCATTCGAGGGCGGACCACGATGAATGACGGCACCCTGCTGATCAGTGCCGAGGACTCGGTGCTCCTGGTCATCGACGTACAGCAACGCCTGGCGCCGGTGATCCACGACATCGAGTCGGTCATGCGCGAGAACATCTGGCTGATACACATCGCCTCGCGACTCGACGTACCCTGCGTCGCCACCGAACAGTATCCCGGCGGACTCGGTCCGCTCGTACCGCAACTCGGGCCCCTGCTGCCCCGTGAGCACGTGGTGTCCAAGATACGATTCTCGGCGACCACCGACGGCTGCCTCGACGCCATGGAGCCGCTGAAACGCGGACAGGTCGTCATTACGGGCGTCGAGACCCATGTCTGTGTCATGCAGACGGCGCTCGAACTCCTCGAGCGCGGCAGGCAGGTATTCATCGTCGAAGGCGCGGTGGGGTCGCGAAGACCACGGGACCGCGAGCTCGCGATCGAGAGAATGCGCCAGGCAGGATGCTACATCGTGTCGCGCGAGATGGTCGCATTCGAGTGGTTGCGCACGGCGGGTACCGAGGCGTTTCGGGAAATCAGTCGGGAATTCATTCGCTGATCCGGCAGCGGACGCCGATCGACGACATCTCGTAACCCGGGATGCGATAAAATGCCGGGCCCCGCCTGTCCACGCCGTCATTCACCATGAGCCGCCTGCGCAAATTCACCTTCTACCTGATCGGATTCGCCTGCCTGTACCTGCTGGCCGAGGGGGTTGCCTTCGTCGGCCACAGCATCGCCGCCGGCGCCATGTACTCTCTCGCCGACCTGACCGCGGCGCGCGAACGCATCGTCGCCGAGCGCGCCGAGGAAACCCGGCTGCCGGACACCTCGGCGGCCGGTTTCGACAGCCGTCGCAAGGAAGAAATCCTGCACCCCTACATGGGCTACGTGATCGACTACCACGACACGCGCTGCTCCGGTCACGGCTTTTGCGACGACATGATGCGAGGCTATGAGAACGCACCGGTGACTCCGAAGTCGGACGACGACTACATGGTGGGCGTGTTCGGCGGCTCGTTTGCCCACCAGACCACGCTGGTATCCTCGGACGGCTTTCTTGCCGAGCAGCTCAAGACCCTGCCCGGCCTCTCCGACAAGCGCATCCTGGTCCAGTCGATCGCCCTCGGCGGCTTCAAGCAGCCGCAACAGCTCATGGCGCTCAACTGGTTTCTGAGCCTCGGCGCGCAGTTCGACCTGGTGATCAACCTCGATGGATTCAACGAGGTCGCCCTGCCACCGGTGGAAAACGCCCCCATCGGCACCAACCCGTTTTTCCCGCGCATCTGGCACAACCGGGTCGGGGTGACCCGGGACGTGAACCTGCTCGCCCTCTACGGCGAGATCGAGCAACAGAAGACCCTGCGCGCCCGCCGGGCCGAGCGGCTCAACGACTCCATCTGGCGCTACAGCGTGCTGCGAAACCTCGTGTGGAAGGCGCGCGACGCCCGCATCGTCGCCCGAATCTCCGAGCGCGAGATCCGGGCGCAGTCCTACCAGGCGACGAACATCCATGTCCGGCCCCTCGTGATGACGGGCCCGTCGCACGAGGCATCGTCGCGAGCGGCGCTTTTCGAGGACCTTGCCGCTTTCTGGGCGCGCGCGTCACGACAGATGAACGATGTCGCCAGCGGCCGCGGCGTGCAGTACTTTCATTTCCTGCAACCGAACCAGTACGTCGCCGGGTCGAAGACCCTGACTCGCGAAGAGCTTCGCGAAGCCTACATCGAGGAACACCCCTACCGTGCCGGCGTGGTCGAGGGCTACCCCTTGTTGATCGAGGCTGGCCGGCAGCTCGAACGCGACGGCGTACCGTTCTTCGACCTGACCGGCATGTTCGAAGGCAACACCGAGACACTGTACCGGGACGCCTGCTGCCACCTGAACCAGAAGGGATACGATCTCGTGATCCGCGAGATCGTCGAGTCGATCCGGCCCCGGTTTCGACCGCCCCGCTGACGAAGGCTTGTAGGCCATACCGGCATCGATGAGGCTATAATGTAGCGAGTCGGCGCGCAGGCTGTGTGCCGATCGACGCGCGATTGCATGACCACGCGGGATGAGGGAGTGAAACACGATGGAAAAAACGACAAACAGATTTGCACCGGGAGCGCCTGCCCGATTCACGCGTCGACATGCCGCGATGTTGTTGATCGGTATTGCCCTGGCGACCAGCGCGGGATGCGGCGGCAACAAGGCACGGGTCGCCAGCGGCGGCGGCACGACGGTATCCGTTACCGATACGCAAACCGATGAACCCGCCGTAGCCGACGCGGATGCCCCGCCTGCCACCGCCAATCCCGCTCCGGCGACGATCGAGGTCAAGGGCCCCAATCTCAACGGCAGCGACTGGCACGGCTTCATCGAGGGATCCGTCGGATACGAGATGATCACCGCGACGGTTCGCCACATCGGCGAAGGCATCGTCATCGTCACGAGCAAGCCGACGGGAATCGCCCACGAATTGCGCGGACGCGTCAAGTCGAGCGGCAACCTGGTGCTGAAGGATCCGTTCGACGGCCAGACCTGGACGACCCTGTTCGGACCGGCCACGCCCGGACACATTCGGATCGCGGACTACGTGATCCTCAACAGCGGCAGGCGAGAGAAGACCAACATTCTCGACCTGACGCGCGGCTAGCCGGCGCCGACGCGGTCCCCTCGATCGGCAGCGGCGACCATCGACGACACGACCTGCCGGAATCCTATCGTCACCGGCGAAACGCCGGCGGCGTGCTTCATTTTTTGCCGCTTCGTCCGATAATCGAAAAATCATCGATCGACCGCAGTCTGACGCGCATCTGCCGTAACCTTACAACGCGCGCGGGTTTGCGGCGGGAGGCCACTTGCATCGTCAGACCGGGGGTGCGCGCATCGCGGACGGTTGCCGTTTCAGGACGGGTGACGCGGCGTGAGGATCGCCGTACGCCTGGCGTTGTTGTTCGCCATCCTTTCCTTCGTGCCACTGGGCGTATCGGGGGTACTCATGTACCAGCGATTCACCGAGACCCAGGAGCTGACCGAGATGCGCTCGCTGCGCACCCTGGCGAAGCACAAGCAGGCACGCTTCGAAAGCTGGATCGAGGAGAATTTCAGGCTGGTACAGGAGATCGCCAAACGACCTTCGCTGCGCTCGCATGCCGGCGACCTGATCGAACCCGCCCACGCCCCCATCGACAGGGAATTCCTCAAGAGCCTCATCCGGCGCGAGCATCTCGGCTCCGCGCGTCCGGTCAATCCCGACATTCGCGAGTTGTTCCTGCTCGATGCCAGGACCGGCCGCAAGCTCGTCAGTTCCCAGCGTCGCCGGGAGAACCGCTTCCACGACAGTGAGATCTATTTCCAGCGCGGGCGCGTGCAACCCTGGATCCAGTCGCCGCACTACCCGCTTTCCATGGACGATCCGTCCATTACCGTGTCGACACCGGTCAGCGGAGAAGACGGGAACGTTCTCGCCGTGCTCGCCGGGCACCTCGACCTCGCCGCCGTCACCGAGATCGTGCAGCAGGGCTTCGGCGAAAGCCGTACCCTGGACAGCTACCTGGTGAACCGGTTCAGCGCCTTCGTCACCCGCGCCCGCTTCGCCGACGACACCATTCTGCGTCGCGTCGCCCGCACCGAAGGCATCGACCGGTGTCTAGCGGCGAAAAGCGGCGAGGGTACCTATATCGACTACCGCGGCGTCCCGGTCATCGGCGCATTCATCTGGATGCCACGCTGGGAGCTGTGCCTGCTGGTGGAGCGCGACGTCGAGGAAGCCCTGTTGCCGGTCAAGCGGTTTCGTGACTACCTGATCATTCTGCTTGCAGGCGTCGCGGCCGTCGTCGCCGGACTGATCTGGGTCGTCTCCCGGCAGGTTTCACGTCCCATCAGCGCCGTGGTGGAGGCGGTCGAAACCATCGGACGCGGAGATCTCGACGTCAGGCTGCCCGCTCGTCACGACGGCGAGATGGCGCGGCTGTTCGACGGCGTGAACCGAATGGCTTACAACCTGGGGTCGGTGACCGCTTCGCGCGACGAGCTCGACCGCGAGGTCGAGGCGCGCCGGCGCGTGGTGCAGTCGTTGCAGGAGAGCGAACGCCGCCTCAACATCCTCATGTCCAACCTGCCCGGAATGGCTTATCGATGCCGGAACAACGCGGAGTGGACCATGCTGTTCGTCAGCGAGGGCTGCCAGGAAGTGACGGGGTTCGAACCCGACGCCCTGTTGGACAACCGCCTGGTCGCCTATGCCGATCTCGTTCATCCGGCCGACCGGGCTCGTCTCTGGACCCGGGTACAGGAGGCGGTGCGTGCCGGGCGTGCCTTCGAGCTCGAATACCGGATTCGCCATGCCGACGGTAATCTGCGCTGGGTGTGGGAGAAGGGACGATCCGTATCGTCGCCGGGCGATTCGCCCGAGATACTGGAAGGATTCGTCCTCGACGTTACCGAGCGCCAACGGCTGTCGCGCGAACTGCAGCAGGCTCAGAAGATGGAGATCCTAGGCCAGGTCACCGGCGGCGTCGCCCACGACTTCAACAACCTGCTCGGCGTCATCCTCGGCTACACCGCATTGGCGCGCAAGCATAGTCGGGACGATCCCGCCGCCACGCGCTACCTGGAACAGGTCGCGCATGCGGGCGAGCGCGCACGGGACATCGTCGCACAGATGCTGGCCTTTTCGCGCGGCAATGCCGGTACCGACGAGATCATCGACATTCGCGGACGCATCGAGGAGGAACTCGACATGTTGCGATCGGCGCTGCCGGCGAGTATCGCCCTGTCGGTGGAGCTGAACGAGGACATACCTGCTGTCGAGCTGCAGCCGGGCCAGCTCAACCAGCTGTTGATGAACCTTTGCATCAATGCGCGCGACGCGATGAACGGCACGGGCACACTGTCGATACGACTGCGCGCGCGCCCTGGCTTCTCCGGCGAATGCTCCGTGAGTCATCGATCGTTCGCCGGCGACTTCGTGGAACTGGAGATCAGCGACACGGGACCCGGCATTGACGCCGAGCGCATCGAGAAGATATTCGATCCGTTCTATACGACCAAGTCAGCCGGCAAGGGCTCCGGGCTCGGCCTCGCCGTGGTCGATGGCATCGTTCGCGGACACGGCGGATTCGTCGTCGTCGACAACGCCCCCACGGGCGGCGCCGTGTTCCGGATCTACTTTCCGGTCTCGCGATCCGGCAGCGTCGAAACCGAGTCGGGTCGCATCGAGCCCATGCCGGTCGACGGTAGCGGTCGCCGGGTACTCGTGGTCGACGACGAACGCGGGTTGGCCGAGTTTATTGCCGAGTTCCTGCAGGATTACGGCTTCGATGCCTCGGTACACGACTCGGCCCTGCGTGCACTGGATGATTTCCGCGCCTCGCCCCATGCCTACGACCTGGCGATCACCGACCAGACCATGCCGGGCATGTCAGGCCTCGAACTGGTGGAGGCGCTGCGCGGCATCCGGCAGGACCTGCCGATCATCCTGTGCACGGGTTTCAGCGAGTTCGTCGATGCCGACGGCGCAAGGGAACGCAACATCGGCTATCTCGCCAAACCGGTGGACCCGGAGCGATTGCTCGACCTCGTTGCGGCCCAGGTCCTCGACGATTCGCCCACCCCCCCTTGATACGACGTTTTTCCATCCCCAGCCTCCGGGGTGTCGCGGCGCCACGAGTTCGTGAGCCGCGCCGGTAAATTCACGGGAACGGCGGTAGAAGACCCGAAACACGGTCTTGGCCACCGCGTTCCGCGACGCGCAACGGAGGCACGGATTCGATGCAATGCTACGAGTACCTCGCAATCCGACAATACGCCCGTCACTTTCTCGGTGAATCCACCGACCGCTACGACGATCTCGAACTGGCGGACCGGCTCGACGATTGCAACGTCGTATCGATTCGCGACATCGATGGTATCGAGCACGCCGCACCCGGCAACGGCTCCGGTTCGCGCTGACCACCCGCCTGCCGCGCTGCCACCCTGCGCGGCGCCGACGCCATCGAGCGCGCGACCGACAACGAACAACGTCACCGGGGACACATGACAGAAAACCGCACCGAACATCACCGAGACGCACCGCCGGGAAAACTGGTGGTCGAGCACCTGTACAAGATTTTCGGCGAACATACCGGGCAGGCCTTCGAAGGGCTGGACGAGGGACGCTCGAAGGACGAGATCCTGCGCGAGACCGGTCTCACCATCGGCGTCCAGGACGCCAGTTTCACCGTCGGGGACGGCGAGATCTTCGTCGTCATGGGCCTGTCCGGCTCGGGAAAATCGACGCTGGTGCGAATGCTCAACCGGTTGGTCGAGCCAACGCACGGCCGCATTCGCATCGACGGCGAGGACATCACCGGCTGCGACGAAAGGGCCTTGCGCGACTTACGCCTGCGCAAATTGGCCATGGTGTTCCAGCACTTCGCCCTGTTTCCCCACATGACCGTGGTGCAGAACGCGGAATACGGGCTGAAGATCCAGGGCGTGAAGCCCGACGAGCGCCGCCAGCGCGCCCTGCGCGCACTGAAGCAGGTCGGTCTCGAGACCTGGGCAGACAGTCCACCGACATCGCTCTCCGGCGGCATGCAGCAACGCGTCGGACTGGCACGCGCCCTGGCCGTCGATCCGGATATCCTGCTGATGGACGAGCCGTTCAGCGCCCTCGACCCGTTGATACGACGCGACATGCAGAAGGAGCTGCTGGCGCTGCAGCGCACGTTGCACAAGACCATCGTCTTCATCACCCATGATCTGAACGAAGCGCTCATGCTCGGCGACCGCATCGCCATCATGAAGGAAGGCCGTTTCGTGCAGGTCGGGACGCCGCAGGACATCGTCTCCGATCCCGCCGACGCGTACGTCGCCGCGTTCACGCGCGACATCGACCGCGGTCGCGTGTTCACGGTGGCCGACGTCATGCAATCGTCCGAGGCGCTGAGCATCGGCGACGACGATACCCGCTCGGCGCGCCGCCGCATGGAGTCGCTGCAACGCGACGGCCTGTACGTGCTCGATGGCGACGAGGTGGCCGGCGTGGTGACCTACCGCGACGTCATCCGTTCGAGCGATGACGACGACGGCGCGCTGCACGTGGTGGAGGATCGCGGCTACGAGAAGGTGATCTCGCTGTCGGTCAAGAAGCGGGCCGGCGCCAACATGCTCGACATCAGCCAGGCGGTGCGCCAGCTCGTCGCCGAGCGGTCCGAGGACTGGCCCGCGTTGGCCCGGGTGCTCGAAAAATCCATCGCTCACGCCAAGGGGCCCGTCGCTCAGGCCGCGCTCAGGATGCGGCTGGCGAGCTTGTGCGCGGAGCGCTTCGAGGACAAGGACCGTGCGGCGTTCCTCGCCGTCGAGACCCTCGAGCTGGGGCTGGGTGAGGAGATCGCGGACCACGCGGCGGCGCTCGCGATGCTGGAGGCGTTCGAGG
>JAUIDF010000174.1 GCA_030429125.1 Gammaproteobacteria bacterium | reverse complement strand
CAGTGCTTTTCTCATCAGTGGGTCACCCTGTCCGGTTCGGGTTTCGTCGCATCACGCGAGGTGTACCAGGGCATCAGCAGGAAGAACAGGAAGTACAGGATCATGCACACCTGCGCCCAGTACACGTTCTGGAACGCGAACAGGTCGATGCGGGTGGGGTTCTTGGTTCCGAGATAACCGAGGATGACGAAGGCGACGACGAAGATTGCCAGCGCCGTCTTGTACATCCAGCCGCGATAGCGGATCGAACGCACGCGGGCGCGATCGAGCCAGGGCAGCAGGAACAGCATGGCAATCGACGCCCCCATGGCGATGACGCCCCACAGCTTGGCGCCGCCAGGCAGCCATTCCCAGGTCACCGCCCGCAGGATCGAGTAGAACGGCGTGAAGTACCATAGCGGCACGATGTCCGGCGGTGTCTGCAGGATGTCCGCCGGCGCGAAGTTGTCCTTCTCCAGGAACCAGCCGCCGAACTCCGGCACGAAGAACACGATGGCGAAGTAGATCACCAGGAACACCATCGCGCCGAACAGGTCCTTGACAGTGTAATAGGGGTGAAAGGGAATGCCGTCGAGGGGTCGTCCCTCGCCGTCCTTGTGCTTCTTGATCTCGACGCCGTCCGGGTTGTTCGAGCCGACCTTGTGCAGCGCCACGATGTGCAGGTAGACGAGCAGGACGAGCAGCAGCGGCAGCAGGATGACGTGGAAGGCGAAGAAGCGGTTCAAGGTGGCGTCGGACACCACGAAGTCGCCGCGAATCCACTCGGCCAGGCCATCGCCGATGACGGGAATCGCGCCGAACAGCGAGATGATCACCTGGGCGCCCCAGTAGGACATGTTGCCCCAGGGCAGCAGGTAGCCCATGAAGGCCTCGGCCATGAGCGCGACGAAGATGACCATGCCGATCAGCCACACGAGCTCGCGCGGCCCCTTGAACGAGCCATAGAGCAGGGCGCGGAACATGTGCAGGTAGACCACCACGAAGAACAGCGAGGCGCCGGTGGAGTGCATGTAGCGTATGAACCATCCCCAGGGCACGTCGCGCATGATGTACTCGACGGACGCGAAGGCGAGCTGCGAGTCCGGCTTGTAGTGCATGGTGAGGAAGATACCCGTGAGGATCTGGATGACCAGCACGAGGATGGCGAGTGAGCCGAAGTAGTACCAGAAATTGAAGTTTTTCGGGGCGTAGTACTGCGCCATGTGCTCCTGCCACACCTTGGTGGCCGGGAAGCGCGCGTCAACCCACTCCATGAATCGCGACATTACGCCACCTCCTCTTGCGGCCCGACGCCTACCAGCACGGTGGTGTCGTTGACGTAGGAGTATGGCGGCACGACCAGGTTGGTCGGCGCCGGCACGTTGCGGTACACCCGACCGGCGAGGTCGAAGGTCGAACCGTGGCAGGGGCAGAAAAACCCGCCCTTCCAGTCCGCCGAAACCCCGGACGCCGCGCCCATCTCGAATTTCTTCGTCGGCGCGCAGCCGAGGTGCGTGCAGATACCCACCACCACGAGATACTCGGGCCTGATGGAGCGGTGCGGGTTCTGGGCATACTCGGGCTGCTCGGAGGCCGTCGAGTCGGGATCCGAAAGCTTGTCTCCCAGGGTCTTCAGGTCTTCGAGCATGGCCTCGGTGCGGTTGATGATCCACACCGGCTTGCCACGCCACTCCACGGTGAGCATTTGACCGGGAGCGAGCTTGCTGATGTCCACCTCCACCGGCGCACCGGCGGCGCGGGCGCGGGCGCTGGGCGTCATGCTCGAGACGAACGGTACCACCGCCGCCGCGCATCCGGCCAGGCCGACCCCGGACGTGACCGCCGTCAGGAAGCGCCGGCGGCTGTTGTCTTGGCTAACGTCGCTCATGTGTTCCTCACACGAAAAGGGGATTTTTTCGCTGAACCGGGTCCCGGCGGGAATTCGGCCCAAGGTATTGTAAAGGCGACCGAGTATATCAAAACCGGTTCCGATCAGGGGGAATCGGCGGGGTCGGTCGACCGCTCGGACCCCGCCCGCGCGCCCGGCTCAGCCGGTCAGCATGGCGCGTATTCCGGCCAGATGGGCCTTGCCGGCCCGGCGGTCGTCCTCGCGCGGGGCGTCGCCGTCGAAGCGCCAGTCGAGGTCGTCGGCGGGCAGCTCTTCGATGAACCGGCTCGGCTGGCATTCGAGGATTTCACCGTAGCGGCGGCGACGCGTGGCGTAACTCAGCACGAGGCGCTTCCTCGCCCGCGTGATGCCGACGTAGAAGAGCCGTCGCTCCTCTTCGACACCGTTCTCGGAGCGGCTGTTGGCATGCGGCAGGATGTCGTCGGCGAGGCCGACGATGAAGACGTCGTCGAACTCCAGCCCCTTGGCCGCGTGCAGGGTCATCAGGCGCACGCTGTCGGTCTCGGCGTCGTCGTCGCTCGAATCCAGCCGGTCTGTCAGCACCAGCTTGCGCACCGCCTCGGCGAGGTCGGAATCCTCCTCGCCCGATGCCGCCACGCGCTCGACCCACTGCGCCAGCTCGCACACGTTCTGCCAGCGCCGATCCGCCATGTCCTCGTTGTCGCAGGTCTCGTCGAGCCAGGTGCGGTAGCCGATTTCCTCCAGCAGGTCGTCGATCAGCTCGCGGGCGTCGGCGCGCGGCGCCCAGTCCTGGTAGCGGGCGAGCAGGGCGGAGAAGGCGCCGACCTGGGTAGCCGCCCGGGTGCCCAGCCCGGCCAGCAGTTCGCTCGAGTGAATCGCCTCGGCCAGGGGGATGCGCCGCTCGCGGGCAAACGCGCCGACGCGCTCCAGCGTCGACGCGCCGATACCGCGCCGCGGCGTGTTGACGATGCGCAGCATCGCGCTGTCGTCGGCCGGATTGGCGATGACCTTGAGGTAGGCCATGAGGTCACGCACCTCGGTCCGGTCGAAGAACGACTGTCCACCGCTCAACTGGTACGGCAGGCGCATCTCGACGAGTTTCTGTTCGAGTACGCGACTCTGGTGATTGGAGCGGTACAGGATGGCGAAATCGCCGTACCGCGCGCGCGTCTGGAACTGGACCGACATGAGCTCGCTCACCACCCGTTCCGCCTCGCGCACCTCGTTACCGGCCACCAGCACCTTGACCGGGTCGCCGTATCCGAGCTCGCTGAAGAGTTGCTTCTCGAAGGGGCGCGGATTGTTTCGAATCAGGTGGTTGGCGAGCTTGAGAATCCGGCCGCGGGACCGGTAGTTCTGCTGCAGCTTGATCACCGCGAGATCGGGATAGTCCACCGCGAGCTGGCCCAGGTTCTGCGGCATGGCGCCGCGCCAGGCGTAGATCGACTGGTCGTCGTCACCCACCGCCATCAGTCCCCGGCCGCTGCCGGCCAGCAGCCGAACCAGCTCGTACTGCACGGCATTGGTGTCCTGGTACTCGTCCACCAGCAGGTACTCGGCACGCCGTCGCCACCGGTGCAACGCCTCCGGATCGCCGGCCAGCAGGTCACGCGGCAGCGCAATCATGTCGTCGAGGTCGACGGCGTTGAGGCTGCGCAGGTGTCGCTGGTAGGCCTGGTGGATACGTTCGAGCCCGGCCGCGCCCTCGCCCTTGCCCTCGGCGACGGCGCCGTTGCGCCAGGCGGAAAGGGCCGAGGCGACGGCGTCGGCCTGCCCCGGATCGGTATTGAACTCGCGACCCAGCAGGTCGGCAATGATGGCGCGGGCGTCGGCGGGATCGACGATGGAGAACGACGAGGTCAGGCCCATGGCCTCGCATTCCTCGCGAAGAATACGAAGACCGAGGCGATGAAACGTCGATACGTGCAGTCGCGCGGCGATTCGCCGGCCGTCGAGCAGCGACGCCACGCGCTGCTTCATCTCCCGCGCCGCCTTGTTGGTGAAAGTGACGGCAACGATGCGCGACGGGTCGACGCCGCGCTTGTCGATCAACCAGGCCATGCGCCGCGTAATGACGCCTGTCTTGCCGCTGCCGGCACCGGCCAGCACCAGGGCGGGACCGCCCTGGTGGGTAACGGCTTGCTTTTGTGCCGGATTGAGATTCACGGGAGATCGGGGCTCGCGGGTCGACGAAAAAGGCAGGCGAGTCTATCGGATCGGGGTAGGCACGCACCACCCCGGCGCGGTCTGTCGATCGTCGATTGAACCGGCACACGGCGTGCACCCATAATCGCGGCACGCAACTGCCGAGTCTCGCATCCGGAAACCGATATGAATCAACGCCATCGCTACGCCCGTTTCCTCGTCGCCTGCCTGCTGCTCATCGGCACCGCCGCGGCGCGGGCCGCGCCCGACGCCGAGGTCGTGATTGCCAACGAGCGATTCGAACTCGAGCTGGCGCTCGACCCGGTGGCGAGAAACCGCGGACTCATGTACCGGGATCACATCGACACGAACGGCGGCATGCTGTTCGTCTTCCCGGGAAGCCATCCGCGCCGCTTCTGGATGGCCAACTGCCTCGTCGACATGGACATCCTGTTCCTCGACGACGAGGGAACGATCACCACGGTGCTCGAAATGTTCGCCGAGCCGTTGCAGCGCGACGGCGAGACACCGGCAGCGTATTACGCCCGGCTGCCACGCTATCCGAGCGAGGGGCCGGCGCGGTTCGCCATCGAACTGAAACACGGCACGGCCGCACGCCTCGGCGTCAAGGTCGGTGATCGCGTCGGGATGGACGTATCCGCTCTGGCCGCGCTCGCACAATGACGTGAGCATCGCCTCGCGCCAGCCTTGGAACCCGTAGTACCGCGCGCTACCGCGCGGCGAGTCGGTCGAGTGCGCGAATGTGCGTGGCGTGGAAGAAGGCGTTGGCGGCCAGCTGTTGGTGGGCACGGTTCAACGCCTCGCGGGCCAGCTGGCGCAGGGCCACGGCGGTCCCGGCATCGACCCCGGTATCGACGATGTCCATTGCCGCGTCGGCGAGGACCGCGATCGGCGATGGCAGCGGACTGTCGGTCACCAGCTCGACCGGCGGCAGCGGCGCCAATACCGGCTCCGCGACGACCTGCCAGCCGTTGCCGTCGCGAAAGCGGCGGGCGGCGGCTTCGACCACGCGACGCGCGAGATCGTGATCGTTCGCCGATCCGGTGAGCGAGGCGTGGTCGAGCAACCCGCGCGCGACCAGGGCATAGTCCTCGATCGACGCCCGTCCGACGGCGCGATCGTCGTGTACCGCGCGCAGCAGCTCGCCGTCGCGCCAGTGCTTCGATACCAGGTGGTCCCTGACGTTCCGGGCGACGGCGGCATAACGGTCATCGCCGAACACGCGCGCCGCCTCGCTGAACGCACTCAGGGCGAGGGCGTTCCAGCCCGCGAGTTGCTTGGTGTCGAGCGGCAGCTGCCGGCGTGAACGGGCCGCGAGCAACAGCTCACGGGCCGAGCCGAAGAGCGCGGCGACCTCGTCCTCGCTGACGCCGAGGTTGCGCGCGACATGGGCGAGGGTTGCCGAGCAGCGAAGGTGATGCCCCGCCGCGAACCGCGCCGCGCCACGCACCTGGCAATGGGCCCGGACTACCCGTAGCCGATCGGGGTCGAGAATGGCGGACAGCTCGTCGTCGCCAAAAAGATAGTAGCCACCCTCGACGTCATTGCCGTCGACGGCGGACAGCGATGCGATCATCGCACCGCCGGCGGCTTGCATCTCGCGCTGCATGAAGTCCAGGGTTCGCCGTGCGACGACGCCGTACCCGCGCCCCGGCAGCAAGGTCTCGGCGCGCAGGTAGACCAGCGCCAGCTGCGCGTTGTCGTAGAGCATCTTCTCGAAGTGCGGCGTGGCGAAGTCCGGGTCGACCACGTAGCGAAAGAAGCCGCCCCCCACGTGGTCGAACAGACCGCCGCCGGCCATGGCGTCGAGCGTGAGCTCGAGCACCGGGCGGACCCGTTCCGCGTTCGCGGACGCCGCCAGCTCCAGCAGGTAAAGCAGCGCGGGCGCCTGGGGAAACTTGCTCACGGTTCCGAAGCCGCCCTGGAAGTCGTCGTGAAACACCAGCGCCTGGCTGACGAAGGTTTCCACCAAGGCGTCGACCGCGTCGCGGTCCAGCGTGTCGCGCGCGGGCGGCGGTGTACCGGTTTCCATGCGCGCCGCCGCCCGGCGCAAGGCCTCCTTGCGTCCACGCCAGTTGTCCTGCACCCGCTCGAGCGTGGCCGCGAAGGCCTCGGGCGGCATGTACAGCACGGCGAACAGGGGATGTCCCTCGGGCGTGACGAATACGTTGAGCGGCCATCCCGCCTGGCCCAGCAGCCGTTCGGCGAACGAGGTCAGGCGGGCGTCGAGCGCGGGGTCGAGTTCGCGGTCCACCTTCACCGGAACGAAGTCCCGGTTGAGCACGGCCGCGATGGCCTCGTCTCGGAAGCTTTCGCGCTGCATCACGTGGCACCAGTGGCAGGCGAAGTAGCCGACGGACACGAACAGCAGTCGGTCGTCGTCCCGGGCCGCGGCCATGACATCGGCATCGAGCTCGCGCCAGGCCACCGGATCGCCGGCGTGCAGGCGCAGGTAGGGAGAGGGATGCCCGGCCAGCGGGCTGGCGCCGGTGCCCGCCGACCACGACAGGACGAACGCGGCCAGCAGGTGACGAAACAGTCCCGCCACCCGCGGCCGCCCGCCACTCACCGGCGCGGCGTGCTCAATTGAGCGCGTCGTTCACGGCCTCCGATGCCTTGTCCACGGCGTTCAACAGCTTGTCGGTGGCATCGGCGCTGACGTCGCGTATCTTGCCGACCATGGACTTGTACCAGTCCGCGTCGGGTTCGAACTGCCCTTCGCTGTCCTTCAACAGGGCGGCCTGTTCCGTCAGGCTCTGCGGGTCGGCGGCATCTTCGCGCGACGGGTCACCCGTCATGACGACCACCTGGGTGCAGGTCGTGGTGAGGGTGTTCGGCGTACCGAATCCACCCCAGGTCTCCTCGACCGGCACGGTATCGACGTCGTAGATCTTGGTGCCGTCCACCTCCTGTCGCAGCATCGCGCGATCGCCGACGCCCACCCACAGCAGGCCCTTCTCCTTGATCGATCGAAACAACGGGTTGCCGGTGTCCGGCATCTGCACGAAGAACGCCACGTCCGCCTGGTCGCGCGCCACGGCGTTGATGGCCTCGTCCGTCGACTCGTAGTGCCGGATGTTGGTTGCCTGGGCCATGTCCTCGTTGATGGACTGGATGAACTCGAAGGTCTTGGCCGACCCCGATGCCTCCCCGGGCAGGGCGACGCGCATGCGTCGAGCGAGACTCATCATGTTGCCCCAGCCGTCGCCCTCGCGCTCGCCGGCAATGCCGGCATTGGCGGTGACCGCGAACAGGCACTCGCGCACGCCCGTGGGCACGCTGATCACCTTGCCGGGATTCTGTGCGTTCATCAACGCGTAGACGTCCGCCTGACCGAGTGCGACGATCATGGCATTGTCGACGATGGCGTCGAAGTTACCCGCCGAGCCCTTCCCCGCCTTGAGCGGGTAGCGAAACAGCGCACTGTTCAGCACGTCGTGTACTTTCGGACCGATATCGTTGTAGTAGGCGCCGGAGGTGCCGCCGGTGAGCAGCTCGTCGGCGCCGGCCGGCAGCGCCATGATCATGGCCGCCGCGGCTGCGTAGATGGTGTTTCTCGTTTTCACGTGCAGGTACTCCTTGC
>JAUIDF010000173.1 GCA_030429125.1 Gammaproteobacteria bacterium | reverse complement strand
CCGAGCCGGGACGCCGCCCGCTCGGCCAGCGCGATCGGCACCGGGCAGCGGGTCCCGAGTGCGTCGACGACGCGGCGCGTCACGAGCCCGCGGGCGCCATCGTCTCGATGACGTCGCCGGGCCGGACGTGATCGGCAATCCAGTTGGAGAACACGCCGCCCTCGACGCGCTTGATGCCGACCTGCAGCACGCCGTCGCCGACGCCCGAGCAGATCGAATAGGATCGTCGGACTTCCTCGTCGTCGACGAGGGCGCGCAACGTCAGGTACTGCCCCTGGATGAAACGGAACGTGGCAGCCAGTTCGTTCGGTACGCGAAACGTCACTACCACGGCGTCGCGGGTCTCGGGCCGGATGTCGGCGACGGTCAGCGGATGGAATCGGCTCATGGCGTGGCGGCGGCCCGTGGTCGAACGGCGCGTGTCAGTGGCATTTGAAATAGTCGAACGGTTCCAGGCAGGCCCGACAGCGATACAAGGCCTTGCAGGGCGTGGAACCGAAACGGGAGACACACTCGGTGTCGTCGCTGCCGCAGGCGGGACAGGGGGGCGTGGCGCCGTCGGCGAGCGCTCGCGGCGGCGCGATGCCGTAGCGCTCGAGCTTGCGACGGCCGGCGTCGCTGATCCAGTCGGTGGTCCAGGGCGGCGCGACGCGGGTCTGGATGTCGACGCGTTCGATACCGTGTTCGAGCAGCCGCGCCCGGATCGATTCGACGATGACCTCGTGGGCGGGACAGCCGCTGTACGTCGGCGTGACCATTACGCTCAGCACGGCGCCGTCATCGTCCTCGCGCCAGGCAATCTCGCGAACGATGCCGAGATCGACCACAGACAACGCCGGAATCTCCGGGTCCGGCACGCCATCCAGCCAATCCCGGATCATGGCGGCATCGATGCTCGGCGCGCGACGCGCGGGGGCTACCATGTCGCCTCCGGGTAGGCGCGTTGCAGGAACTGCATTTCGGCCAGCAGGTAGCCGAGGTGCTCGGTGTGCACGCCGCGAAAGCCGCCACTGTGTGCGAAGGTGTCGGCCGGGCGTTGCAAGGAGGCGCCGTCGATCACGCGTGATACGGCGTCGTCCCAAACCGGGTGCAGGCCGGCTGGATCGACGGCGACGCCGGCCCGGGCGAGTCGCGTCGACACGTCGTCGGATTCGAACAGTTCTCCCGTGTAGGGCCACAGGTCTTCAATAGCGCGCTGGATGCGTTCATGACTCTCCGCCGTACCGTCTCCCAACAGGCAGATCCACTCGTTGCTACGCTCGACGTGATATCGCACCTCCTTCACGGCCTTGGCGGCGCCGCCGGCGATTCGTTCGTCATCGGACCGGGCGAGCCGTTCGAGCGTCAGCAGGTGCCAGTGATCGAACAGGAACTGGCGCGCGGTGGTCCTGGCGAAATCACCCCGCGGCAATTCGACGATCAGGGCGTTGCGAAAATCGATCGTGTCGCGCCGGAAGGCGAGCGCGTCCTCGTCGCGACCGGCGCCCTCGACCTGGCCGGCGAGGGTCAGCCAGTAGCGGGCCTGTCCGAGCAGATCGAGACCGACATTGGACAGGGCGATGTCTTCTTCAAGCGCCGGCCCGTGGCCACACCACTCGGTGAGCCGCTGTGCCAGCACCAGGGCGTTGTCGCCGAGGCGCAACAGGTATTCGAACAGCGCCGCGTCGCGGGTCGCATCGTGCACTAGAGGTTCTCCACGTCCTCGGGCAGGTCGTAGAACGTCGGATGACGATAGACCTTGTCGTCGGCCGGTTCGAAAAGGGAATCCTTGTCCTCGGGACTCGAGGCGACGATGTCCATGGATCGCACCACCCAGATGCTCAGTCCCTCACTGCGCCGGGTATACACGTCGCGCGCGTTTCGAATCGCCATCGACGCATTGGGTGCGTGCAGGCTGCCGACGTGCCGGTGGGCCAGCCCGTGCTGGCTGCGAATGAATACTTCCCACAGTGGCCACTCGCGCATGATCGATTGCCTCGCTATCGTGAGTCAGGACGCCTGCCGGCGAACCTGTTTCTCGGCGCAGGCGAGCGCCGCGTCGCGCACCCAGCGTCCTTCCTCCCAGGCGCTCGTTCGCGCCTGGAGCCGTTCGCGGTTGCACGGACCGCCGCCCTTGAGCACGCGATAGAACTCCTCCCAGTCAATGGCGCCGAAATCGTAGTGGCCCCGTGCCTCGTTCCACCTGAGATCGGGATCGGGCAGGGTCAGGCCGAGAATTTCCGCCTGCGGCACGGTCTGATCGACGAATCGCTGGCGCAGTTCATCGTTGCTGAAGATCTTGATCTTCCAGCGCATCGACTGGGCACTGTGCACCGACGCGTCGTCTGGCGGCCCGAACATCATCAGCGACGGCCACCACCAGCGATCCAGGGCATCCTGGGCCATGCGCTTCTGCTCGCTCGTGCCACGGCACAGCGCCAGCAGGGAATCGTAGCCCTGGCGCATGTGAAAGCTCTCCTCCTTGCAGATTCTTACCATCGCGCGCGCATAGGGTCCGTACGAACAACGTTGTAGCGGAATCTGGTTCATGATCGCGGCGCCGTCCACGAGCCAGCCGATCGTGCCGATATCGGCCCACGTCAACGTCGGGTAATTGAAGATGCTCGAATATTTTGCCTTGCCGCTGTGCAATGCCTCGATCATCTGGTCTCGGGTGATGCCGAGCGTCTCCGCGGCGCTGTACAGGTACAGCCCGTGGCCGCCCTCGTCCTGGATCTTGGCGAGCAGGATGGCCTTGCGCTTCAGGGACGGGGCGCGAGTGACCCAGTTCCCCTCCGGCAGCATGCCGACGACCTCCGAGTGGGCGTGCTGGGAAATCTGGCGTATCAGCGTACGGCGGTAGTCGTCGGGCATCCAGTCCCTGGGCTCGATGCGGAGGTCGGCGTCGATACGGGCCTGGAAGGCGCGCTCGGCGTCGGACATCTCGGCCTCGCTCTTGAGCGCCTTGACGCCGGTTTTCACCATTTGCGCGTACATAGGGGATCCTTCACGTGCGGTGGACGGTCCGGCCCGGGGAATCGCGCCCGGCGGACCTGGCAGGTCAGGCGAAATCATACCGAATTGCGGGACCCGGAACATCCGCCGACGCCGCGGCAACGGTCGTGAGCCCGCGTTGCCGACGGTGCCTGCCGGGTCACCCCGCGCCGGCCCCGGCCGGCCGGGTGAGGAGACCGCCGGTCGGCTGTCGATGGCCGTTTCTCGAGCGGCAAAAAAAAGTCTTGTCAAGTCTTCATGTCTTTGCTAATCTGTTTCATATAGTAATCGTTGTTCCAAATCTGAAACATACAATTCATTCAACGAGACCAGGAGCAGGCTAATGTCGGACCAGTGGCAACGCGTCGCCGCCGTCGATGAGATCGAAGAGGACGAGCCCATTTCCGTACACGTCGGGGAACACACCATCGGCGTGTTTCTCGTCAACGATACCTATTACGCCATCGAGGACATCTGCCCCCACGCCTACGCCCTGTTGTCCCAGGGCTTCGTCGACGGCGAGGAGGTGGAGTGTCCGCTTCACGAGGCGGTGTTTCATATTCCCAGCGGCCGCTGTCTGAAGGCGCCGGCCGACCGGGACGTGAAGACCTACCCGGTGAAAGTCGACGGTGACGACGTTTTCATCAACGTCGCCCCGTAGACCCTGAAGACCCACAGGCAGGAGGAGAAACGAGATGACCGAGTACAACCTTGACCTCAAGCCCTGGCGCGGCGTGCGGCCGAGCAACAAGGGCGGCGCCGGCAATATCGAGCACGTCGACGACGTGCGGAACATCGTCTGGCAGACCCGCGCCGCGCCGCCCACCGACTACGAGAGCGCACTGGCCGAGGCCCTGTCCAATCTCTTTCGCGAGGGCGTGACCGATCTGCCGGGCATCGTCGACGGACTCAACGGGGCTGGCATACACGGACCCGAAGGGAAGGCGTGGACCGAACAGTCATTCTGCGACGAGATGGCCCGTCTCGGGCGATGACGTCGCCAACGAATATCGAGGAGAGAAGCCATGAGTCATCCACGCCTTGAATTCAAAGCCGTCACCAAGCGGTTCCCCAATCGCAACCGCGCCGCGGGCGAAGGCGACCCCTACGTCACCGCGGTCACGAACGTCGCCCTGTCGGTCGCCGACGGTGAAGTGGTGTCGTTGATCGGTCCGAGCGGCTGCGGAAAATCCACGTTGTTGAACATGGGCTCGGGCCTGGATCTGCCGAGCGAGGGCGAAGTCTTCGTCGACGGCGAGCGGGTCACGCGTCCCAACGAGCACGTCGCCTTCATGCTGCAGAAGGACCTGCTGCTGCCGTGGCGCTCCATCCGGGAAAACGTCGAGTTCGGCCTGGAGATCAAGCAGGTGGCGCCGGCTGAACGTCGTGAACGCGCCCTCGACCTTCTCGACAAGTGTCACTTGTCCGGGTTCGAGGAGCACTATCCGCACCAGCTCTCCGGCGGCATGCGCCAGCGTGCCGCCATGGCGCGCACGCTGGCCGTGGATCCGTCGGTCCTGCTCATGGACGAGCCGTTCTCGGCGCTGGATGCGCAGACCAAGATGGTGCTGCAGCAGGACCTCGGACGGACGGTGAGCGCCACCGGCAAGACGGTGCTGTTCATCACCCACGACCTTATCGAGGCGGTGGCGTTGTCGGACCGCATCCTGGTCATGAGCCAGCGACCCGGCACCATCATCGAGGAATTCACCGTCGACCTGCCGGATCGCGCCGACCCGATGAAGCGCCGGAGTCATCCCGGCGTCGGCCAATACGTACCCAAGCTCATGGAGCTGCTTCACATCGGCGAAGCCGCTGCCTGACAACAACATCCCTGTAAAGGAGGAATCCCATGAACCTGTCCCTCAAGTCGAAGACCATCCAGTCGATCACCCTGGCCACCGTCGCCGCGGTGGCACTCGGCCTTGGCGCCGCGCGCGACGCGTCGGCGGCGGAAGACGTCACGTACCTGCTGCCGGCCATTCCGTCGCTGCCGGCGTTCGGCCCGTGGATGCTCGCGAAACAGCGCGGCTACTATGCCGACGAAGGTCTCAACGTCACGTTCCAGTCGGCCCAGGGCGGCGTCGACGTCGCCAAGCAGGTCGGCGTGGGCAATGCCCAGATCGGCGGCGCCATCGGCGACACGCCCATCATCGTGCGCGCCAACGGCATTCCGGTGAAGGCGGTGGCCGTGCTCGGCGGCGGTTCCTTGATGCAGCTGGTTGCCCCGGCGGACAGCGGGATCTCGGGGCCGGCCGATCTCGAGGGCAAGAAGATCTCCGTCATGTCCTACCAGGACACGACGTTCTACTCGCTGCTCGGCATGCTGGCCAGCGCCGGCCTGACCCGCAATGACGTCGAGGCGCTGGCGGCCGGTCCGGCCAACGTGTGGCAGCTGTTCCTGTCGGGAGACGTCGCCGCCATGGCCGCCGTGCCGGACTGGATCGGCATCGTGCAGGACAATGGCCGCGAGGTGAGCATTATCCCCTCGGGCAACTACTTCCCCAGCATGGCGCAGGCGGTGCTTGCCTCCGACGAACTCATCGCCGAGCGGCCGGACCTGGTCGAGAAGCTGGTCCGCGCCACGCTCAAGGGCATGCGCGACATCATGGACGACCCGGCGGGCGCAGCCGCCGACTACGTGAAGGAAGTCACCAGCCATGCCGGCAAGGAGGCATCCATCCAGCGCGTGTTCGAGCTCTATGCGAAGTACGTTTACGCCGGGCAGGACACGCTGGGTACGATGGACGAGCAACGTCTCGGCGAAGTCCAGGACTTTTACCTGGAGCAGGGCATCATTCGCCGCGCCTCCGAGTTGTCCGACCTGTATACCAATGAATTCATCAAGTAGCGCGTCGCGCTCGGGAGAGGTGCAGTGACAACCATCGACAAATCGCCCGTCAAGGCTCAGCCCGCAAGCGACGGCGCCGGCTGGTGGGCGCAAACATGCAGCACCGTGTTTCGCCGGGAGTCGGCATTGAGTTTCGCCGTGCTGCTCGTCTTCCTCGCGGCATGGGAGTGGGGTCCGGCGATGTTCGACGTGCCGATCTACATCATCCCGCCGGTCTCGGACGTGTTTGCCGAGTTCTTTCGAATGATCACCACTGACCGGCTGTTCTACCACGTGGCCTACACGACCGCCGAGGTCATTGTCGGTTTCGCGCTCGGCGCGTTGCTGGGCATGTTGATCGGCTACCTGCTCGGCATGTCGCCGACGGCGGAGTTCGTGTTGTCGCCCTACATCCTGGCGCTGCAGATCGCGCCCAAGGTGGCCTTCGCACCGTTGTTCGTGATGTGGTTCGGCTTCACCGTGTACCCGAAGATCCTGGTCGCGGTGCTGATCGTCTTCTTCCCCATCATGGTCAACGTGCTGGGTGCGATCCGCACGCTGGATCACGACCTCGTGAATCTCGCCCGGTCGTTCAACGCCACGCGCCTGCAGCTGTTCTGGAAGGTCGAGTTCCATGCCGCCATGCCGCCCTTGTTCGCCGGCCTGCGCATCGGTTCGACGCTGGCGGTGATCGGCGTGGTCGTGGGCGAGATGGTCGGCGGCAATACCGGTCTCGGCTACCTCCTCGTCTTCGGCAGCGGCTCGGCCAACACCGCCATGGTGTTCGTGTCGATCATCCTGCTGACGCTGATCGGCATCCTCGCCTACGTGGCCGTGGTCTGGGCCGAGCGACGGGTGCTGCACTACATCCCGGCCCGCGCGGCCACCGGCGGTATCTGACGGCGCGCGGACACAGACGAATACCGGAGCATGCAATCATGAATACGACTGACATCCAACGAGACGCCGAGGTCGAGTCCCTGCTCGATCGCGGCCTGCGGCGGCTGTGGTACCCGATCGCACCGAGCTGGCAGGTGAAGGACAATCCCGTCGGCATTACCCGCCTGGGTGAAGACCTCGTGCTGTGGCGCGACCAGGACGGACAGGTGCACGCGCTGGCCGATCGCTGCCCGCATCGCGGCGCGCGGCTGTCGCTCGGCTGGAATCTCGGCGACCGCATCGCCTGCTGGTATCACGGCGTGCAGGTGCAGGGCGACGGCTGCGTGGCCCGCGTGCCCGCGGTCAGCAACTGCCCGCTGGAGGGACAGCACACCAATCGCGTCTATCCGGTTCGCGAAGTCCAGGGCGCGATCTTCGCCTACTTCGGTGACGAGGCGCAGCCCGAACCGGTCGACCTCGAACTGCCGGAGGCGCTGACCGCGGACGAGTACTCCAGCTTCCTGTGCACGGCCGTCTGGAAGTGCAACTACCGCTATGCGCTCGACAACGTCATGGACCCGATGCACGGCAGCTACCTGCACTCGGCGTCGCATTCCATGGCCAAGGGCGAGAAGGAAGCGGAAATGAAGGCGCGCAAGACGTCCACCGGTTTCGTCTTCGAAAAGACCACCCAGCGCGACGTCAATTTCGACTGGGTCGAGTTCGGCGACACGGGTACGCACTGGCTGCGACTCGAAATCCCCTACGGCGACGGCGCCGGACCGGGTCCGAACTTCGGCATCGTCGGGTTCGCCACCCCGATCGACGAGGCGCACACGATGATCGGCGCCGGAGGACAGGCCGGTCAAGGCGACGCGGCCAACCTGCTCAAGCCCGCCCTGGCGCGCGGCGAGCTGCGCA
>JAUIDF010000172.1 GCA_030429125.1 Gammaproteobacteria bacterium | reverse complement strand
GAGTGCGCAACGCAGCGGCTGGGTCTGCTCGACGGGCTGATCAACAAGCTGCCCAACGACGCGCTGGCCGCCTTGGCGGCAGTCACCGAAGAGATGCAGGGCAGCGCCACGGCGCTGAGCCAGGACGGGTTCCTGGTCGGTGACATCCGCATGACCGGTCGCAGCCAGCCCGCCGAGGGATGGATCTTCCTCCATGGACAGACCATCGGCGATACCGGTTCCGGTGCCGATCTCGAAGGCGTGGACTACGCGGCGCTGTTCGATCTCGCGAAGACCTGGTCGCCCAACACGGGAGCCGAGGATTTTCTTGCCGGGCACATCGTGACCCTTCCGGACTTGCGCGGTCGCGTGGTCGCGGGTCTCGACAACATGGGCGGCGCGTCGGCCGATCGCTTGACCGCGGCGTCGGCGGATCAGGTCGGAGGCAGTCTCGGTGCCGAGTCCCACCAGTTGAGCGTGAACGAGATGCCCTCGCACACCCACGGTATGAGTGCGGCCGGCAACCACTATCACAGTTACGAAGACGTGCGGCCGGTGGGTGGCAGCACAATCGATTCAGGCAGCGGCAAGGGTACGTCTTCGGATACCAAGAACACCGCCTGGGCGGGAAACCACACCCACGCCATCCACGCCGCCGGCGGCAGTCAGGCGCATGCGATTGCGCAGCCGACGATCCTGTTCAACGTTGAGATGAAGTATCTCTAGCATCGTTTCCCGCCACGCGGCGGAACGATTGCCGACACCCGACCGAGGGACCGTGTCGTGAAAAATGAAGTGTTGCGCGTTGCGAGCCGATTCGGCTTCGTGTTCATGGCGGCATGCCTGTCGTTACCGATGGCGAACGCCCAGGAAGTCGGCGCCGTCGCCGGCGAATTTTCGGTCACGCCCGACGGCCAGGCGGCCTACACGATCCCCGTCCAGGTACCGCCGGGGGTGCTCGGCGTCGAGCCGCACCTTGCCGTCGGCCATGCCAGTGGCAGTGGTAATGGCGTGGTCGGGCTTGGCGGCCAGCTCTCGGGATTCTCGTCCATCACCCGCTGTGCGGCGAACCGGGCCGAGGACGGCTTCGTGGCCGGCGTGCGTCATGCGACTACCGATCGATTCTGCCTCGACGGCCGGAAGCTGGTGGCGGTGAACGGTGCCTACGGCGGCGACGGCACCGAGTACCGTACCGTGCCCGAATCGTTTCAGAAGATCCTCTCCCATGGCGGTGTCGCCTATCCGGATGGAAGCACGGGCCCGTCGTCGTTCACCGTTCGTCTTCGTCATGGCGGCGTGCTCGAATTCGGTCTTACCGACAACGCCCGGGTTCGTCACCCCGGGAGCAGTGTCGTCCACCAATGGCGGGTGAGCCGCCTCGTCGACGTCAACGGCAACGCCCTCGACTACACCTACGAGGATTTCGGCAGCGGCGGTGCGGTGGAAAAGCATCCGGTCCGCATCGACTACGGTGCCAATGCCAATGCCGGTCAGTCGCATCATCTCGCCGTGCGCCTCGCCTACGAGATCCGTTCCGATACCACGACGGGCTATCGCAACGGCATCCGGTTTCAGCAATCCAGGCGCGTGTCGGCCATCGTCACGGAGGCCGGAGGCGAGGACGTCAAGGTTTATGCGCTGAGTTACGACACGGCGCCTGGCGCCGGTGAGTCGCGCCTCGTCTCCGTGACCGAGTGCGCGGGCGATGGCACCACCTGCTATGCCCCCACGACGTTCGAGTGGCGTACACCGGCGAGTGGCTGGAGTACCGGCGAGGTCCTGCCGCCGGACGCGCTCGTAGACGCCGACGGCCGCCGGCGCGGCGTCGCCGTCGACCTCGACGGCGACGGGCGCACCGACTGGCTCACCGCCTACCGCGACGGCAGCGGCGAGCATCGCGCCGCGTGGCTGTCGTCCGGCGCCGGCTTCACGCCGGCCCTGGCCTACGCGCCGCCGGACGTGCTCGTGGACTACACGGTAAGCATCGACGGCGCCGTGCTGAGCGAGCTCGTCGACGTCAATGGCGACGGCCTGCCCGACTGGGTCACCGCCTACCGCACCGCGGGCGGCACGCGAATCGACGCGATCACGCTCAACGACGGCGCCGGCTTCAACCTCAACGCGCCCTACGATCTGCCGGTGGAGCTGACCGATCTCACCGCCGGCGGCAACGGCCTGCGCAAGGCGCGGCTCGTCGACATCGACGGCGACGCCCGGGTCGATGTCGTCGTCTCCACCCGCGACGACACCGGGGCACCGCAGCAGGGGGCCTGGACCAACACTGGCGACGGCTGGAGCGCCGCGCCCGCGCTGGTCCCGCCCATCGTCGCGCTCGATTACTCCACCAGCGCCGACGGCGTCGCCCTGGCCGAACTCGTGGACCTCGACGACGACGGCCTGCCCGACTGGGTGCAGGCGGTGCAAACGGCCGATGGCGCCGATCACCATGCCGTGTGGTTGCACACCGGCAGCGGCTGGCAATCCCGTCCCGGCTACACCCTGCCCACAGTCCTCATCACCTACGTCGGCGAGCCGGACGCCATCCCACGGGCCGAACTCGTCGACATCAACGGCGACGGTCTCCTCGACGTGGTCCAGGCGCACAAGCCTGCCGGTGGCGCCGAGGTTCGGCAGGCCTGGCTCAACACGGGCGATGCCTGGCAGTTGGACGCCACGCTGGCCCCGCCCGTGGTCCTCGCCGAGCGATCCGCCGCCGGCCATGATCTCTCCTACGGCGCGTTCGTGGATCTCGACGGCGACGGCCGCCCGGACATGGCCCGCAGCTACCTCACCACCACCGGCAGCCACGTCACCGCCGCCTGGCGACAGGGCGACGGCGGCTGGATCGCCGACGACACCCTCGCGCTGCCGCTACCATTGCACGCCCTGCGCACGGGCGACGACAGCGTCCCCGTCGGCGGCCTCGTCGATATGAATCACGACGGTGTGCCCGACCTCGTGCGCGCCGCGACCGGGTACCCCGCCGGCACGCAGCTCAACAGCGCCGGCAGCGGCGGCATCGCCGAGGTGCATGGCGTCGAGAGGATCACCACCGGATTCGGTGTCGAGACCCGTATCGAGTATGCGTCGAGCGCGAACTCGAGCGTCTATGTCCCCGCCGCCGACCCCGGCTTCGAGAGCTACCCGGACCTGCCGTCGCCCGGCCCCCACGTGCTGGTGGCCGCGGTTGAGGCGAGCGACGGCATCGGCGGCTTCAATCGCAGCGAACACGCCTACGGCGAATCGAAGGTCAACCTCATCGGCCGCGGGGCGCTCGGCTTCGCCTCGCACACCGTCACCGAACCCGACACGAACACGGTACTCCACGCCGCGTACAGCCAGGCCTACCCGCAGGTCGGTCGCCTGCTCCACAGCACCAAGACCATCGACGGCACGCTGATTTCCGAGACGCAGCAGACGCTGGCGAGTCGCTCGCTGCACGGCGGCGTCACCGACCATGGCTTCGTCAGTGCCAGGACCACCACGGCCTACGAGCTGAACGGCGCCGAGATCTCCACCGTCTCCGGCACCACGGCGGTGGACGACTTCGGCAATGTCACCCAGGCCACCACCCAGACCGCCGACGTTTCCGGTACCTACACCGAGACGGTCACCAACACCTGGCAGAACGACACCGCGAACTGGGTGCTCGGCAAGCTGACGCACGTCACGGTCCAAAACACCGCGCCGAACGTGCCGTCCATCACGCGTACCACCGGGCAGACGATCAACGCCAGGGGGCAGACCACGGAGAAGGTGGTCGAGCCGGGTCACGCCCAGTCGGTGACCACGATCTACGCCTACGACTTGTTCGGCAACGTCACGGCCACCACCACCAGCGCGAGCGGCATGACGGATCGTACCGGCACGGTGACCTACACCGGCGACGGTCGCTTCCCCGCCACCGCCACCAATGCCCTCGGTCACGTGCTGTCGCACGAGTACGACGGCCGATTCGGCGAGGTCACGCGCACCGAGGACCCGAACGGCGTGGTGACCACGAAGGCATACGACATTCTCGGGCGCCAGGAGCTCGAGGTCCGCCACCACGTCGACGACGACGGGCAGCAGGCCAACGGCGTCGACGGCGTCCTGTTCACCTGGTGCGACACGGGTACCAACTGCCCGGCCAACGCCCTGTATTTCATCAGCGCCTCGGACAACGAGGACGAATCCCCGGAGACCGTCTACTACGACGAGCGGGCGCGGCAGGTGCGCAAGCAGACCCACGGCTTCGACGGCGCCGCGATCTACCAGGATTCCGAGTACACCGCGCGCGGGCGGAAGGCGCGAGTGTCCCGACCTTATTTCTCCGGCGAGGCGCCCGAGTGGACCACCTTCGGCTACGACGCGCTCGATCGGGTGATCCAGGTGACGGCGCCCAACGGCGCCGTCACCACCACCGTCCACGCGGGACGCACCCGCACCGTGACCAACGCGCTCAACCAGAGTGCGTCGTCGACCCTCAACGCCGCCGGCAAGCCGGTGGAGGAAGTGGACGCCGCCGGCGGCGTTACCCGCCACACCTATGACGCCCTCGGCCGCCTCGTCGAGACCGAGGACCCGCTCGGCAACCTCATCACCGCGAGCTTCGACCGGTTCGGCCGCAAGACCGCCATGAGCGATCCCGACATGGGGTCGTGGACCTACCAGTACGACGCCTTCGGTCAGCTCGTCAGCCAGACCGACGCCAAGGGCCAGACCGTCACCATGAGCTACGACGCCCTCGGCCGCATGACCCAGCGCGTGGAGCCGGAGGGCACCACCACCTGGACCTTCGATACGGCGCCGAACGGCATCGGCAAGCTCGCCCAGGTGAACCAGCCGGGCTATAGCCGCTCGCACACGTACGACGATCGCGGCCGGCCGTTGCGGGAGACGGTGATCATCGACGGCGAGCCCTTCGACACCGAGACCGCCTACGAGGGCACCACGGATCGGGTCGACTACGTCGTCTATCCCAACGGCTGGACCCTCCAGAAGGCGTACAACGACTTCGGCTTCCCGCTCGACGTGCGCAGCGTCAAGGCCACCGACGCGGCGGCGGTCGCCGCCCAGGAGCAGGTACGCGACGACTTGATCGCCGCCGCGCAAACGCTCGAGGACGATCTGGCCGACACCCGCCAGGACCACTACGACCAGATGGTGCACTTCACCGGCCTGGCCGACCCGCTCGCCGCGCAGGCGAAGTCCCTCGCCAACGAGGCCAACCGCAAGATCGAGGCCTACAACGACGCGGCGCGCACCTCGCGAAAATACGCGAACTCCTACAGCGCTCACCGGCGATCGGCGAAGGAGATCCAGCGCCAGATCGAGTGGCGCGAGGGCGTGCGGGAGAACCACATCGCCGCCGCCGATGCCGCGGCCGATCAGGGCAGCCAGTACGGTTACGACCGCCATGTCGGCATCGCGAACCAATACGCGACCGAAATCAACGACCTGATCGACCAGTACAACCAGAAGATGCACGTGGCCGAGGGTCAGGCCTACGCCGCCAACCAATGGGCCGAAACGGCAAACACCCATGCCGCCCAGGCCCAGAGCCTGCAGACCCAGGCGCAGAACGCGGTCAACCAGGCCAACGCCCACTACGCCACCGCCAACACCCACGTCGACGCCATCAACGACATCGACCGCCAGATAGAAGCCGCGGTCGACGCCGCCAACGACGCTCATGCCCAACTCGAGGCACTCCAGGAGCGGCTGAACGACAACGCCGTCACCCACTGGGCCGCCCAGGGCGCAGCCGCCGACGGCCAGATCACCCGCTTCAGCCAGGGCAACGGCATCGTCACGGACCTTGAGTTCTACGCCGACACCGGTCACGTCGCGCGTATCAAGGCCATGGGCGACCCCGAGCTCGGCCTGCCGCTCACCCTGGAGGATATCGCCGAGTACCTCGACAAGCTCGACGCCCTGGTCACCGACTTCAACGCCCGCATTCTCGACTTCGAGGGCCTCGCCGCCACGGCGGCGAGCGAGCAGGCTCTCGCCGAGTCCGAGGCCGACGGCGAACGCGCCATCGCACAGGGTCACCGCGACCTCGGCGAAACCGCCCTCGCGCTGCTGGCGGACGCCCGCGCCCTGCAACTCGATGTCGAGGTGGCGGTGCAGGCCACCCGCGTGCAGCTCAACGATGGCCTCGTCGACATCCACCAGGGCACCATGGCCGGCGCCCTGTCGCTGGTCAGCCAGTACGAAGGCGCCACCGGCGTGCCCGGCCAGGGCCGCGCCCTGCAGGCCGCCTATCACGAACTGCTCGAAGCCCACTACCGCGACATCGAGAGCCTGTACCTGGGCCTCGCGGCCACCTACGCCGACCTCGAAACCGACGCCGCCGACCTGGAGGCCGATCCGCCCCTGGACGAGGCGGGCTTTCTTGCCCTGGCCGATCACAGCACCGAACTCGCCAGCTTCAACGAGACCCGCGCCGCCGCCTACGATGCCGCGGTCATCACGGCGGTCGAGGGGGGCGTGTCCACCACGCCGCTGTCGCAGCAGAACCTCGCCCTGTCCGCCACCCTCATGGAGCAGCGCGGTCACCTCTTCGATCACCACGGCGACGCCGTCGACGGCGTCTTTCGCCGTGGCCGCGATCTCGCCGCGGTGCTGTCCGCCTACTACGACGAGCAGGGCCAGGCCGGCACCGCCGGCCACTACCAGGACCACACCACCCTCGGCCAGGGCCGGGTCGATTTCCTGCGGCGCATGGCCGGCATCTACAAGGATCGCGGCACCGTGCTGCTCGCCGAACTGCAGGCCGAGCAGGCCGCCGCGGTCGCGAGCGGCGAGGACGAGAGTCTGCAAAACCAGTTCGCCGAGCTGGCGGGGCTGTACGCCACCCAGGCCGCCACCTACACCGAGATGAGCACCGCCGAATACTGGTCGGACTTCTACCTCGGCCTCGCCAACCGCCTCGACGACGCCACCGGCCACTACGCCGACCAGGCTGCCGGCAACGCCATCCTCGCCGACCAGCAGGAAGCCGAGGCGGCCATAGCCCGCCATGCCAACGACCACCGCCTGCTGGTGGGCCTCGACGGCGCCGTGCAGGACGAGCAGTACTACTACGACGTGCTCGGCAACTTGACTGGCCGCGTCGATCACGCCGTCGACCTCGACGAGACTTATCAGTACGACGCCCTGAACCGCCTCACCGACAGCGACCTCTCGGGCGAGGGCGCCGCACTCTACGCATTCGCCGGCGTCGAGACCACCACCTACGCCTACGACGCGATCGGCAACCTCACCCACCGCTCCGACGCCGGCAGCTACACCTACGGCAACGGACCCGCGAGCGGCGCCGGCGTGCATGCCGTCACCGCCATCTCGGGGCTCATCAACACCGCCTTCGCCTACGACGCCAACGGCAACCAGGTTGCCGGCAACGGCCGATCCATCACCTGGAGCTCCTACAACAAGCCGCTCACCGTCAGCTCGGGCGGCGACACCGTCACCATGGCCTACGGCCCCGAGCGCCAGCTCATCAAGCAGACCCGGCCGGATGGGCAGGGCGGCACCAGGACCACCTACTACCCCGGTGCCCTCTACGAGAAGACCGTCACCTCGGGCGACGAGAGTCGATCGCGCTACCACCTCACCGCCGCCGGCAAGACCGTGGCGGTGAT
>JAUIDF010000171.1 GCA_030429125.1 Gammaproteobacteria bacterium | reverse complement strand
ACACGCTCGGTGCGCTGTCCGTCGGCGGTAACCAGTGGCGTCGCGCGCAATTCAGGCCATTGCTCATGGCCTCGCATCACATCTCGCCCTGTTATCCCTACCGTGATCGCAGCGAGGACGAGACACTCGAACAGTACGGCCAGCGGGTCGCGAACGAACTCGAGGAGAAGCTCGAAGAGGTCGGCCCCCGGAACGTGATCGCCTTCGTCGCCGAGCCGGTGGTCGGCGCGACCGCCGGCGCCCTTGCGCCGGTGCCCGGTTATTTTCGGCGCATCCGCGAGATCTGCGACGCGCACGGCATCCTGCTCATCCTCGACGAGGTCATGTGCGGCGTCGGCCGAACGGGCACGCTGTTCGCATGCGAACAGGACGGCGTGGCCGGCGACCTGGTCGCCATTGCCAAGGGTCTCGCGGCAGGCTATCAGCCCATCGGCGCGTTGCTGGTGTCGCAGCGGATTTTCGACACGGTTCGAGACGGCTCCGGTTTCTTCCAGCACGGCCACACGTTCATGGGCCATCCCGCCGCGTGCGCGGCGGCGGTGGCGACGTTGAACGTGATCGAACGCGAGGATCTGCTTGCCAACGTGCGTGCGCGAGGCGAAGAACTGACCGCCGCGCTGCACCGCCAGTTCGACGATCATCCCAACGTGGGGGACATTCGCGGGCGCGGTCTGTTCATCGGCATCGAACTGGTGGCCGACCGCCACAGCCGCGAGCCCTTCGATCCGTCGATTCCCCTGCACACGTGGATCAAGGCCGAGGCCATGGCGAACGGGCTGATGTGCTACCCGATGAGCGGTACGATCGACGGCAAGCGCGGTCATCACATCCTGCTCGCGCCGCCGTACATCATCGACAGTCACCACGTGACCGAGATCACCGACAAACTGGCACGCTCGGTGAAGAGCGTGATCGACGACATCTCCTGACCCTCGACAGCAGGCACGCAATGAACGAGACGACGCGAAGCCCGGTGATCATCGCCGCGGCGCCCACCGGCGCGCACAAGTCGCGCGAAGACTTCCCCTCCCTGCCCGTGCAGACGCAGCAGATCGCCGAGGAGGCCGGCGCCTGCCTCGACGCCGGGGCGGCGATGATTCACCTGCACGTTCGCGATGCCGACGGACGGCACAGCCTCGATGCCGGCTTGTATGTCCGCGCCATCGAGGCAGTACGTCAGCGCTGCGCGGATAATCTCCTGATCCAGGTCACCAGCGAGCAGGCCGGGGTGTACGATACGGCGGACCAGGTCCGCGCCATCGACGCCATCGACGAGCAGTTCGTCTCGATCGCCCTTGGCGAGATCATCGGTGACCAGTCGGACGGCGACCTGGCGCGGGCACGGGACCTGTTCTATCGACTGGAGGAACGCCGCACCACGGTCCAGGTCATTCTCTACACGCCGGAGCATCTCTACACCCTGCGCCGACTCCAGGCCGACGGCGTGCTGCCGGCCCGTCGCATGCCGCTGCTGTTCGTGCTCGGCCGTTATCACAGCGAGCAACGATCGACGCCGGAGGATCTGCTTCCCTTCCTCGACGCGCCGGTGGGCGACGATCCGTGGATGGTCTGCGCCTTCGGCCCGCGCGAGCTCGACTGCATGCGACTGGCCGCGGCGAGGGGTGGGCACCTGCGCGTGGGCTTCGAGAACAACACGGTGCGCCCGGACGGCTCCTCTCTCGCGTCCACGGCCGAGTCGGTGACGCTGGCCCGTGCCGCCCTGGTCGAAGACGGACATGCGATCGCAAACGCAGACGACGCCAGGCGGATATTGCTCGACGCGCGATAGTCGGCGCGCGTCGCGCGGGCGAGAGTCAACCGGCCAGAACCGCCGGCGGGGTCGTCAGAGCACGACGGCGGTGGCCATCAGATACGACGCAGGTACCACTGGTACTCCATCGGCGTGACCTCGCGCTCGAACAGCTGCCGTTCGTGTTCCTTCACGCCGGCGTAGAGCGTGGCAAAATCGTTGCCGAGATAGTCCCGAACGAAGTTCGACCCGGCAAACCGGTCGAGCGCGTCCTTCCACGTTTCCGGCAGACCCGGCAGCTGTTGCTTGTAGGCATTGCCGTCGACCCTTGCCGGCGGCTCGAGCCGGTTGACCATGCCATGGTGCATGCCGGCGAGCACGCCGGCGGCGAACAGCCAGGGGTTGACGTCCGCGCCGGCAACGCGATGCTCGACACGGCGCGACCCGGCATCGCCCGCCGGAATGCGCAACGCCACGGTGCGGTTGTTCACGTCCCACGACTGGTGCACCGGCGCGAACGCGCCCTTGACCAGCCGGCGGTAGGAATTGGCGCCCGGGGCAAAGAGCGCCGTGCAATCGGGCATGGTCTCGAGCAGGCCGGCGATGGCATGGTGCAGGGATTCGCTGCCCGCCTCGTCGTCATCGGCGAAGATATTCTCGCCGTTTGCATCGAGCACGCTGACGTGAACGTGGCAGCCGTTGCCGGCCCGGTCGGCAAAGGGCTTGGGCATGAACGTGGCGCACATGCCATGGGCCGCGGCGGCATGGCGAACGATGTGCTTGAGCATGAAGACATGCTCGCATGCCAGCACCACGTCGTCGGTGTGGTGCAGGTTGACCTCGAACTGTCCGGGCGCGTACTCGGAACTGGCGGCCGCCGCGGGCACGCCCTGCTCGCGACAAAAGCGCTCGACGTCGCCGAGAAAGTCGCGAAAGTCCCAGACCTCGGTCATGCCGTATACCTGCACGCCCCACTCCCGCTCTCCGGTCAGCGGCGAGCGGGGCGGTCGCGGCGCCAGCGCGCGCCCGTCGTACTCGGTCAGGTAGAACTCGAGCTCCATCGCCATCACCGGCGACAGGCGCGCTTCGCGATAGCGGTCGAGCACCGACGCCAGGACGTGCCTTGGGTCGGCAAAGAACGGCTCGCCGTCGAGCGTGTACATGGACATGAGGACTTGCGCCACCCCCTCGTCCCACGGCACCGGGCATAGCGTCGAGGGTTCGTGCCGGCAGAGCAGATCCGGATCGCCCACCAGCCAGCCGCGATCCTCGAAAGACACCGTGGCGCCGGTAATGTCCGTGGTGAAGACGGTACCGGGAAGCTGGATGCCGCCGTCGCGCAGCTTGGCAAACTCGTCGACCGACAGGCGCTTGCCGCGAAACACGCCGTTGAGGTCGGGGATCAATGCGTCGACGTGACGGATGCCGTCAAACCAGCCGCTATCGGTCATGAACGCTGACCGCGGGTGTCGGGCAAGGTGCGAAAGCGCTTGAAAGTCGCCATAATCCGGTTACCGCGCCACATGACGGAATTTTATGAGCTTCGAGGACAACATCTCCCACCAGCGCGCCAATCCGGCGCTGATCAATCCAATCAGGGAATGGCTTCGCGAGAACCGCACCGACGAAGTCGAAGGAATCATACCAGATATGACCGGTATCGCACGGGGCAAGATCATACCCGCGGCGAAGTACAGCGAGGAAGCGGGCCTGCGCCTGCCCGAGGCAATTTTCCTGCAAACCGTCACCGGCGACTACCCCGAAGACTTCAGCGTGGTCAGCCCCACCGATCGCGACATCGTCCTGTGGCCGGACCCCGACACGGTCCGGCCGGTGCCCTGGGCATCGGACCCCACTGCCGTGATCATCCACGACTGTTACTACTCCGACGGCACACCGGTGGAACTGTCGCCGCGATACGTGTTGCGCAAGGTCCTGAAGCTCTACGAGGACAAGGGCTGGACGCCTGTCGTCGCGCCCGAGCTCGAGTTCTACCTCGTCAAGCCCAACATCGATGCCGACTATCCGCTCGAACCGCCGGTCGGCCGTTCCGGGCGGCCCGAGATCGGCAGGCAGTCGTTCAGCATCGATGCCGTCAACGAGTTCGATCCACTGTTCGAGGACCTCTACGACTACTGTGAAAAGCAGAACATCGCCATCGACACGCTGATCCACGAGTCCGGCGCCGCGCAGATGGAAGTCAACCTGCTGCACGGCGATCCGCTGGAACTCGCCGACCAGGCCTTCCTGTTCAAGCGCACGCTGCGCGAGGCCGCGCTGAAGCACAGCATGTACGCGACGTTCATGGCCAAGCCCATGGAGCGCGAACCGGGCAGTGCCATGCACATCCACCAGAGCGTGGTCGATGCAGCCAGCGGCCGGAATATTTTTTCGAAGGACAACGGCGAACCGTCGGACCTGTTCTTCGCCCATATTGCCGGGCTGCAGAAGTACCTGCCGGCGGCCATGCCGATGCTCGCGCCGAACGTGAATTCCTACCGGCGCATCACGCGCTACTATGCCGCCCCGATCAACCTGCAATGGGGCTACGACAACCGCACCACGGGGCTGCGCATCCCGGTGTCGACACCGCAGTCGCGCCGTGTCGAGAACCGGCTGGCCGGCGCCGACGCCAATCCGTACCTGGTCATCGCGGCATCGCTGGCCTGTGGCTACCTCGGCATGGTGGAGAACCTGGAGCCGTCCGAGCCGATCACGGGCAGCGCCTACGAAATGCCCTACGAACTGCCCCGCGCCCTGCAGTCCGCGCTGGACCTGCTGATCGCGAGCGACGCGCTGAAGCAAACCCTTGGCGAGGACTTTGTCCGTGCCTACATCGCGGTGAAGGAATCCGAGGTGGCCACGTTCCTTCAGGTCATCAGCTCGTGGGAACGCGAATACCTGCTACTCAATGTCTGAGGTGACAATGGCAACAGCCAATCGAAGCACGCGCCAGTGGCAATCGCTGGACCGCGACCATTTCCTGCATCCGTTCACCAACTTCTCGGAGCTGAACGCCAAGGGCTCGCGCATCATTACCAGCGCCCACGGCGCCTACATCGAGGACACGGACGGCAACCGCTACCTCGACGGCATGTCGGGCCTGTGGTGCGTGAACATCGGTTACGGACGCGAAGAACTGGCCGAGGTCGCCAATGCGCAGATGCGTGAACTGCCGTTCTACAACGCCTTCTTCCAGACCGCGCACCCGCCGGCGATCGAACTGGCGCGGCGACTGGCGCAAATCGCGCCCGGCGACCTGAATCACGTCTTCTTCACCGGCTCGGGTTCGGAAGCCAACGACACCGTGGTTCGCACCGTGCGCCTGTACTGGTCACTGCTGGGCCAGGCCGACAAGCGCGTCATCATCTCGCGTACCAATGCCTACCACGGCAGCACCATGGCGGGCGCCAGCCTCGGCGGCATGCAGTTCATGCATGCCCAGGGCGGACTGCCGATCCCCGACATCGTGCACATCGGCCAGCCGCACTGGTTCAAGGATGGCCGCGACGAGGATCCCGGCGAATTCGGCCTGCGCATGGCGCGCGAACTCGAAAAGAAGATCGACGAACTCGGCGAGCATCGCGTGGCGGCGTTCATCGCCGAACCGATCCAGGGTGCGGGCGGCGTGGTCATCCCGCCGGACACCTACTGGCCGGAAATCAGGCGCATCTGCCGAGAACGCCAGATCCTGCTCGTGGTCGACGAGGTGATCTGCGGATTCGGGCGCACCGGCCACTGGTTCGGCAGCGACTACTACGAACTCGAGCCGGACCTGATGCCCATCGCCAAGGGGCTGTCGTCCGGATACCTGCCCATCGGCGGGGTCATGGTCTCCGACCGGGTGTCGCGCGTGCTGACCGAGGAAGGCGGCGAGTACGCGCACGGATTCACCTACTCAGGCCACCCGGTCTGCTGCGCCGTGGCGAACGCCAACATCGGCATACTCGAGCGCGAGGGCATCATCGACAACGTGCGCGAACGTACCGCGCCCTACCTGCAAAAGCGCTGGCGTGAACTGGCCGACCACCCGCTGGTGGGCGAGGCACGCGGGCTGGGTTTTCTCGGCGCGCTGGAACTCGTCGCCGACAAGGCCACCGGCGCGCCCTTCGACAAGCCCGGCAAGACCGGACTGGCCTGTCGCGAGCATGCCTTCGACAACGGCCTGGTCATGCGCGCGGTCGGCGATACCATGATCATCGCGCCGCCCCTGATCCTCGACGAATCGCAGATCGACGAGCTGGTCGGGAAGGCGCGAAAAAGCCTCGACGACACGATGGCATCAACGGCCTGACGGCACCGGCCGCTCGCGACGACACGGTCGCGAGTGTGCGATACTGATTCGCCTTCCCTCGCGCTCGATCCGGTTCGTGCGCGAATCGCCAGTGCGGTTTCGCTGCGCCTGTTGCGCGTGCAACCGGTCATGAACGACCACCCGACCATTCGCCATGCCCTCGACCAATGACACCCCGACCGTCGCCGGCGACGCCGGCGACAGCGCCCTGCGGGAGGACGTACGCCTGCTCGGCACATTGCTCGGCGAGACCCTGAAAAAGCAGCACGGTGAACGGCTGTTCGAGACCGTCGAGGAAGTGCGCACGCAGGCCAAGCGCGCACGCCAGGACGAGCTCGACGACCCCGACGCGCTTTATTCGCGGTTGTCGGGCATGCAGGCGGACGACATGCTGCACCTCGCGCGCGCCTTCAGCCAGTTCCTGAACCTCGCCAACATCGCCGAGCAGCATCACCAGATCCGCATGCGTCGGCACCGCTATGGCCGCGACGGCGAGAGCGCGAGCGGCGACTTCCTCGATGACGAGCTCGCCTTTCTTCGCCGGTCCGACATCGACGAAGACAGGCTGTACGAGACGATTGCCGGCCTGCGCATCGAGCTGGTGTTGACCGCGCACCCGACCGAGGTGACGCGGCGCACGCTGTCCATGAAGTACCAGCGTATCGCCGCGCTGCTTGCCGAACGCGACCGCCCGGACGTCGGCCAGCACGACGCGCGCCAGCTTGAGCAGGGGCTGCTGCGCACCATCACGGAGATCTGGGAGACCGACGAGATCCGGCGCAAGCGACCGACGCCCATCGACGAGGCGCGCGCCGGCCAGGTGATCATCGAGCAGAGTCTTTGGGACGTCGTCCCCCAACTGCTGCGCAACCTCGACCTGGCCTGCCGGCGCCACGCCGGACGGCCATTGCCCCTGGACGCCACGCCGATCCGGTTCGGCTCGTGGATGGGCGGCGACCGCGACGGCAATCCCAACGTCACCGCGGAGATCACCGAGCAGGTGTGTCGCCATTCACGCTGGAAGGCGTTGGACCTGTATGCGCGCGAAATCGACGCCCTGCGACGCGAGCTTTCCATGCGACGATGCTCGGAACGACTCCGTGCCATGGGCGGTGCCGGGCACGAGCCGGCCCATGCCGGCTATGTCGGCCGCGGCATGCTCACCGCCGCGGTGAGCGGTGACGTCTTCGCCTCGCCGAGCACCGATGCCGTCTATGCCGCGCTGAAGGCGGTCGGCGGTTCGGCCGGCGTGCTGCTGATCGTCAAGAACTATACCGGCGACCGGCTGAATTTCGGCCTTGCCGCTGAACGGGCGCGGGCGCTGGGCCGCAGGGTCGAGATGGTGGTCGTGGATGACGACATCGCGCTGCCCGACCTGCCGCAGCCGCGCGGTGTTGCCGGGACTTTGTTCGTCCACAAGGTCGCCGGCGCGCTTGCCGAACAGGGTGCCGACCTCGAAGCCGTGACCGAAGCCGCGCAGCGGGTGGTCGACAGCATCGTGGAAGCGGCGGCGCGGGGGCTGATTCTGCCCGGCGACCGGGTCGTCGAGGCGGAGGTGGCGCGCGAACTCAACATCAGCCGCGTGCCGGTGCGCGAGGCGTTCC
>JAUIDF010000170.1 GCA_030429125.1 Gammaproteobacteria bacterium | reverse complement strand
GCAGCGGTTCGATTGTGTCGTTGGCCAGGCGCTGCCGCACGTGGTCGACGATGCGATCGGCGGTGGCGAAGAACAGGTAGCCCTGAAGCCGCAGGATCATGGTCGCCCGGCCATGGGCGGCGAGATGACGACCGGCGGCCGGCGAACGGTCCACCGAACTGCGGCTGTCTTCGCCGCTGGTCGCCACGCGCACGACCGGCAGGCGGGAATAGTTGTAGATGAACACGCCGGCGGACACCACGATGCCGGCCAGCAGTCCTTCGACGAAGCCGGTCAGCGCCACGATCACGGTGATGAGGACGATGATCAGCTCGAGCCCGAGATACAGCACCAGCCCGGAGGTCACGAACACCGGGATGCCGCTCACCAGCCGCTCGGCGAAGAACAGGCCGGCAAGCAGGACGAGCGCGGTGGCGACGCCGGCCGCGCGACCCGTCGCGCCGAGCCGCGAGGCCAGCAGCGAGATACCGAGTCCCGTGTAGCCGGACGGTCCGCCGCTGAATCCCGCGAGCATGTTGGCCCAGCCGGTCACGCGCAGTTCCCGGTCGTGGTCCGCCTCGTGACCGGTGGCGAGTTCGACGCCGCCGGTATTGAGCAGCGTGCCGACCAGGCTGATGGCGGCCACGGCGACGAAGCCGGGCCAGGCCTGGATCACCACGCTCCAGTCGATCCGTTCGAGCAAGGCCGCGTCCGGCAAGGCAATGCCGGCGGCCGACTCCATCGTCGGCAGCAGGGAGAGTGCGCGCGCCTCGGCGAGATCCATGCCGACCAGGCCCAGCACGACGTGAAAGCCGCCAATGGCCGCGGTCAGCATCACCGGCGCGGCGTAGAGGCCGCCGACCCATCGAAGCGCCAGCAACAGCGCGCCGGCGAACCCCGCGGCCGGCGCGATGGACAGCCATGGCCAGGCGTCGGTCGACGAGGCGGCGTGCGCCGGGTCGGTCATGATCACGTAGGCGCCTTCGACCAGCAGCCAGCCGGAAGCGGCGACGAACCCGGCCACCACGGGATAGGGCAGCAGGCGGACGAAGCGTCCCAGGCGAAGCGCGCCCGTGAGCCAGAGCGCCAGCCCGGTGATCACGGTCGACACGCCGATCACCGCCAGCGCCGTGGGCACGCGCCCCGCGCCCGCTCCGGGCATGGTGGCCACGGTCGTCGCCAGTGTCGCGGCGAGGACCGCCATCGAGCTTTCCTGCACCAGGGCGACGGCGTTACGCAGCCCGCTGCCCAGCGCGATGACCAGTGCCAGTATCGTCGCCGCCAGCAGCACGGTACCGACGCCGATACCGAGGCCCGCCGACAGCGGGCCGGAGAACAACAGGGCGGCGATGGCGAGGCCGACGGCGATGTTGTCGATGCCGGCAATGACACCGACGGTGGCCGCCGCGAGCAGTCCGCCGCGCGGGTCGCGGTGCGCCGCGCGCGACGTCACGGCGTCGGGGGTCAGCGCGGCCGCGCCGGCGCCGTGGCGGTCTCCCGCCAGCGTGGATTCCGGTTCGTCAGGCCGGATCAAGCAAGCCTCCTGTCATTATCTCGTGTAGTCGCCGGCCCGTGGCTGTGTCGCTCGTGCTGTTCGCACTCGCGCCCGGGCGGTTCTGTTGTCCGTGCGAGTGGCGCCTCGTCCGGCGCCGACCCCACCCCGATGGGCGGTGGCGAGCATAGCAGAATCCGCTTTCGCCGTAGCCGCCGGCGCGCGCACGAAACGACGGCAATCGACGCCCCGGGCGGGATGAACAGAGCGCGCCATGGCCACCATGCCAGGGAGCCCGGCAGTCGGCGACTGGAGCGCGTCGAGCACACGGGTTAAAGTCGGGCGCACCGCGACCGACACTAGCAGGGATCTACTCCGGGATTGGAGCATTCCATGGCCAATTCTTCAGACGAAAGGCAGGACGTCGGGCACCCCTTTGCCGGCGACGCGAGCGCGTCCCTCGGCGATCGGGACGAAGCCGACGCGATGCTGCGACACCGCCTTCGCGCGGCCGAATCAGAGCGCGACGCCTTGCGCGACGAACTCGACCGGTTGCGCAACCAGCAGCCCATGCTCGAGGCGATGGGCAACATACTCGAAGCCATCGTCATCTACGACGCCGACGGCCGGCTGGTGACCTGCAACGAGAACTTTCGCCGCCTGTACGGCTATACCGTGGACGAGGCCCGCCCCGGCGTGCACTTCCGCGAACTCGGTCGTATCGACGTGGAGCGCGGCAACGTGGCGGTGGGCGACGAGTTCGGCGACGGCGAGGCCTATCTCGCACGCAAGGCCGAGTACCGGCGAAAGCTCGAGGGTTCGTTCATCGTGCAGTTGAAGGACGGGCGCTGGATCAAGACCATCGACCGCCCCGTTCGCGGCGGTGGTTTTGCCAGCATCCAGATCGACATCACGGAAGTGAAGGCGCTGGAGCAGAACATGCGCTTCATGGCCCAGCACGACGAGCTCACCGGGCTGCCCAACCGGCGGCTTTTCATGGAGCAGGGCAACGCCCTCGTCGCCGAGGCGCGGCGGCGCCAGTCACGGCTCGCCGTCCTGTTTCTCGACATCGACCACTTCAAGGAAGTCAACGACAGCCTCGGGCATGCCAGCGGCGATCACCTGCTTCGCCAGGTGGCATGGCGCCTGAAAGGCCGCCTGCGATCGTCCGACCTCGTCGCGCGCTTCGGCGGCGACGAGTTCGTCGTGCTCCTGCAGGAGTCGGCGGCGGACACCGCCCGTCGCGTCGCGGACGTGATCATCGAGGAACTGGCACGGCCGTTCGTGTACGAGGGCGGCGAAATGCCCATCGGCACCAGCGTCGGCATTGCCTATTATCCCCGCGACAGCGAGAACCTCGACCGCCTGCTCAGCCTCGCCGACGCGGCACTGTACCGCGCCAAGCACTCCGGTCGCGGATGCTGGCGGGAGGCCGAGGGCCCGCCGGTGCATTGAGCCGGTTCAGCCGGCCTGGCGCATGCCCTCGTAGAGCCGTTCGAAGCGGACGGGTTCGACGATGCCTCCGCCGCTGAACGGGTTGGCGAAGGCAATGATGAAGTACAGGACGAGCCCGGTGTACGTCGCGAACGCGAGCAGCAGCGTGAGGTTGACGGCGGTCGGCGCGAATGGAAAGTAGGCGATGGACATGATCACGATGCCGGCCACCGCCGCGTAGAGAAACAGGTCGTTGACGGTCACCAGGGCGGCGGACTCGCGGCTGATTCTCAACGCGGAAATCTCGCGGACCTGTTCGATCATGATGTCGCGAAGCGCCGACTGGCGGTGCCCGGTGGCTTCGAGGTCGAGGATGCCCTCGTAGGCCAGTTGCCATGCCTTCCAGGCATCGGGGTCGAGTCGCGACTCCGTGGCCAGCAGTCGCCACTCGCGATCGCGGACGATGTCGGCGTACGCCCGCAGGTGGGATCGAAGTGGTGCGGTGGCCGCCTCGTCGAAGCGTGCGAGATCGTAGTACACGTTTCCGACCAGTGCGGCCTCCCGCGTCATGCTGTGACGGGTCTCGTTGAAATTCAGCAGTTCCTGGGCAAACACCAGCGCCAGGATCAGGCTGTGCAACGCCCCGACGCGGAACAGAACCGAGCCCGCCAGGTCCGCCGAGCGCGTGTCGGTGCGCGAGATCAGCAGGCGGCGCGCGATGAGATAGGGCACCAGGGACAGCGCGCACGATGCGCCAACGACGAGCAGGGCGACGATTGAATCCGGCAGTTCAACGAACAGCGACATGACAAGCGCATTCGGCCATCGCGTGGATTCGCCGGGATTATAGGCGAGATCGAAAGGCCGCGTGCTCAGCCGCCGCTGCGCAGCAGCGTTGCCGGATTGATGCGAAGCCGCCGGAGCAGGTAGCGCGCGCCGAAGTGCAGGCAGGTCGCGCTGACGGCGACCGCTACGACGGCGGCGGGCCACAGCGGAAAGTCGTCGACGATCTTCAGGCGGATCACCACCACCGGCAGGGCGATGGCGAGGCCCGCGGCGATGGCGAACAGCGAGGTGATCACCGCCAGCAGCCCGTACTCGAGTTGCAGGCTGCGGCGAATGGCCGCGAGGCGCGCGCCGAGCGAATGCAGCACCGTCGCCGTGTAGACCTGCCGCGCGCGGCTGGTGGCCATCACGCCGGACAACACCAGCAGGCTCACCACCAGGCTGATCACCGCGACCGCGGCCAGTGCCAGCGAGGCGCGTCCCAGCAGCTCGCGCGCCGTCGCCACGATGTCCGCGGTGCGCACCGTGACCACGTTGGGCGCGATGCCGGCGATGGCCGACTGCGCCGCCTTCGCCGCCTCGTCATTCATCCACGCGGCGCCGACGTGGCGATGGATGAACTCGTCCATCGCGCCGTCCTCGATCATCGCCTCGAACCAGAAGCGCGTCTGCATGCCCTGCTGGCGGTAGATGCCCGACAGCGTGGCCTCGAGGCGGCGCTCGGCGATGGCGAAGGTCAGCACGTCGCCGACTTGCAGGCCCAACTGGTCCGCCTCGCGATCCTCCATCGCCACCTGCACGCCGGCGTTGTCCGGGTTCCACCAGGCGCCGCGATCCATGGTCACGCCATCGATGTTGCCGCCGCGGTAGGTAATCTTGTGCTCGTCCCGCGCCTCCACCCGGCGCTCGCCGTCGTCGCTCTCGCCGAGCGGCTCGCCGTTCACGTGGCTGAGGCGTCCCAGCACCAGCGGCGCGATGTCCACGCGGCTCGCGCCGCCCGACGATTCGAGCGCGTCCGTCACCGGCCCGACCTGGTCGTCCTGGATGTCGTAGAGCACCAGCGCCGGCGCGTTCTCCGGGATGGTCGAGTTCAGCGTGTAGAGCAGGGCGCTCACCACCACGGCGCAGGCCACGATCAGCGTCAGCGCCGAGCCGAGCGAAAGCAGCGACGTGCGCAGCGGCGAGCCGGGCCGGTGCAGGTTGGCCACCGCGAGTCGCAGCGAGAAGCGGTTGTCCAGCACCGGGTGCGACTCCATGCGACGCGCGCCGTGGCGCAAGGCCCGCACCACGAGATCCAGCAGGCCCATCACCAGCGCCACCACCGCGAGAAAGGCGAGGCCGAACACCGGGTCCGGCAGCGCCGCCAGCACGAGGGCGGCGATCAGGCCGCAACCGGCGAGCGTCGCCAGGCGCCAGCGCCGAGGCAAGGGTGCCGTGCCGCCCTCGTCGCCGCGAAACAGCGTCGCCGGATCGACCGCCAGGGCGCGCCCGAGCGCCGGCAATGAAAAGGTGAAGGCAATGAGCAGGCCGAACACCACCGCCGCCAGGGCCGGCAACACCAGCAGAGACCCCGCTTGTTCCACCGGCAGGTGACCCGCCGCGAAGCGGGCGCCCGCCGCGGCCACCGCCATGCCGATGAAGGCGCCGACCAGGCTCGCGCCGCCCGCGAGCAGGCCCACCTGCAGCACGTACACGCTCGCCAGCCGGCCATCGCGCAGGCCGAGCGCGCGCAGCGTGGCGATGGTCACGCGCTTCTCGCGCAGATAGGCCGACACTGCGTTGAACACGCCCAGCCCGCCGATAAACAGCGTGCTGAAGGCGACGATCAACAGGCTGGACGCCACCTGCCCGAGGCGCTCGGCGATGCGCTCGCTGCGCCCGGTGAGCGTATCGACCTCCCAGCCGCTGTCCGGGAAGGCGTCGAAGAAACGGTCCCGCCAGGCCTCGGGCGACTCGTCCGTGCGCACCCGGTATTCGAACTCGATGCGGCTCGCCGGCGTCACCAGCCCGGAGGCTTCCAGCGCCGCGTCCGAGATCATTACCGGCGCGCCGCGCCAGTCCGCGCTCAGGGCGCGGTCCGGCTGTTCGCGGATCAGCGCGCGTACGTCCAGGGTGAGCGAGCCGACGCCGACGGTATCGCCGATGGACAGGTCGAGCCGCTCGGCCAGCACGGGATCGAGGGCGATGCCGTGGCGACCGTCGCGCAGGGCGGTCAGGTCCGCCAGCGTCGCGTCCGGCTCCAGGCGCAGCGTGCCGTACAGCGGATAGTGGTCGTCGACGCTCTGCAACTCCACGATCTGCAACCCGCCTTCGCCCGCGCGCATCATCGTGCGCAGCTCGGTCAGGCGAGACACCGTGCCGTTGGCCCGCAGCCACGCCTGCACGTCCTCCGGCAGCGGCCGGCGGCTCTCCACTTCGACGTCGCCGCCCATCAGCGCCCGCGTATCGTCCAGCAGCGCCCCGGACACCTGCTGGTACAGCCCGCCCACCGCCGCCACCAGCGCCACGCCGAGCGCCAGGCAGGTGCGGAACACCCACAGCGAGCGCCCGCTGGCGCTCAAGTCGCGCCGGGCGAGACTAATTAAGAAGGGCATCGGAAGATTCCTGCTCGGCCAGCCGGCCGTCGTCCAGGGTCAGCAGTCGGTCACAGCGGCGCGCCATGCGCGCGTCGTGGGTCGCCATCACCAGCGTCGATCCCACTTCCGCGTGCAGCTTGAAGAGAATGTCGCCCACCGACTCGCCGGTGTGCTTGTCCAGGTTCCCGGTCGGTTCGTCCGCCAGCAGCAGCGCCGGCGAGTGCACCAGCGCCCGCGCAATCGCCACCCGCTGCTGCTCGCCCCCGGACAACTGCGCCGGGTAATGCCGCTGCCGATGCCCGAGCCCCACCGCGTCCAGCATCTCCCGCGCCCGTCCCCGCGCCCCGCGCCGCCCGGCAATCTCCAGCGGCAACGCCACGTTGTCGATGGCCGTCAGGCTCGGCACCAGGTGAAACGACTGGAACACGATCCCCAGCCGATCCCGCCGCAGGTCCGCCAGCACATCCGAATCAGACCCGGTGAGCGCCACCCCGTCGAGGCTAATGGACCCCTTGGTCGGATGATCCAGCCCCGCCAGCAACAGCAGCAGCGTCGTCTTCCCCGACCCCGACGGCCCCACCACCGCCACGCTTTCTCCCGTCCCGACGGACAGGTCGATGCCCTTGAGCACATCCACTCGCTCGTCCTCGAGGGCGTAGGTCATCGTCAACTGTTCGATTTTCAGCATGGGCACAGATGTCGGCGAAATCGGTTCAAATAAGCCAAGCGTCCGATTGAACCATGCCCACCGCCCTCGCGCAGTCAAAAACCAAATTGTTTACAAACGTTTAACGCACCAAACCCGTGCGTTTATCGTCCAGTCCGAGAAAGCGGATCCAACACTCGCGTACGACCCTGCTCAAACCGCGCCGTCGCGGATCTTTATCGAAATCTCACGCAAAAATCACGGTAGTGACGTGTCCGGCACTGAACGCCGCAGGTAAAATATGGGTTATCTCGACTGTCGAGACGACTGCACATTGGCGAGCCGACAGGGTAGTAGCGGAACATTAGCCCGTCGGAAATGTTTAGACGGGCGCGAGAAGGAAACGAAAATTTATAATGTTCGCCGATTGACGCGGCACACAACCCGGCTTGGTTAGAACGAATTCAGAATGCAGCATTTCGCGTAGTGGATTACGCAGCCTAACAACAACGACAGAAAGATAAATCAATAACTTAGAGAGCTTTCGGAATGTTATACGACGACTTCGTCGTGTTACAACACGACATTTTTGCCGCCGAATTATAGTTGGGCGTCTATTCAACAGGGGGAATGACGTGAGCGAACTAACAATCTGGACTTATGATTGGGTGCCAGATTTTCCGCGCGGATTTGTGCGCGACCTGAGATTGCGATGGGCGTGCGAAGAGGCAGAGCTTCCTTACACGATAAAAACTGTTCCATTCGATGGTCGCGAAACCAATCATCTCGCACAACAGCCATT
>JAUIDF010000169.1 GCA_030429125.1 Gammaproteobacteria bacterium | reverse complement strand
ACGGCGGTCAGAGGAAACGTCTGTTCGACCAGCGGCGTGACCTCGCCGGACTCGATTCGCCTGACGAGATTGGCAAACACGTCCGGATCGAGCACCGTGCAGCCAAACAGGCTCAGGTCCTTGAGGTAGAGCGTACGAACGTCCAGTTCCACCATCGGGCCAGCGATGGCACCCGAGGTCGCGTACCGACCGAACGGCTTGAGCACGTTCAGCAGGTCGGGCCACTGCCCGCCGGCCACGAGGTCGACCACCACGTCGACACGGTTCCTGCCCGGCGTTTTCGAAAGGTCGGCATCGCGATCCAGGGTACTGCAGGCGCCGAGCCCGCGCAGCCGGTCCGCCTTTGCCGGCGAAGTCATCGCCACCACCGTCGCGCCGCGCGCCCGCGCCAGCTGCACTGCCGCCGACCCGACGCCGCCGGAAGCGCCGGTCACGAGTACCACGTCATCGGCGCTCACCCGGGCGCGGGTGAGCAGGTTCTCGGCGGTGGACCACGAACAGGGGAAAGAGGCCAGCTCGACGTCGCTGAGCGAGGTCTCGACGCGATGCGCATGCCGCGCCGCCACCACCGTGTACTCGGCGAACCCGCCGTCGCACTCGGAACCGAAGTACCAGGGCGAATCGAGTATCTTGCCGCCGGCCTCCACCAGGCAGGGTTCGACGATCACCCGCTGCCCGAGCAGTCCGTCGTCGACACCCTTCCCCCGCGCGACCACCTCGCCGCAGACGTCGGCGCCCTGGATACGGGGAAAGCGGATCGGCTCGCCACTCCAGCTCGCATCCGCCGCATCGCCGTCAGACTTCGAATACCAGCCCTTGCGCGTGTTCAGATCCGTGTTGTTGACCCCGGCGGCCTTGACCCGGATCAGCACGTCGCCCGGTCCGGGAACGGGCACCGGGATATCTTCACGATAGTCGAGCCTGTCGAGATCACCGTGGCCGGTGAGCTGCACGCCCTTCATGAGGCGGGGAATACTGTTCATGATCAACTGCCGCGGTATGTGAAATTGTCGAACGTGGGATCCATCTTCGGAGTCAAGTCGTCCGCAGCGCATAGACATAGGCGTCGACCCGCCGTCCGTCGTCGAGCGTCACGCGGGTCAGCACGCGCTCGTACGCGTCGCCTTCGAATTCGTCGAGCGTGCCCCAGTGTTCGCCGAGACGGTCCGAGGTGAAGACGAACCCCGCGACCGCATCGCCCGACTCGTCGAGGTCGATTCCCGGATAGCCCATGGCCGCACCCCAGCCCGCCTCCCGCAGCGCGCCCTTGATGGTGCCGGCCTGCCACTCGCCGCCGATGGCCGAGAGAACACCTTCGTTGGGTCGACCGGGCGCCAGTGTCCCGTAGACGAACAGCCGCGCCGACGACCGGCTCATCGACGCTCTGCGGTTTCGCGATGTGGCGCCCGCACCCGCATCTGCCCCGGTTTCAATACCGGCCGCAGGTCTTCGAGCCGGTCGAACAGGTGCCAGATGTAATCCTCGGTGCCGTTCTCGCGGTGGGGATGCAAGTCCGCCAGCGCAGGATCTTTTCGGTAGTGCTCGAAGGCAGCCCTGGACTCCCATTCGACCAGGATCATCACCGCGCGGGGCTCGACATCCCCGGCGACAGACTCGCGGAACTTCCCCAGCGCCACCACGCGGCCACCGTGGGCGGCGACCTCTCGTGCCGACCGCTTCGAGTAGGCGAGGTACTCCTCGCGGTTCGAAACGTTGAACAGGTTGAGTGCGTACACGGGCTTGGTCATGGACTTCGTACCCAGGGGTAAATCAATCCGCTTGTTTGCGTTCGCTACGCAGGTATGCTGTCCAGTACACCCCGGCGACCAGCAGCGTGCCACCGACGATATTGCCCGCGGTTACCGCGACCAGGTTGCGGACCGCGCCGGCAATCGACAATACGTTCTGGGAATCGAGCGCGAAAGCGAACGGCAGAAAGAACCAGTTGGCGATGGAGTGCTCGAAGCCGAGAACCACGAAGGCGGTGACGGGGAACAGGATGGCCAGAATCTTGTCGGTCACACTGCGCGCACCGATGGCAAGCCACACGGCGAGGCAGACCAGCGCGTTGCACAGGACGCCGCGGGCGAAGCACTCGGCAAGGGAAAGATCGGTCTTGGCACTGGCGATCTGAATCGCCGCCGCGCCGATGGCGCCCTCGCCCAGGCTCGCGATATCGGCCCAGACGACGAGAAACACCGTCCCGAGGCAGCCCGCGACGTTGCCGGTGTAGGCAAGCAGCCAGTTGCGCATGACGTCCCGCGCGCCGATCAGGCCACTGGCCCAGGCCATGGCAATGAGATTGTTGCCGGTAAACAGCTCGGCGCCGGCCACCACCACCAGGATGAGCCCAAGGCAGAAGCTCACGCCGCCCAGCAAGCGGGTGGGCCCGAACCCGAGCGACGATTCCGTCGTCACGACGGTGAACAGAATGGCCCCGAGGGAAATGAATGCGCCGGCAAGCACCGCCAGCACGAGGAGGGTGACGGTATCGGCGCGCGCCTTCGCCACGCCCAGTTGCTCGACCCGCCGGGCGATTTCCCTCGGCGGGTAGGCATCCGTGATCGACTGCGGCGATTCGTTCACCGCGACTGACTCCGGTGGCGCCGCGACCGGGATCTCATGCGCAAGACGACGCAGTCGGTCGTTCGAAGATCGACCGGCCCGATGGGCTGTGCGCCATGCGCAACGACGCCCGCTCGACCGACGGCGGCGAAAGGCTGGAGGGAAACTCACACATAACGAACGGGAGTCTATACCCGCGCGGGCACGGTCGAGCGTCGATGGCGACACGCGCTATCGCGATTGCGAACTGTCGGCCAATGCTTCGTGACATGATGATGCTCACCACGGCAAACGCCCGTAAACAGGACCAGCCGCTATTCCCCCGGCATCGGCAGGCGGTGCTGCCGGAGAAAACTGAGCTTGTCCCAGTAGCCCCGCTGAAACGTGATTTTCCCGTCCTCGACGCGGAAAAAGCCGCAGCCCCGCAACCCGAGGGGATCACGCCACTCCAGGATGGCCCACTCGCCGTCCTCGAACAGGTTCTCGACGATGCACTCCATCCGCGCGGCGGAGAACTCCCGTGCGAACCTGTCGCCGATGGCTTCCCGTCCCGCGACCGGCTGTTCCGGCACCTGGTGGTTGACGGCGTCCTCGGCATAGAGCGCGGTGAGCGCCGCGACATCGGCGCGATTGAAAGCAGCCACCCAGGCCTGGACGACGACCCTGGGGGAGGTGCCTTGCCGGTTCAATACCCGGCTCCCGTGTTGAATAGGAACGGAGCAGTCGCGTGACACCCACGACGTGGCCGCGTCGATCCGGACGCGAAATCACGTGTCATCATGTCGAATCACCCTGCAGCCTGCCGGCGATCGCAGCCGCGCGCCGATTGCGCGTGGTGGCGGTCCTGGCGGCGCGAACCGGTTCGTTGGCCGTGCGGCACTCGCTTGGCGACGACGCCATCCCTGCACGCTCGAGGCGCCGGCCGCGCGCGATGAGGTACTGCAGCGCCTCGGCGCGTGGACATGTCGGCAAGACGCAGCGTCAACGCGACAGGCTCACCCACTTGAAGGCGCGCCTTGCGGCAGAACGGCGTCGTGAACTCGACGAACCCGTCTTCGCTACCGCGTCCCAGGGACTTGATCGTACGTCGCCCGAAGTCATGACCAATGGCGGTGCCCTCGATCACCGCCGTGCCAGTCAGTTCCAAAGACGCGATGGACGGAGCGGGAATGACGACGTATACCGGCAGGCGTGGATCCTTTCGGCGCAGCTCGGTGGAGACTTGAACTGCGTGGCGATCAGCCATGTCCTGCAGCTCCGCGACCCGGTCTGGGACGATGCGCCGTCCACCCGTTGTGCGCCGGGTCACGCATCAACATGCGTCCGTGACGCGCTTCGTCCGCGCCACGCGATCGACGCGCGCAGCCAAACCTCCGCCACCACCCGGAACCGCGGCGCCATGGAACGACGCGGCGCATTGCTTCGCGAGAGAATACAGATGAGTCCGCGATTCCGATTCACTGTCCCAAGGCTCGAAAAAACGATGTTTCAACTCTGCGCGCGTCCTGTTCGAGACAAGTTTTCGCTGCTTGTCTTTTCACGTCGAGAGTGCAAATCTACCCGGATCGACGGCCGTTGTCTCGCCTCAGGAGTCTTTCCAGCGCGGCGTCGACCCGTGCCGGCCACACCCCCGGCGCCATGACCTCGTAGCCGCTGTCGCCACCGAATGCGCTGGAGAGCACCACGTCCGGCTGCAGTGTTTTCAACAATCGCAGGCTGTCGGCGAGCGTGACGCGGTCCGCCTCGGTGGTGTAACCCGGAATAAAGCCGGCCTGCCACGTTCCATCACCGGCGCGGTAAAGGGTATCGCCGGTAAAAAGATAACGACGGCCGCCCGTCCCCGAGGCGATAAAGCAAACGCTGCCCGGCGAGTGTCCGGGCGTCGGGACGACCTCGACATCGCAAGCCAGCACCTGCCGATCATCGAACAGCAGGTCCGCGGGGCAGAGGTCGTCGTAGGATGCGGCCTCGGCACGATGGACTCCCAGGGTGGCGCCGTAGCGGCCACGGATCAGCGCCAGCGACTCGCCCTTCTCATCCCGGTGACTCAGCAGTTGCCACGCGACACCACCCCGTTGCGACATGGCGTCGATCTCGGACCGATGCCCGGTGTTGTAGAACAGCACGTTGCCCCCGGGGCGCGTCCACAGATAGGCATGAACCGTGAGCCCGGGGGAAGGACTCTCGGTGCGGGTCTCCCACAGATCCGTCATGACCTGTTTCATTCGATGCGCCTCCCGGTTGAAACTATCCGTCCCATCCTATTGCCTCAACCCTGGTTGAGGTCAATATACTGCGAACGGTTTTTGCCACGCGAGCAAGCGATGAACAAGACGAGCCAGGGTGGAGCGACGCTCGTGCGCGAGATGAGCGTCGGACAGGTGGCCAGGCGCACCGGAGTCGCAGTCTCCGCACTGCACTTCTACGAGCGCAAGGGGTTGATCAACAGCCGCCGCAACGCCGGCGGGCAACGCCGCTTTTCCCGCGACGTGCTGCGTCGCGTCGCCATCATCCGTGCGGCCCGCAGGCTCGGGATATCGCTATCGGAAATCGCCGATGCACTGGCCCGACTGCCGTCTCATCGCACGCCGACGGCGAAGGACTGGCGGTATCTCGCCGATCGCTGGCGCACACGGCTCAGTCGGCAAATCGACCAGTTGCTGATCCTGCGCGACCAGCTCGATGGCTGCATCGGCTGTGGTTGCCTTTCGCTTGAAGAATGCCCGCTGCGCAACCCGGACGACATCGCGGCGGCCGACGGGCCGGGGGCCCGGTTGTTCGACGAGCCACGATGACCGTGCCGGACCATGTCTCCCCGGCGGTATCGATCAAGGTATTTTATCGACCGGACCAGGTACGCATCGCGTGCAGCGGCCGATCGATCTAGAGTCGCAACAGTACGACGATCAGCAGCAGTGAAGACAGGCAGGCGACGAGTGTTCGAATTCGATTCCAGCGATTCCAGCTCGCCTCGAACGCGTCGCGCGCGGCGCGCCTCCCCGGTTCGTCGGCGACACTGACATCCACCGCCTGCAACCGGTTGTTCAGCGGCACGTTGACGGCAACCGTCGGTAGTTGCACGCCGAGCAGCCAGGTCGTCGTCGCGACCCCGACCAGCCACCGCTCGACCGCGTCCAGCGAACCGAATGCGAGTGCGGCGCCAGCAACGACAAAGACGATCGAGCCGAGCCAGACCGTCATGAACAGCGGCTGGTTTCTTTGTATGACGCCGTCCATTACCTGGAACGCGCGGATGAACTCGCCGTCGGCGAGCCGCCGGATGCCGGGCATGACGACGACGGCGAAGGCGAACAGGAAGCCCGCCACGAGGCTGCACAGCAAGGCGGCGATTACCAATACGATCAGCAGGAGTGTCACGGCAACGTTTGCGGCGGAACGCTCGAGGACGGGACCCGGACGTTACGATCATTGGCGACGCTTCGCAACCCGGCAGCGCGTCATGTCCCGCGGAGCGCCTGTTTGCGGGCGCCGACCGTGTCTTCGCGAGTGCGCCGCCCGCCGGCCGCCTTCCTGGTTTACACTCGGCGCGATGACACCGGCACAACTCGCTCGTCTGAGACAGGTTCTCGAATCGCGCCAGCAGGCACTGAACGCCGACAGCAGGACCGCCGAGGCATCGACGCGCCCGGTTACGCTCGACCAGTCGAGCGTGGGCCGGGTGTCGCGCTCCGATGCCTTGCAGGGACAGGCCATGGCGATCGAGTCGCAGCGTCGCCGTGCGCTGGAACTGCGCCGGATCGAGGCCGCGCTGGCTCGCATCGACGACGAGGACTTCGGGCAGTGCGTCGAATGCGACGAGGCGATCGCATTCGCGCGGCTGGAAATCGATCCGGCGACAACCCGTTGCATTGCCTGTGCGTCGCGGGCGGAACAGCGCTAGCGCGATTCAACTCAGGCGTTCGAGCCGCCCCTTGCGTCGGGCTATGTGCTTGTAATCCCATTGCACGGTGCGCGACTCGGCCAGCCAACGGCGCAGCTGCTCGACGTCGACCTCGTCGATCGATCGGTAACGCGCCTCGGCCGCCTTGAATTTTCCCTCTTCCGTCAAACCCTCGGTTTCGAACGACTGGCCGCTCCAGAACAGGAGGCGGACGGCGTGCTTGAGTTTGCTGTAGCCGACGACGGGGTTGCCGTCGAGGAACCAGACGGGGTGGGCGTGCCAGATTTTGTTCTCGGCCTCGGGCAGCGCGGCGTCGATCGTCTCGGCGAGCCGGTCACAGATGTCCCGGTCGCCGGGGGCCTGGGACCGGTTGTAGGCGGTGGTGTCGGGGTGCATAAATACTACAATCCATGATCGCGATGCCGGCTCAGTGCGCGCCGGGCGGCGGCAGCCCGGCCTCGGCGCGGCCAGACCCGGTTTTGATGGAGAAATCCGTCCCGGCGTGCCGCGCGCCGCCCGGGCCACACAGGTAAGCCACGGCGCGCGCTACCCATTCGGGTGGAATGTGTTGCGAGGGATCCAGCCGGCTGACACGGTTCAAGCCGGAGGCGCGAATCTCCACCTGCATGGGCGTGGCCACCGTACCCGGACTCAGGCCCACCACGTGGAGTCCACGCGCACCGTACTCGAGGTGGGCGCCACGGGTCAGCGACAGCACCGCGGCCTTGGAAGCACAGTACGCGGTCCAGCCTTCGAGCACGCCGGTGGCCGCGCCCGAGCTGATGTTCACCACCGTGCCGCCGCCCGCCTCCAGCATGAGCGGTATCGCGCAGCGCAGGTTGTGATACACGCCCTTGACGTTGGTGTCGATGGCCGCACCCCATTCGCCGGGATCGGTGTCAGCCAGGTGGGCCATGGGGTGTATGGTCGCGGCGTTGTTAACCACGTGGTCCGGTGCGCCGAATGTATCCACCACGGTGTCGTACAGGCGCGCCACCTGGGCGAAGTCGCCTACGTCGCAGGCCACCGCCAGTGCCTTCGCGCCCCCATCCCGAAGGTCGGCCGCGATCCGCTCGATGGCCCTGGCGCTGCGCGCGGCCAGCGCCACGTGGACCCCCTCGCCCGCCAGCAGGCGCGCCGTGGCCTCGCCGATGCCCTGGCTGGCACCGGTGACCACCGCCACCTGGCCGGACAAGCCCCCCATGGCGCCTCAGCGACCGCTACACACGATGCGCGCCGTAGCGCTGTCGTATGCACAACGCCGTCCCGAATCCAGCGCTTTCATTGCCGCCTCGGGGGTTTCGTAGGCCGTGTCGTCGGACAGAAACCGTGC